>JAOXSC010000184.1 GCA_025800215.1 Marinibacterium sp.
CGCGGCGGCGGTGTTCCTGCTGCTGTTCATCCTTGTGGGATCGCCCCTGATCGAACAGATCCCGCTGGCCGCGCTGGTGGGGGTGATGTTCATGGTCGTGATCGGCACCTTTGCGTGGAACTCGTTCAAGATCATGCGCAAGGTGCCGCTGATGGATGCCTTTGTCATCGTGCTGGTGACCGTGGTTACCGTGATGGAAGACCTTGCCGTGGCCGTGGTGGTCGGCGTGATCGTGTCGGCGCTGGCCTATGCCTGGACCAATGCCAAGCGCATCTACGCCACCACGGAAGAGGGCGAAGATGGCGCCAAGATCTACAAGGTGCAGGGCCCGCTGTTCTTTGGTTCGGCCGATGGCTTCACCGAGCTTTTTGATGCGCGCAACGATCCCGATGCGGTGGTTGTGGATTTTGCCAACAGCCGGGTGGCTGATCAGTCGGCGCTGCAGGCCATCGAAGCGGTGGCGGCGAAATACGAGGCCGAAGGCAAGCAGATTCAGCTGCGCCATCTCAGCCGCGATTGTCACCGCCTGCTGAGCCGCGCAGGCCATCTGATGGTCGATAGCGACGATGATCCCGAATACGAAATCGCGGTGAATTACACGGTGCGCACGGGGATCCTGGGCGGCCACTAAGCGGCAGATCAGGCGGGCAGTCGGGGCGATGCGTTCCGGCTGCCGGTCATGCCAGATCGAAGATCTGGAGACTGCCGGGGTCAAGATCGGTGCTGTCGACCCCTTTCACCCAGATCACATGGGATCCGATGTCGATCCGAAGACCGCGGCCGGTGTCGGCCCAGCTGACCTCTTCGTCCGTGTAGATCGTGATCGTGTCGAGCCCGGTTTCGAAATCCTGCACCAGATCGCGCTCAGCCTCGCCTGTGGTCACGAACCGGAATTCATCCCCGTCGCTGCCGCCGAAGAGGGTATCATTTCCGGCCCCGCCGATCAGGGTGTCCTGATCCTGCCGTCCCTTCAGCAGGTCATCGCGCGCGCCCCCATCCAGCACATCGTTGCCCCGGCCGCCGCCAAGCGTGTCGTTCAGCCCGCCGCCCAGGATCGTGTCATTGCCCATATTGCCCTGCAGCAGGTCATTGTCGCCGCCGCCGCGCAGGGAATCGTCGCCCAGCCCGCCAAAGATCGTGTCGCGCCGGCCGTTGCCCAGAATGGTGTCATTGCCCGCCCCGCCGAAAAAGCGGTCACTGCCCCATTCCAGCCGCACCAGATTGTCACCGCTATATGCGATGGGGACACCGTCATAGCTCAGCTCGTCCCGTGCAAAGCTGGAATTGCTGCTGTTGGATAGGATGGTCCAGTCGAGCGGATAGAGCAGCGCTTCGAACGCGCCTATGTCGGTCCCTGTGGCTTCGGCGCTGGCGGCTTGCGCCAGCGTTTCGACGTCAAGCGCAAGCTCGGTAAAGCTGGCGACATAGCCGATGCGATAGGTGAAGATCAGGCTGGTCAGCGTGCCCCCGGTCAGCGCCGGGGCCCCGGACCCGCCATAGGTCAGATCCGCCCCCGTCACGACGGCTGAAAATGTCCCGACCGTCAGTCGGGCTTCGGTGGCGCTGCCGCTGTCGAGCACACCTTCGTTGAACACCCGTGCAAACAGATAATCCACCAGCTTGAGATTGGCGGCGATCCCTTCTGTGACATGATAGACCGGCATTTGATCCTCCTCCCTTCGCGACGATCGGTCCGCGTGGGGGGAAGCCGCCCATGCGGGATCAGTCGTCGGGGCGTTTGAGTTCGAAGACGTCCGTAACCCGAGCGTAGTCGCGATAGCCGAGTCGGCTCAAGGCCTGGAAGCGCGTGACATCGAACCGCCCGTCCACAAGGCAGGTGTCGCGGATATGGACGCCGGTGACTTCGCCCAGCACCAGCTTGTTGGCCTCGCCCGGCAGGTCGATGATCCGGGTCAGGCGGCATTCCAGGGCCGCCGGGGCATCGGCCACACGCGCGCAGTCGATCGTTTCGCAGGGCGCCGATGCGATGCCTGCGCGTTCGAATTCATCCACGTCGCTGGCAAATCCTTCCGAGGTCGCGTTCATCGCGTCGCGCGCGGCATATTCGACAATGTTCACGCAGAACACGCCGGTGTCGCGGATATTGGCGACGCTGTCCTTGGTGCCGTCCTGATCCGCCTTGGCGCTGGTCGATGCGAACATGACCTGCGGCGGCACATAGGCCACCGCGTTGAAGAACGAATAGGGGGCCAGGTTGTTGCGCCCCGCGCTGTCGCGGCTTGACACCCAGCCGATGGGGCGGGGCGACACGATGGCGTTGAACGGGTTGTGGGCCAGCCCGTGGCCGTCCTCGGGGCGGTAGAACATCGCGGATCTCCAGCTGTTTGCCCAAGGCTTAGAGCCGTGATAGGGCGATTGCCACCAAAAATGGCAGGATCCACAGACAGGCGCCTTTCGTGTTCGAACTGACCCAGGAACAACCCTCGGACTGGTGGGAGGTCGAGGCCCTTTACGATCTGTGCTTTGCACCCGGTCGCGAGGCGCTGTCATCCTACCGGCTGCGCGACGGGGTGGCGCCGGTGGCCCCGCTGTGCCGGGTG
The DNA here is from genome assembly GCA_025800215.1 of Marinibacterium sp. Taxonomy (GTDB): domain Bacteria; phylum Pseudomonadota; class Alphaproteobacteria; order Rhodobacterales; family Rhodobacteraceae; genus JAOXSC01. The sequence continues at coordinate 2,562 of JAOXSC010000184.1, forward strand.
GCGCGCGATGATGACGGGATCCTTGGGGGCGCGATCCGCTTTTTCCCGGTCCGCGTGGGTGCGCATGCCGCGCTGCTGCTGGGGCCGGTTGCGGTGCACCCGACCCGGCAGGGCGAAGGGCTGGGGGGCTATCTTATCCTTGATGGGCTCGACAAGGCGGCTGAGGAAGGCTGGTCGCGGGTCATGCTGGTGGGCGACGCGCCTTATTACCGGCGCTTTGGCTTTACGCGTCTTGACGGGGTGCACATGCCGCCCCCCACCAACCCCGATCGCATCCTGGGCCATGCGGTGGAAACCGGTGTCTGGGACGGGGTGCACGGGGATGTGACCCGGTGGGACGGCTGCGCCGGCTGACGCCCCGATCTGCGCCGGGCCATTGACTTGGCGCGGCCGGATCCCGATCTGGGTTACAGATGAAAGGGGCTGACATGGACATCATCACCGTCGCACCCGTCGAGCTTGAGGCCGAGCTGGACGCCATCGCCGCCCAGTATCGCGCCGCCAACCGGGCCGGGATCAGGGTGCTGAACGCGCTTGGCGACAGCGCCGAAACCCTGCTTGACCGCCTGCCGGGCGGGCTGCGGGCGGGCTTGGATCTGGCCTCCGAACAGGCGCTGTGGGCTGCGGTCGAAGCCGCCGACCGGTCGCGCCGGGCGGTGCCCGATCAGAAACGCTGGATCAACACCGCGCTGGCCACGGCCATGGGCGCGGCAGGCGGGGCGGGCGGCATCCCCGGCGCGCTGGTGGAACTGCCCGCGACCACAACCATGTTGCTGCGCGCCATTCAGGGCGCGGCGCGGGCCGAAGGGTTCGATCCGACGGCCGAGAACGTCAAATTCGACTGCATTCAGGTCTTTGCCGCCGCAGGCCCGTTCGAAGACGATGACGGCGCTGATCTGGGGTTTCTGTCGGTGCGGCTGAGCCTGACCGGGCCTGCCATGAACCGGGTGATTTCGGCGGTGGTGCCGCGCCTGTCGGTGGTGCTGGGTCAGAAGCTGGCCGCCGCCAGCGTGCCGGTGCTCGGGGCGCTGGCCGGGGCGACGACGAATTACGTCTATGCCCAATACTACCAGCAGATCGCCCATGTGCAGTTCGGCCTGCGCCGCCTGGCCATTGATGCCGACCGCCCGCGCGAAGATCTGATCGAGATGCTGCGCGCGCGCATGCTGTCGGCGCAGTGAACTGAGTCATGAGGAGCGCTTGCACTTGGGCCCGTCTCGGCTATCTAATGGCGCCCCGGAAAGGATGGCGATGATGATCCGCTATACGCTCAAATGTGCCGATGGCCATACATTCGACAGCTGGTTCCAGTCGGCGGCCGCCTATGACAAGTTGGCCGCTGCAGGCCATGTGGCCTGTGCGATCTGCGGCGGCAGCAACGTGTCCAAGAGCATGATGGCGCCGCGCGTCTCAACCGGCGACGCGGCCGGGCCGTCTCGGGCAGAGGTGCCGCAATCGGATCCGCAGCCGGGTGCTTTGTCGGCCCCGCACTCCGAAGCTGAGCAGCTCATTGCGCGGATGCGCGACCATCTTGAGAAGAATTCGGACTATGTCGGCACGGATTTCGCAAGCCAGGCCCGCGCCATGCATGACGGTGACGCGCCCGAGCGCGCCATCCACGGCGAAGCCCGCCCGGACGAGGCGCGCAAGCTGATCGAAGACGGGGTTCCGGTGGCGCCTTTGCCTTTCCTTCCCACGCGCAAGACCAACTGAGCAGTGCGGGCATCCGCCCGTATCATTCGGCGGGGGTGATCACCCCCGGCGGGACTTCGATGCGCATTTCGGTGCCGATATAGATCAGCATCGCGCCGCTCTTGAAGGTTTCGCTGCTGACCTCTTCGGGGGTGCTGGCGCCGGTGATCTCGCCCTGATCGAAATAGACCGACCGCCCCGTGCCGCCGGGAAACAGCACCCGCAGCGTCAGCGTCCCGTCATCCTTGCGCAGCACCTCATAGGGGCAGCTTTCGGCAATGGCACTCGCGTTGGCGGCACATTGCAGATGGCCCAGATCATTGGTGCCGTCGGTGCCTGCGACGTTGTCGTCGGCGGTCTGGGCCTGTGCGGCACCTGCCAGCGCAAGACATGTGGCGATGATGGCGGATGGGCGCATGGGAAACCCCTGTTTGTCTGAAAACTGCGTTCGTCACCTTGTGACACCCGGCCACGGGCTTTGTAAAGCGTGGCGCGCGGCTCTCTTGCCCTTGCCGTGCGGGTCGCTTAAGACACCGGGGATTTGACGGCAGGCAGAACAAGGAACGCCAAACCCATGCCCGTTCTGGTTATGAAATTCGGTGGAACATCGGTGGCCAATCTGGACCGGATCCGCCGGGCGGCCAAACGCGTCGGTGTCGAGGTGGCCAAAGGCTATGACGTGATCGTCATCGTCTCGGCCATGTCGGGCAAGACCAACGAACTGGTGGGCTGGGTCAACGAAACCTCGCCCCTGTTTGATGCGCGCGAATATGATGCGGTCGTGTCGTCGGGTGAAAACGTCACCGCCGGCCTGATGGCGCTGACGCTGCAGGAAATGGACGTGCCCGCACGCAGCTGGCAGGGCTGGCAGGTGCCGCTGAAAACCAATTCCTCGCACAGCCAGGCCCGGATCGAAGAGATCCCGACCGACAACATCAACCAGAAATTCGGCGAAGGCATGCGCGTCGCCGTGGTTGCCGGGTTCCAGGGCATCAGCCCCGAAGGCCGCATCACCACGCTGGGCCGGGGCGGCAGCGACACCACCGCGGTGGCCTTTGCCGCCGCCTTTGATGCCGAACGCTGCGACATCTACACCGATGTGGACGGGGTCTATACGACCGATCCGCGGATCTGCGAAACGGCCCGCAAACTCGACCGTATCGCATTCGAGGAAATGCTCGAACTGGCCTCGCTCGGGGCCAAGGTGCTGCAGACGCGGTCGGTGGAACTGGCGATGCGCTACAAGGTCAAGCTGCGCGTGCTCTCAAGCTTCGAAGAACAGTCGGACGAGGCCGGAACGCTCGTTTGCGACGAGGAGGACATCATGGAAAACAACGTGGTCAATGGCGTCGCCTATTCGCGCGACGAGGCAAAACTGACGCTTCTTTCGGTGGCCGACCGTCCGGGCATCGCCGCAACGATCTTTACCGCGCTCAGCGACAATGGCGTCAATGTGGACATGATCGTGCAGAACATCTCGGAAGATGGGCGCACCGACATGACCTTTTCGTGCCCCACCGATCAGGTGGGCCGCGCCGAGCAGGCGCTGGCCGACATCAAGGGCGCCGGCACGCTGAACTTCGCCGAGCTCGACGTCGATGCGGGCGTGGCCAAGGTGTCGGTGGTGGGCATCGGCATGCGCAGCCATACCGGCGTGGCGGCCAAGATGTTCCAGGTGCTCAGCCAGGAAGGCATCAACATCAAGATCATCACCACCTCCGAGATCAAGATCTCGGTGCTGGTGGATCGCAAGTATATGGAACTTGCCGTGCAGGCCCTGCACGAAGCCTTCGAGCTCGACAAGGCCGCCTGACGCAGCTGTCGACCACTGGCGTAGGCCGGGCTTAAGCCCGGCTTACCCTTTGCCGCCGGTGCTGCGCGCAGAATAGGCGCGCCAGATCGCCCAAGGGCGGATCCGCGCAACGAATGTATTCCAACCTCTCGCACTCTGTGGTTAAACCACTGTGCTGAAAACACGCCGCATCTTGTGGGAGGTAGGGCCATTTCGGATCGTAGCGAAACGGAAAGCCGCAAGCTTCTGGGCCGCCTGCGCGACGCGCTGGCGCGCGATGAGGCAGGTCAGGAACGGCTGAACGGGATCACCCGGCTGATCGCCGAATCGATGGGGACCGAAGTCTGCTCCATCTATCTCTTCCGCGATGAAGACACGCTGGAACTCTGTGCCACGCAGGGGCTCAACCCCGATGCCGTGCATCAGACCCGCATGAAGCTGGGCGAAGGTCTGGTTGGGCGCGTGGCCCGCAAGGGCAAGGTGATCAACACCCCCGATGCCCCCAATGCGCGCGGCTTCCGCTACATGCCCGAAACCGGGGAAGAGCATTTCTCGTCCTTCCTGGGCGTGCCGGTGCAGCGTCTGGGCGAAATGCTGGGTGTGCTGGTGGTCCAGTCCAAGGACAGCCGCGACTATTCGGCCGATGAAATCTACGCGCTCGAGGTCGTCGCCATGGTGGTGGCCGAAATGACCGAGCTGGGCGCCTTTGTCGGCGAAGGTGCCGCGCTCAAGGCGCGCCACCAGCAGGCGGTGATGTTCAAGGGCACCGCCGCCCAGGAAGGGGCCGCCGAAGGCCGGGTCTGGCTGCACGAGCCGCGCGTGGTGGTCTCTAACCCCATCGCTGACGATCCCGCCCGCGAGCTTGAACGGCTGACCACAGCCGTCGAAGAGCTGCGCGTGGGCGTCGACAAGATGCTCGACATGAACCAGAGCGCCGACAAGGAGCAGCTTCAGGTTCTTGAAGCCTACCGGATGTTCGCCAATTCCAAGGGCTGGATGCGCCGCATGGAAGACGACATCGCCAGCGGCCTCAGCGCCGAAGCGGCGGTGGAAAAGGAACAGTCCCAGGCCCGCACCCGCATGGGTCAGGTGACCGATTCCTATCTGCGCGAACGGCTGGCCGACCTTGATGACCTGTCGAACCGCCTGTTGCGCATCCTGACCGGGCAGGGGCGCCAGACCGGCGCCGAAATGCCCGACGATCCGATCCTGATCGCTCGCAATATCGGCCCCGGCGAGCTGCTTGAATACGGTCGCAAACTGCGCGCCATCGTTCTGGAGGAAGGCTCGGTCGGCAGCCATGCCGCCATCGTGGCGCGGGCGCTTGCGATCCCGCTGGTGGTGCATGCCCAACGGCTCACCACCGAAGCGCTCAATGGCGATCACGTGCTGGTCGATGGTGAACGCGGGGTCGTGCACCTGCGCCCCGATGATTCCATCACCGCATCCTTCCGCGACAAGATGGCGATGCAGGCCCAGGCGCAGCAGCGCTACAATTCGATACGCCACAAACCGGCCGTCACCCAGGATGGCGCGCGGGTCTCGCTGTCGATGAATGCGGGGCTGATGGCCGATCTGCCCTCGCTCGACAGTTCCGGCGCCGAAGGCGTGGGGCTCTTTCGCACCGAACTGCAATTCCTGATCCGCAACCAGATGCCCAAACGGACCGAACTGGTGGCGATCTACCAGCGCGTGATGGATGCAGCAGGCGGCAAGACGGTGGTCTTTCGCACCCTCGACATCGGGTCGGACAAGGTCCTGCCCTATATGAAACCCAATGACGAACCCAACCCCGCGCTTGGCTGGCGGGCCATCCGGGTGGGGCTGGATCGTCCGGGCGTGCTGCGCATGCAGCTGCAGGCACTGTTGCGCGCGGCCAATGGGCGGCCGCTGTCGGTGATGTTCCCGTTTGTGGCGCAGTTCGAAGAATACCGCTCGGCGCGGGCCGAAATCGACAAGGCCATCGCCCGCGAAACCCGTCTGGGCCATGCCATCCCCGAATCGCTCAAGATCGGCGCGATGCTGGAAACCCCCAGCCTGGCCTTTGCACCGCAGAAATTCTTTGACGAGGTCGATTTCATTTCCATCGGCGGCAATGACCTCAAACAGTTCTTCTTTGCAGCCGACCGCGAAAACGAACGCGTCCGGCGCCGCTACGACACGCTCAATGTCAGCTTCCTGAGCCTCATCGAACGCATCGTCGAACGCTGTGCCATTTCGGACACCACGCTCAGTTTCTGCGGCGAAGATGCCGGGCGCCCGATCGAAGCCCTGTGCCTCGCGGCCATCGGCATTCGCAACCTGTCCATGCGTCCCGCCTCGATCGGCCCGGTCAAAAGCCTGCTCTTGCGCTCAAACCTCACCGACTTGCGCAAGATCATCGCCGATGCGCGCCACCGTGGCGAACAATCGGTCCGGCCCGCGGTGATGGAATATCTGCGCCAGGGCGGCTGATCCGCCCCGCGCCCCACATCCGTGCATCCAGCGCGCGCGCCCTTCTTTGTGGCCCAAAGTACCTCGGAGCGCGAGGCAGAGCCTCGCTCCCGCCCCATCATCCGGGCGCGTCAGTCGACAGTGACGCGGATCCCGCCCAGACCGTCGATGGCCACATCCATCACATCGCCCCGCGCCACCGCACCGACACCGGCCGGGGTGCCGGTCAGGATGACATCGCCTGCGGCCAGTTCAAAATATTCGGACAGATAGGCGATGATTTCCGGCACTTTCCAGATCATCTGATCCAGATCGCCCGATTGCTGCCGATCCCCGTTCAGATCCAGCGTGATTGCGCCGCGTTCAAGCACGCCGGTCTCTTCGATCCGGTGGATCGGCCCGATCGGGGCGGACCCTTCGACCGCCTTGCCGATCTCCCACGGGCGCCCGGCCTTTTTCTGCGCCCCCTGCAAATCCCGCCGCGTCATGTCGAGCGCGACCGCATAGCCAAAAACCGCCCCCATCGCGGCATCAAGATCAAGCCCGGTGCCGCCCGACTTCAGGCAGACGGCCAGTTCGGCCTCGAAATGCACGTCGCGGCTCTGCGACGGATAGGCAAACCGGCCCGACGCATTCAGGTTGTCAGGGTTCTTTTGGAAAAAGAACGGCGCTTCGCGGTCGGGATCATGGCCCATCTCGATCGCGTGCGCGGCATAGTTGCGCCCGATGCAATAGACCCGGCGCGCCGGAAACAGCAGATCGCTGCCCGCAACCGGCAGGGCCGGGCGCGGGGCGGGGTCAAAGACAAAATTTGTCATGGCAGAACTCCGGTGGGTCAGGGCGCCCAGGCAAGGAAATTGGCAATCATGCGCAGCCCGGTGGACTGGCTTTTTTCAGGGTGAAACTGCATGCCGACCATGGTGTCGCGCCCGATCACCGCTGTCACGTCGCCCGCATAATCCACATGCGCCAGACGCTCGGCCGGGTTGGCGACCTTGAAGTGATAGGAATGCACGAAATAGGTATGCTGCCCGCTTTCGATCCCGGCAAAGACCGGATGCGGATGGTCGATCACCAGATCGTTCCAGCCCATATGCGGCACCTTCAGCGCGGGGTTGTCGGGGGTGATGCGCACGACCTCGCCGTCGATCCAGCCCAGGCCGGGGGTGTCTTCATATTCCCGGCCAATGCGCGCCATCAGCTGCATGCCCACGCAGATGCCCAGAAACGGGCGGGCCTTGACCTCGACCGCTTCGACCAGCGCGTCATACAGCCCTGACTGCCCGCGCAGCTCGGCCGCACAGGCCGGAAAGGCACCATCGCCGGGCAGCACGATCCGGTCGGCACGCGCCACCGTATCGGGGTCCGATGTCACAACGGCCGTGCCGCGCCCGGTTTCCGACGCCATGCGCTGGAACGCCTTTTCGGCCGAATGCAGATTGCCGCTTTCATAGTCTACAATGGCCGTCAGCATCACAGCGCGCCCTTGGTCGACGGGATTGCATCGGCTTTGCGCGGATCGGTTTCGACGGCCGGGCGCAGCGCACGCGCCACCGCCTTGAACGCGGCTTCGGCGATGTGGTGGCTGTTGAACCCGTGCACACGGTCCACATGAAGGGTGATCCCGCC
>JAOXSC010000159.1 GCA_025800215.1 Marinibacterium sp.
CGGTCGAAACCGCCGCCGCGCTGCCCATCCGGCTGGTGGAATCGGGTCCCGCAGGTGGGGCCATTCTGGCCGCCCGTATCGCCGAAAGAGTCGGCGCAGACAAAGTGCTGTCCTTTGACATGGGCGGCACCACAGCCAAGCTCTGTCTGATTGATCAGTACCGCCCCCAGACCGCCCGCCGGTTTGAAATCGCCCGCGCCGAGCGCTTTATCAAAGGCAGCGGCATGCCGGTGCGCATTCCCGTTCTCGAGATGATCGAGATCGGCGCCGGGGGTGGCTCGATCGCCGGGGTCGACCGGCTGGGACGCATTCAGGTCGGCCCGCAAAGCGCAGGCAGCGAACCCGGCCCTGCCGCCTTTGGCAAGGGCGGGTCTGCGGCCACCGTGACCGATGCAGATGTGCAGCAGGGGCTGATCGATCCCGAGGCCTTTGCCGAAGGGCGTCTACAGATTGACAGCGGCGCTGCCGGGGCGGCGATTGCCGCCGATCTGGGCGCGCCGCTGGGCCTGACCACCGATGAGGCCGCCGCCGGAATCAGCGGCATCGTGGATGAGAACATGGCCGCCGCAGGCCGGATGCACGCCGTGGAATCAGGCAAGGATCTGGCCCGCCGCACCATGATCGCCTTTGGTGGCAATGGCCCGCTGCACGCCACCCGCGTGGCCCGTCGCGCCGGGGTGCGCCGCATCCTCATTCCGCGGGATCCGGGGGTGGGATCGGCGGTGGGGTTTTTGCATGCGCCTGTCTCGTTCGAGATCGTGCGCAGCCGGTATGCCACGCTTGAAACCCTCGATATTGACGGGCTGAACCAGTTCTTCGACGCGATGATCCATGAGGCCACAGACGTGGTGCGCGCAGGTGCGCCCCAAGGGGGGCTGGATTGTCG
>JAOXSC010000170.1 GCA_025800215.1 Marinibacterium sp.
GCTCTCGGCACCTTTCCACTGCGGGTCCGAGGGCGGGAAGTGCTGGCCTATGTCGCCATCCGCCAGCGCACCATAGATCGCATCGGTCACGGCGTGCATCCCCACATCTGCGTCCGAATGCCCCTGAAGCCCGCGGCCATGGGGCACCTTCATCCCGCAAAGCACCACGTGATCGCCCGGTCCGAACCGGTGCACGTCAAACCCGTTGCCGAGCCGAATATCCATCTGCTGTCCTCGCAAGATCCGTTCCGCCCGCGCAAAATCCTCGGGCCGTGTGATTTTCAGGTTGTCCGCGTCGCCGGGGACGATCGCGACCGTCAGGCCCGCATCGCGCGCCACGGCCACGTCATCCGCCGCGCCGCCGGGATGGGCCGCGTGGGCCTTTACCAGATCGGCATATCGGAACCCCTGCGGCGTCTGCGCGCCAAACAGGCCGTCGCGGTCGCGCGTGCCGGTCACCTGATCTTCTGCCCCGGTCCAGAGCGCGTCTGTCACCGGCAGGCCCGGCGCAGCGCCGTGGCTGTGGGTCAGGGCGTGCTGCACATCGGCAATGATCCGCGCCGATACGCAGGGCCGGGCGGCGTCGTGGATCAGCACCATGTCGGGCGCAATCTCGGCCAGCGCGGCCAGACCGTTGCGCACCGATTCGGCGCGGTCGGCGCCGCCGCGCGCCAGAATCGGCCCGCTGTCCTGCATCATCGCCCAGGCGTCGGGGTCATCGGCGGGCAGAACCAGGACGATATGATCAAGCCCGGCAAACGCGTCGAGTGTCCAGTCGATCACCCGGCGACCTGCCAGCTGGCGCCATTGCTTTGCCAGCCCCCCTCCGGCGCGGGTGCCGCGCCCGGCGGCAACGATGATCGCGGCTGTGCTCACCTAGCTGTCTCCCCCGTGCTGTCCGTTGCGCGCGGGTTTAGAG
>JAOXSC010000190.1 GCA_025800215.1 Marinibacterium sp.
CTTCAGGTGCTAGTGTCCGTATGGACGTGGAGGTTCGAGTCCTCTCCTGGGCACCATTTATTCCGAGCATAAATGGTAGACAAAAGCTCAATGAAATTGGGCTTTTAGCACTCGACACCGACAGAGATTGAACCGGAAACGCCCGCCTCAGGCGGGTTGGTCAAAGACGGCGAGCAGCGCCAGCTTGGCGCAGATCGCATCAACCGTATCCTTGAGCATCGCAGCCACGACACCAATTTCATTGGGGCGGTCAGCCGTCTGGATCATCGGGATGCTGAGCGCCCCGACAACCCCGCTGGGCCCCTGCGCCCAAAGCGGGGCGGAAAGCTCCACGATCCCCGCATTTTCGGCATTGGACAGCACGCTGACCCCGGTGCTCCGACAGGTTTCGACCGCGACATCGAAATCGTCAAAGGCCGCGTCGCTGACACGCTCGCCCATCTGGGCCAGCCTTTGGATGCGCGCCGCGCGATCCGGCAGTGCGGCCAGAAAACACGCCCCCGCCGAAGACGCGAACACCTGCGCCTGCACCCCTTCGTCCAGCGCCAGACTATAGGATCCCGCCGCCCGCGCCGCCGCGCCCACGCGCATCTTGTTGTCTTCGATCACCCACAGATGGTTGGACTGCTCGGTGCGCTGCGACAGCTGCGCCATATACGGGCGGGCGATCTCGATCATCTGCCCGGTCGGGTTGCGATGGCCGCCCAGCTCGGCCAGCTTGGGCGTCAGCAGGAACACATCGCCATCGCCGCGCCGGATGTAGCCGCGTTCTTCCAGCACCACCATCATGCGAAAGATCTCGTTCTTGGACCGGCCAATGCCCTTGGCGATATCGGCATGGGTCAGCGCCACGCCGGGGCGCAGCGACAGCAGCTCGAGAATATCCAGCCCCTTTTCCAGGGCGGGGGCCGAATATTTCTGCAGTCTTGTAATCGGCTCGGTCACGATGATCGCTAAGCTCTGGATTTCAAAGCAAGTCTGCGCAGGAGCCATAAGCACCCGCGCAGAGCTTGTCGACCCTCGGAGGAGGGCAAGGGCCGCGCCCGGATCACTTCAGCCCATTGCGCTTCAGGATCTCGTCGGCATTGTCGCTGGTCACCGCTTCAGTGCCCATCACCACGGATTTTTCGACCTCGGCCCCGCCCAGATAGGCCAGCGCCTGACGCAGCCCTTCGGCCCCCGGCGTGGGATACAGGAAGGTTGCCGCCAATTCGCCATTGGCCACCCAGGTCACGCCTTCGCCGGGCAACGCATCGACGCCGATGAACAGGATATCATCCGCCCGGCCCGCATCCTTGGCCGCCAGATAGGCGCCATAGGCCATCGGGTCGTTGTGGCCATAGACCATGGTAATGTCTTCATAATTTCGCAGGGCGGTCGACATGATGTCATAGGCCTGATCCTGCTTCCAGTCGCCCGATTGCTGATCGAGCAGGAAGGTCACGCCGGCTTCGTCGGCAAAGGCTTCGTGAAAGCCGTTGGCGCGGTCATGCGCGGCCTGCGTGCCCAGGCCACCCCAGATTTCCACGATCGTGCCCGACGCGTTGCCCGCGCCGCCCAGCTTTTCAAGCGCGAACTGCCCCGCCGCGCGGCCAATCAGTTCGTTGTCGCCACCGACCCATTGCACGAACTTGTCGGTATCCACGTTGCGATCCAGCACGAACACCGGAATGCCCGCATCCGTGGCCTGTTCAACCACCCCGGTCAGCCCGGCCGACTCCTTGGGCGAAATCAGGATGGCGTCGACCTCTTGGCGGATGAAGTTTTCCACATCGGCGACCTGCTTTTCGGTGCGGTCATTGGCATCAGCGATCAGCAGCTCGACATTGTCATGCAGCGCCGCTTCGGCGCGCAGATCCTTGTTGAACTGCACCCGCCAGGGTTCAACCGTGGTCACCTGCGAAAAGCCGATGACATAGTCGTCTGCTGCCATCAGCGCGGTCGCGCTGGTCGTGATGGCGAGTGCTGCGGCGCAAAGGCTCTTGCCGAATTGTCTTCTGTGCATGATCTTCTCCCTTGTCATGGTTCAGCCCTTGGGCTGGCTGGCAAACGCCCTGATCTCCGGTCCTCCAAACTGCGAGGTCAGGGCTATTTCTCTCTGCGGATCCGGCGTTTCACCGCCGAGAGGAATTCTTCGATCCGACCTTCCTGCAACAGGACGGCGGCGATGATGATCACGCCTTTCAGGATCAGCTGCGTGTTGCTGTCGATGTTGTTGAGCTGCAGGATGTTGCTGAGAAATCCAAAGATCAGCACCCCCACAAAGGTGCCCAGGATCGCACCCCGCCCACCCATCAGGCTGGTGCCGCCAATCACCACTGCGGCAATCGCATCAAGTTCGAGCCCAAGCCCAGCATCCGGCTTTCCCTGCCGGAACTGCGCCACATAGAGGATCCCCGCCAGCGCAGACAGCCCGCCGGCAATGGCATAAGTCACGATCGTATTGCGCCGCACATTGATCCCGGCCAGCCGGGCGGCTTCGGCATTGCCGCCGATGGCCAGCAAATAGCTGCCAAAGGTGGTAAAGCGCGTCAGCACGAAGAACAGCGCAAGGATGGCCAGGAAAAACAGCCCCGGCACCGGCACCACCCCCCACAAGAGACTGCGCAGAATGTCGAATTCCTGAACCGCGTTGCTGCCGGTATAGACCGGGTAGACGGCCGTATCCTGCCCCGCGATCACTCGCGCCAGCCCAAGCGCGCCGACCATCATCGCCAGCGTCACGATGAAGGGCTGCAACCGGCCATAGACAATCAGCGCGCCGTTGATCGTGCCCATGATGATGCCCACGCAGGGCACCGCGATCAGCACGCCCATCACGCCGAACTTGTCATCCACCTGCAGCCCCAGCCACAGCACCGCCGCCAGCCCCACCACCAGGCCAAGCGCCAGCGATGGCACCCGTGACGGCGGGCCCGCCTGATCCTTTGGGCTGGCCGCACGCAATTGCGACTGCACAAAGAACATCAGCGCGGCCACCGCTACAAACAGGATCACACCGGCGGCAGGCACCGAAAACAGGCTGGCTGCGGTCCATCCCGTCTGGGTCAGCAACATGGCGCAGATGACCGTGCCAAGCGCCATGATCGACCCCACCGACAGGTCGATCCCCGCGATGAAGATCACCAGCGTCATGCCCACGGCAACAATTCCGGTCACCGACACCTGCCGCAGGATGTCCGTCAGGTTGCCGATCGACAGAAAGATGTTGTTGCCCTTGGATGACAGGGGCGAGGTCAGCGCGCCGAACACGATCAGCGCGGCAAGGCCCCAGTACAGTTTGGTCTTGTCCAGGATCTGCAACAGCCAGTTGCGGTCGGATTTCGCGGCAGCGGGGGGTCGGGCTTCGGTCATGGTCATGTCTCGGCTCACGCTTGGTCGAATTGCATGGAAAGATCCTTGATCGCGTCCACCGACATGTCGGCGCGCGTCAGCTCTCCGGCGACATGCCCGTCACAGAGCACGATCATGCGGTCACAGACCGCCAGAAATTCGGGGATTTCCGAACTGGCAAACAGCACCGAAATGCCCTGATCCGCCAGCTCTCCGATCAGATCATAGATTTCATCCTTGGCGCCGATGTCGATCCCGCGCGTGGGTTCGTCCAGCAACAGGACGCTGGGCGCGGTGGCCAGCCATTTGCCCAGAACCACCTTTTGCTGATTGCCCCCGCTTAGGCGGCCCACCACGTGATCAACCCCGGTGGCGGCCACGCGCAGACGGGTGATCGCATCCTGCGCCTGAGCGTCGCGTTCGGCCCGCGACAGCAGGCCAAAGCGCGACCGCAGCGGCAAAAGTGGCAGGATCACGTTGTCCGCAATCGACCGGTCCAGCAGCAGCCCGTTGCCTTTGCGATCTTCGGTGATCAGAGCAAGCCCATGGCGCACCGCATCCGACGGCGTTGTAAAGCGCACAGGCTGGCCGTGCAGGTCGATCTGCCCGGTAAACGTGTCGCCACGCGCGCCGAAAATGGTTTCCAGCAGCTCGGTCCGGCCTGCCCCAAGCAGACCGCCGATGCCCAGCACCTCGCCGCGATGCAGGTCAAAGGACACGTCCTGCAGCACCTTGCGCCCGCCTGCTTCGGCGCTGAGCCCGCGCACCGACAGGACGGCGTCGGCACTGGCGGGCACGCGGCGCTCCTGCGGTTTGATCTCGACCGACCGGCCCACCATCATCTGCACCAGATCCTGCGGCGTGGCATCCGCCGCCAGCGTGGTGCCGATCAGATCACCATCGCGCAACACGGTCACGCGGTCGGAAATCTCGAACACCTCGTCCATGCGATGCGAAATATAAACAATCGCCACGCCCTGCTGGGCCAGATCGCGCACGACCTCCATCAGGATGTCGGCTTCGGCCTGGGACAGCGCACTGGTGGGTTCGTCCATGATCAGCAGGCGCGCATCCATCAGCAGGGCGCGGGCGACCTCGACCAGTTGCTGTTCACCCACGCGCAGATCGCGCACCAGCGTATCCACCTCAAGAGAGAACCCGAATTTCTTGAGCGCCGCGCGCGCCGTGTCGCGCAGCGCCTGATTGTCCACGATCACGCCGCCGATCTTGGGCTCTTGCCCCAGCATCACGTTCTGCGCAACGGTCATGTCGGGGATCAGGCTCAGTTCCTGATGCATGATCACGATGCCCTGGGCATTGGCTTCGGCGGGCGATGAAAACTGCACCTCTTGGCCGTCGATCTCGATGGTGCCAAAGCTTGGCCCCTGCACCCCGCTGATGATCTTGACCAGCGTGCTTTTGCCGGCGCCGTTTTCGCCCATCAGCGTGTGGATTTCGCCACCCGAGATGCGCAAAGTCACATCGCGCAGCACACTGACCCCGGAAAAGGATTTGCCAATCCCGCGCAGCTGCATCGTGATCTTGCTGGTCTGCGCAAGAAAGTCTTCCTGCGCCAGCGTGGATGCCTGGATCATCCGCCTCCTCCCAAAGGTTGATGCTTCATATACAAAGCCGCTTCAAATATGAAGTGTCAACAGAATTCTTGCCTGCCCGCCGGGCATCATCCCCTGGCGAGATAGGCGGGCACGGTCGCGAACGCCCACAGCAAAGCCGCGCGGGATCCCGCCGGTGACGCTCCGAAAAGGCGTGTTTTCAGGATCTTGTGGGGGGCGATGCCGAAACTGTCAGAACGGCGCGGGGGCGCGGAATTTCATCGACCGGCCGCCTTCGGGATGCTTCAACCGCAGCTCTTCGGAATGCAGATGCATGCGGTCGGCATCGCGCGCAGGCCCTTCGGCATAAAGCGGATCGCCCAGAATCGGATGGCCCAGCGACATCATATGCACCCGCAACTGGTGGCTGCGCCCGGTCTGCGGAAACAGGCGCACGCGGGTCAGCCCGTCGCGCTGGCGCATCACCTTCCAGTCGGTCAGCGCGGGTTTTCCGGTCTCGTGACAGACCATCTGGCGCGGCCGGTTCGGCCAGTCCACGATCAGCGGCAGATCCACAGTGCCGGTTTTCGGCGACAGCAGCCCCCAAAGATCGGCCACATAGGTCTTTTTCACGTACCGCTTTTCGAATTGCAGCCCCAGATGCCGCTGCGCATGGGCGGTCATGGCAAAGACCATCACCCCGGATGTGTCACGATCCAGCCGGTGCACCAGCAGCGCCTGAGGAAAGATCGCCTGCAGCCGCGCGATCAGGCAATCGGCCAGATGCGCGCCCTTGCCCGGCACGCTCAAAAGCCCGGCGGGTTTGTTCACCACCAGGATCTGCGCATCTTCGTGCAGGATCTCGATGGGATCCTGAGGCGGGGTATAGTCGGATGAAACGGCCATGCGCTTTCCCTGACCTGCCTGCAACCCGACGTCAAGATTGAGCCCGCAGCCCGGCTGACGCAGTCTGCCTGCGAAACAGGAGGATCCCATGCACCCGACCATCGAAAAGGCGCTCGACATCATCGCCAGCGGCGATCACGATCAGATCAGCACGATCTTGGCCGAAAACGTGCGTTTTCTGCCGCCGACCTATTTTGCCACCTGGACCGGGCGCGAACCGGTGGCGGCGGTGCTGGGCCATGTTGGACAGGTCTTTTCCGATTTCCGCTATCGCCGCGTGATGGGCGACGGCAAGGACTGGGCGCTGGAATTCGAATGCAAGGTTGGCGATTTGGACGCGGTGGGCGTCGATCTGCTGACGCTGGACGATGACGGGCTGATCGCGCATTTCGAGGTGGTCATGCGCCCCTACAAGACCATCGGCGCCCTGCGCGAAGCGATGCAGGCGCGGGTGATGACGGATCCGCGGTTTCTCAAATTCAAGGACGCGCTGAACGCGGGCTAAGCCCGCCCCTTTACCCCCGGCGGCGCATCTGCCGGATCAGCGGGATCGAATAGACCACCAGCGCCGCCCAGATCAGCGGAAACGCGATCCGGCGCGCGGGGTCCACGGTTTCGCCAAAGACGAACACCGCCACCGCAAAGATCATCGTCGGCGCGATGTATTGCAGAATGCCGATGGTCGACAGGCGCAGCAGCTTGGCACCATTGGCATAGAGGATCAGCGGCACCGCCGTCACCACCCCGCACCCCATCAGCCACAGCGTGTCAGGGCCGCCAAAATGGCCCTGCCCCGTCTGGGCCAGAAACAGCACATAGCCCAGGGCCGGGATCAGCAGGATCAGCACCTCAAGCAGAAAGCCCTGATTGGGGCCGATGGGCAGTGATTTCTTGGCCAGCGCATAGAACCCCCAGCTGAGCATCAACCCAAAGGCCGCCCAGGGCAGGGTTCCGGCAAAGCCGATCAGGATCGCCACCGCCACGCCCGCCAGACCGATGGCCACCCATTGCGTGCGCGTGGGGCGTTCACCCAGCAACAGCGCCCCCAGAAGGATGCTGAACAGCGGGTTGATATAGTAGCCCAGGGCGGCATCCACCGTGCGGTCCGCCGCGATCGCCCAGACATAGATCGCCCAGTTGAGCGAAATCAGCGTCGCCGTCACCACCGCCATGCCCAGCATGCGCGGGTTGCGCAACGCCGCCTGCAGATCCTTGGTGCGGCGCAGCGCGATCAGCAGCGCCCCGGCCAGCGGCACCGACCAGATCACCCGATGCGCCACCACCTCGGCCGGGCCAAGATGCGACACCGCCTTGAGGTAGAGCGGCAGAAACCCCCACAGCACATAGGCCGCGATGGCAAAGCCAAGGCCCTGCGGCGTGTCCTTGTTTTCGGGGGTCAGGGTCTGATCGGTCATGGGCATTCCTTGGGTCACCGACCCGCTTATGGCACGGCACCCACGCCGCGCCAGCCCATTTGCGACGCCGTCTCATCAGGCTTTGTGACGCCCGCCATCACGAAATGCACCGGATCGCCGGGGCGTCTTTGACCAGACCCGCACGCCGTGCGGGGCGGGACATGGGCCGGATCAGCCCTCAGGCGCCTGCAGACGCTGAACAAACCTTGGCGCCGCAGGATCGCGCCGCGCAAAGCCCTGCGCGGTATAGAACCGGTGCGCCGCATGGTTGTCGGGATCGGTGCCCACCACAAGATAGGCCGCCCCGAACCGGCGCGCGGCCCGGCACGCAGCCTCCAGCAGCGCCGCCCCGATCCCCTGCCCACGCAGGTCATCGACCACATAGAGATGATGCAGATCCATCCCCCGCACCCCATATTGCAGCTGACCGGTGCGCAGAAGGCTGGCATACCCCACCGCGCGCCCGTCAATGCGCGCCACATAGCTGGGCATCCAGGGCGACCGCCCCAGCATATCGCGCCGCAGCGCAGCCAGATCCGCGCGCGGGGTGTCGCCATGAAACGCCGCCAGCGCAGCAACAAGAGGCAGCAGATCAGGCAGATCCGCCTGCTGCACACGGGTGATGATCGGTGACATGGATCCCTCATCTGTCGTCCAAGGCGCGGCTGGCCCAAGTGACGCGGACCTGCCAAAACGAAACGCCCGGTTTCCCGGCGTCCGCACATGGCCGCGCCACGTGTTCCCAGCGAACACTCTGATGGACGCCAATCAGAGGCCCGATGCCCGGCAAGTCAACCCTGCTGCCGTGACCCAAAGCGATCCGACACGAAGGTGGCGAAGCTTGAGGCGGCAATTCACAGGTCGCGGGCAAGTCCGGTAGGACACGGAACAGGACGCCAGCGGTCGTGTCTTATGTGAAAAGAAACGTCTAAATGACGTAAGTGATTGTCAGGCTGACATTAATCAAAAGCGTTGAGGCAAGTGAATGCCCCCAAAAACCAAATGGGCAACCGACAGGTTATGAGAACGGCGCTCGCTTCATGCAGGATCGCGTGCAGGATGCGAATGCTCTTTGTTCTGTCGCTTGCGAGACGCCCGGAACGCTCTCGCTCGATATAGTCGACAAGCGTATTGAAGATCGGAGCCCAGATCATGACCGACAAGAGCGCGATCGTTGCAAGACCCGCGGCCATGGATGTGCTGGTCAGTTACGCATATGCAGGGGACACCAGTGCAATTCCCCCAACCTTTAAGCACAGCGTCTGGATCACGCGCTCTTTAGGAGACCTCAAGGTCATCGCGGGAGGTCCGGCGCTTCATCACCTTTTCGCAATGCCCAAACCGCTAACCGCACCGGTCAAGCCCGGCCTCTGGCATCCTTTGGCCTGAAGCTCCGGCCAGAATGACGATGTTTTGCGATGGGGATGCAAGCGTCGTTTCGGCATGTGCGGTGCCACCCGGCCTGGCCTTCTTGCGGCGCACGGCGATCCCGTAAAGGCCGATGACGATATAGCTTAGCTGGATCAGGCAGGACGCAAGGTTGAACGCCCCGACAAGGCTGACGAGCACGCAGAGTGCGGCAAAGACCTTGGAGGCCGGATACCCTATTCCGTTGCCGCATATTTTCTCGTGCTGGACGAGTCCGAACCCGATCACGTAGGTTATAAAGCCTACGATCCCGATCAACTGGAGGAGGGTGGGATAGCGTAGCAGGGTCTCAAAACCGGTTTGCACGAATTCCATGGAGGGGGGCTCGTTAAATCAAATCTACTTTGTCAGATCCGACAGATCGTAGTCCGGAGCATTGAGACAGACAGTTCCCAAACGTGAACTTGCACTGCAAATCGTTTCTGTCCCTCAGTGGGTGATCGTTTCGGCCCGGATGGCGATCACGGGTCGAACGCACCGCGCATATTGGAGCCTTGAGTCTTGAATAGTCAGCCGACCAGCGAACGCCTTCGTCACCTGTTGAAGACGGTGGACACGCTTTACGAAGCCGCGTGCGACCCCGAAACGTGGCCTGTGTTCCTGCAATCCGCATCAGAGCTCTTTGGTGCTCAGGGCGCGCAGATCGGGCATCATGATCTGCGCAATCACACGCTCTCATTCAGCCGCATCTACGGGTACGACTGGAGCGACAGCCACTATCGCCTTTATGACAAGCTCATGCCGATGGATCCCCGGATCCCCTATTTCGCCCAGAACCCGTTTCGCCCCGTACATTGCAGGATGCATCTGAGCGACGAAGAGCTGCACGAAAGCCAGGTCTATCAGGAGGTATTGGAACCGGGCGGTGTCGAGTATTCTCTGGGCGTGAACCTTGTTGAAGACACGCGCTCGCTGTCCTATTTCCTTGCGCTGCGAAACAAATCGCACAATCGCTTTGATCAGGCCGATTGTGATCTGATGACAGAACTTGTTCCGCATCTCAATCGCGCGGTGATCCTGCAGCGGGACATCGGCACCATTGATTTCGAAAAGAATGTCGCGGCCAATACGCTCGACAACATGGCGATCGGCGTCATCGTGGTGAACCGGTTGTCCAAGGTCCTCTACAGCAATGCCACAGCTCAGGAGATCCTTGAAGATCGTGATGGTCTGGCAATTGTCGATGGAATAGCCGTCCCGAACACAGCCAGCGAAGGACAGCTGTCCGCAGCCATCGACCACGTCATAGCGCGGGCGCGCACAGGCAAGGCCACATCAGGTCAGGCGGTTTCGATTGATCGCAACAAGAGCCTGGTTCCCCTGCAGATCTTTGTCTCTCCGATCCTGGGCGATCACATGCGTTCGGGATGGGCAAGGGCCAGCGAGCCGCTTGCGGTGCTGACGATCCGCGATTCAGAACGGCCCATCGAAACACGGCAGGAAGTCCTGTGCAAAGTGTTCGGGCTGACGGCCAGTCAGGCACGCCTTGTCACCCTGATCGTCGGCGGGCTGTCGGTGCAAAATGCCGCGAAGAATGCGGGCATTACCGAAGCCAGCGCGCGCCAATACCTCAAGGTCGCCTTTGACAAAATGAACGTGTCGCGCCAGGGCGAAATGGTGGCCAAGGTCCTGAATTTGCCCTTGCCTGTCGCCTCACCCCAATAGGCGTATCGGCTCAGACCCCGAGCCGCGCCGCGTGTGCGCTGGCAAGGCGCCCACAGTCGAATGCCAGCAATGTCCACAGACCTGGCATTGCCGGTCGTGGAACGTGGGCATGCGCCTTGAACCCCGTTTCTCCGGGCCAGTTCAGGGCCGTACCACAGCCCCCCAACCACCCGACCATCGCCAGCATGAACCGCCGTCATCGTAAGTATGACCGGTCACACGATCCGATGCTGCGTTTAGAGCCCACGTTCGCCAATGCAGCGGCTCGCATGGTTGCCATGCTAGTGCTCTTTTGTGAGACTGCCCCAGTATTCAGGGATGAGTGAGAGCGTCGCCCGTACCTTAGGATCATCCGCAATGATCTGCGTTCGGCGCAAAAACAAAGACGCCGTGACCCCATCATCCAAATCAAAGAAGAGTGTGCAGCTTGCGCCTTGCCTGTCAGTTTCGGCAGAGTTCGGACTATAGAAACAAGTGACCCATCCGGGCCCGAGTGCGGTGTTCGCGTATTGCGCAGCCAGCTCTGGCTCATCACGATCAGATGGTCCGGGCTTTGCATTTGTGATCAGTCGAAATCTGATCGCCGGTATATCGCGGCACCAGATATCAAGAGCTTGGTCTGGGCGGATTTCGCTACACCAATGATCTATCTTTTCTTGCGTGAGACAGAAGTCGTTTCCTGGGCGGCAAACGTGCTCAACTGGTGAAATGCTGATACTCTGAAAACGTATGGGGTCGCGCCGTTCATGCAAGAGCACGTCACTTGGCTTGGAGAACGTGGAAACGGAGCTGGTCAGATCTGTTGAACATCCGAACGACCCACCTTCAACGCCGGGCGCACAATCGTCCCAGACGTGCAGGCGGGGGCTCGCAGGGAAACCCACTTGGTGTCCCGCCAAGGAGCCAGTGAAATCTGCTCGGGCGATTGCTGCTATGCGCGTGTCTCGGATCTGGGCGAGGTGTCGCTTTTCCATCTCGCGCTCCGCGACAGGCAAAAGTGTCACCAATGCGGCAAATCCCACGATCAATACCCCGATCCCCCACGATGCCCACCGTGGCTGCACCTGCCCGACCCACAAAACAATGGACGCACCAGCTATGCCAAGCGCGGCTCCACTTGCTGTAAATGGAACCAGCATGATTGGCCCAAACATGAAGAACGCAAAATAAATAGGCGAGCCGATGCCCTGAACTGCTGCATTGGCTGGCCCAAGCAGCAGTACCAAAGGAACGACGCCCAGAGCGCCGCCCCATATGAGAGCTTTGCGAGGGTTTCGAACAAGTCGCAAAGAAAGCGCGAACCCGATGATAAATCCAACAAAAATGAACAGAAGCATGTTGCTCAGAAACCCCGCGACAAGCCATTCTTGAAGAATTGACCGTTGCGCGCCGCCCGCGTGCGCACAACAGAAAACAAGGCAATATCTGCCAGGAAGACACCTTCATGAAGAAAAAAGCGGTACTCGCAAGCATCATAGTGTCGGTTGCGCTGCCCGCCTCGGCCCAAGACATAAGCTGGCGGTTGGTCGATACCGGGGTCTTGTCGCACCCTGCTCACGGTGAGGGAATAGAGATGCGCATCCAACCCGATCCGGTTCCCGACGGATTGTTCCGCAGCGATACCTTGGATGATCTCATGCTGATGCTCTGCAACCATTTCGCACCATACGCAATTCCATTTGTGCAGACGAAAATGGGTATCGAAGATCCAGATTTTATCGCGGTACGCATCGTTTCTGAAAGTAGGGTGGGACGCTATGTCTTAGAGACTTACGCGATTTCCGATGGGCGATGCGGGGGGACGCTGTAAGCTCGTTTGCCACCCTCGATCCCGCCGTTCGCACAGCGGCCTGCAAAATGCACCTTGTCCCGCAAAGCCCACCGGCCACCCGGCCGGGGCCACCTGCGCGCGATGGGCGGGCAGACGCGATCGCGGCGGGGCTTGTCAGCGGGGGCAAAGGGGGCACATGCTGGTCCGAGAAACCCGGATCCCGTGCCCATGCCCGCCCCATCGCTCATTCTGATGGCGCTCAGCAATCTGTGCTGGGCCTATGCCCTGATCCTGGGGGTCGACTGGCTGCGCGCGGTGGGGCGGCGGGACCGGCGCGAGCATATCGGCTGTTTTGTCGATCTGATGGGGATCTTTGTGCCCGGTATCATCCTGATCTACGGGGTGCTCTTTGTGGGCACGGTGCTGAATGCGGGCTGGCTGTCGGCACTGGTGATCGTGCTTTTTCCTGCCGCCATCGCAGCCGGTCTGCATCTGGAACTGGCCCGGCTGGTGCCCGCAGACCGGCGGCGCGACAATCGCCGCATGGCCATCACCGTGGGGATCGCCACGGCAATGACGCTGTCGCACTGGGCGTGATCACATCCGGACACGCTCGGATTTGGGATCATAAAGCGGTTTCAGCGATGCTTCGGCCCGCACGCGGGTGCCCATTACGTCGATTTCATAGGTCGAGGCCAGAACATCCGCCGCGCTTTCGCCGGAACATGGCACATAGCCCAGCCCCATCGCCGCCCCCAGATGGTGCCCATAGGCGCCCGAGCTCAGAAAGCCCACGATCTCGCCATCCCTGAGCACCGGTTCATTGTGATAGAGCAGCGGTTCGGGATCGGTCAGGCGGAACTGCAGCAGGCGGTTGTCGAGCCCGGTGTCTTTCTTGCGCAGCACCGCGTCACGGCCGATGAAATCGGGCTTGTCGGTCTTGACCGCAAAGCCCAGGCCGGCCTCGAGCACGTGATCTTCCGAGGTGATGTCATGGCCGAAATGGCGAAAGCCCTTTTCGATGCGGCAGCTGTCCATCATGTGCATCCCGCACAGCGTCAGCCCCAGATCCTGACCCGCGTCATGCAGGGTTTCGAACGCATGCGCGGCCATGTCCGACGAGACATAGACCTCCCATCCAAGTTCACCCACATAGGTCACGCGGTGCACACGGGCGAGGCCAAGGCCCAGCTCGATCTCCTGCGCGGTGCCAAAAGGGTTGGCCGCGTTGGAAAAGTCGTTGGGCGACACCGCCTGCAGCAGGGCACGTGATTGTGGGCCCATCACGGCCAGCACGGCTTCGCCTGCGGTGACATCGGTGATGACCACGTTGAAATCGCCCTGGTGGCGGCGCATCCAGGTTTCGTCGGCCAGCCGTGTCGCTGCCGGGGTCACCACCAGATAGGCGGTTTCGGACAGGCGGGTGATGGTCACATCCGCTTCGATCCCGCCACGGGGGTTGAGGAACTGGGTATAGACGATCTTGCCCACCGGCACGTCATACTGCCCGCCCCCCACATGGTTGAGAAACGCCGTCGCGTCGCG
Organism: Marinibacterium sp.; assembly: GCA_025800215.1. GTDB lineage: Bacteria > Pseudomonadota > Alphaproteobacteria > Rhodobacterales > Rhodobacteraceae > JAOXSC01. Next base: position 13,617 of record JAOXSC010000190.1, read on the forward strand.
CCCTTCGACGCGGATCTTGCCAAAGGACGACATGTCATACATGCCCACCCCATTGCGGATGGCGGCGTGTTCGCGCGCGACATTGTCAAAGAAATTCTGCCGTTTCCAGGAATAACGGTATTCGGCCTCTTGCCCCGGTCGGGCGAACCAGTTGGCGCGCTCCCACCCGGCGAATTCGCCAAAGACGGCCCCCTGCGCCCTGAGATGTTCGTGCAGCGGCGTGCGGCGCACCCCGCGCGCGGTGGCCTTTTGGCGATAGGGGAAATGATCGGCATAAAGCAGGCCCAGCGTTTCGCTGGCCCGTTCTTCCAGATAGCGCTTGTTGCCCTGAAAGGGCTGCATGCGCGCGATGTCCACATCGCCCAGATCAAAGGGTTTCTCGCCGCTATCCATCCATTCGGCCAGCGCCATACCAGCGCCACCTGCCGACTGAATCCCGATCGAGTTGAACCCGGCGGCCACCCAGACATTATCCATTTCGGGCGCCAGCCCAAGGTGATAGGCATCATCCGGCGTGAAACTCTCCGGCCCGTTAAAGAACGTATGAATCCCCGCCTCAGCCAGCATCGGCACCCGGTTGCAGGCGGCTTCGAGGATGGGCTCGAAATGGTCGAAATCCTCGGGCAGCTGGTCATATTCGAAACTGTCGGGGATGCCCTTCATACCCCATGGCTTGGCCTTGGGCTCAAAGGCGCCCAACAGGATTTTTCCGGCGTCTTCCTTGTAATAGGCGCATTCATCGGGTACGCGCAGCACCGGCATCTGGGTGAGCGACGGGATGTTTTCGGTCACGATATAGAAATGCTCACAGGCCTGAAGCGGGACGTTGGTGCCCGCCATGCGCCCCACCTCGTGCCCCCACATACCAGCGCAGTTCACGATCATGTCACAGGCGATATGACCCTGATGAGCACCATCATCGCTGATCCAGTCGACCCCGCTGACGCGGCGGCCCTGTTTGGCGATGCCAGTAACCTTGATGCGTTCATGCACCTTGGCCCCCATCTGCCGCGCGCCCTTGGCCAGCGCCAGCGCAATATTGGCTGGATCGCCCTGCCCATCCAATGGCAGATACACGGCGCCCTTGACCCCATCCAGATTCAGATGCGGATACATCTCCTGTACGCGCTCATTGGAAATCTCTTCGACCTCAACCCCAAAGGCGCGCGCCATGGCCGCCTGGCGATAGATCTCTTCCTTGCGCTCTTCGGTCAGGGCAACGGTAATGGATCCATTGCGCTTAAACCCGGTGGCCACGCCGGTTTCGGCTTCAAGCCCGCCGTAAAGTTCCTGCGAATATTTCGCCAGCTTGGTCAT
>JAOXSC010000040.1 GCA_025800215.1 Marinibacterium sp.
CACATGCCACGCGACGCGATGCTGGCGGTTTACGATGCGCTCTGGGCGGCGGGCGTCGCGCATGGAATCGCCGATTACGGGTCTTTTGCCATGAACGCGCTGCGCATGGAAAAAGGCTTCAAGGGTGCCGGAGAGCTGACCAACGAAGTCACCCTGCCCGAGGCCGATGTGATGCGCTTTGTGCAGCTCGACAAGGCGTTTCTGGGCGCCGAACCGACCCGCGCCAGCGCCGGGGCCGACGCTCTGCCCTGGATCTGCGCCTATCTTGATATCGAGCCCGACGGGGTGGTCGATGGCCATGGCGGCGAAGCGGTGCTGATGGATGGCGTGGTGGTGGGATCCACGGCGTCGGTCGCCTATGGGCATTGTGTGGGGCGGATCCTGGCCTTTGCCTATCTCAGACCCGACGCCGCCCGACCGGGCACCGGGCTTGAGGTCATCATCCACGGCCAGCCCCGCGCGGCGCGGGTGCTGGGCGCGCCCGCCTATGATCCGCAAAGCCTGCTGCCGCGCGCCGATGCGCGTGCCGTGGCCGCCCAATAGCGCCGAAAGGAGCATCCCCATGTCCACCCCCGATACCCCTATCCCCGACACCATGCAGGCCATGGTGCTGACCGGTCATGGCGATCTGGACAAGCTGGTCTTTCACCGCGATTGGCCGACACCGCAACCCGGCCCGAACGAGGTGCTGATCCGGGTGGGGGCCTGCGGGCTGAACAACACCGATGTGAACACCCGATCCGGCTGGTATTCCAAAACCGTGGACGCCGCGACCACCGGCGCGGCCTATGATGCGGTGGGCGAAGATGATCCCAGCTGGGGCGGGCGCCCGCTGAGCTTTCCGCGCATTCAGGGCGCGGATGCGGTGGGGCGCGTGGTGGCGCTTGGCCCCGGCGCGCCCGAGGCGCTGATGGGCCAGCGTGTCATCGTCGATGGCTGGCAGCGTGACTGGTCGGAGCCCGACAACACATCCGGCGTGCGCTATTTCGGGTCGGAGATGGACGGAGGGTTTGCCCAGTACACCAAGGCCGATCACCGAGGCGTGGCCGTCGTGAACAGCCCGCTTGGCGATGCCGAACTGGCCACCTTCCAGTGCAGCTATACCACCGCCGAAGGCATGCTGGTGCGTGCCGATGTGGGGGCGGATGATACCGTTCTGGTGCCCGGCGCCTCGGGCGGGGTGGGCGGGGCGCTGGTGCAGCTGGCACGGCGGCGCGGTGCGCGGGTGATCGCCATGGCATCGCCCGCCAAACATGATGCGGTGGCCGCGCTTGGGCCTGATCGTATCCTGCCGCGCGCGCCCGAAGATCTGCGCGCCGCCCTGGGCGACGACGCGGTGACGGTCGTCGCGGATGTGGTGGGTGGGCCGGACTGGCCCCGGCTGATCGACGTGCTGGAACGCGGCGGGCGCTATACCTGCTCGGGGGCCATTGCGGGGCCGGTGGTGCCGCTGGATCTGCGCACCTTGTACCTGCGGGATCTGACCTTTACCGGCTCGACCGTGATCGCGCGGCATGTCCTGCGCGATGTCGTGGGCTATATCGAACGGGGCGAGATCACGCCGGTGCTGGCCGCGACCTATCCGCTTTGCGATCTGCATGCGGCCCAGTCTGCCTTTATCGACAAGCGCCACACCGGTAATATCGTGGTGATCCCGTGACCCGCGCGCGGCGCGCCCCTGGGACCTGGCCCAAAGATCTGCCGCCGCAGGCGGGGGGCGACCGATGAAGATCACCCGCATCACCGTCTATCGCCAAGACCTGCCGCTTGAGCATCCCTATTGGCTGTCGGGCGGGCGTCTGAAATTCGATGTGCTGGATGCCACATTCGTGCGGCTCGACACCGATGCGGGCCTTGTCGGCTGGGGCGAAGGCACGCCCTGGGGCCATACCTATGTGCCTGCTCACGGGCCGGGCCTGCGTGCGGGGATCGACACCATGGCCCCGTTTGTGCTGGGCCATGATCCGCGCCGCGTGCTGGATGTGGAACGGGCGATGGATTTGGCGCTGCCGGGGCATCTTTATGCCAAGGCCCCCATCGACATGGCCTGCTGGGACATTGCCGGTCAGGCCGCAGGCCTGCCAATCGCCGATCTGATGGGGGGCGGGTCGCGCAGACCAAAGCCCATCGCGTCGTCAGTGGGCGCACGCAGTGCCGATGAAACCCGCGTGGTGATGGACCGATACCGGGCGCGTGGCTATCGGGCCCATTCGGTCAAGATCGGCGGCGATGTCGAACGGGACATCGCCCGGATCCGCGACACCGAAGCCAACCGTCGCCCTGGCGAGATCGTGCTCTATGACGTTAATCGCGGCTGGTCGCGGCAGCAGGCCCTGCGGGTGATGCGCGCCACCGAAGATCTGCAGGTCATGTTCGAACAACCCGGCGAGACGCTGGATGACATTGCCGCCATCCGCGCCAAGCACGCCGCCCCCGTCAGCGTGGACGAGGCGCTTGTCACCCTGCAGGACGCCACCCGCATCGCCCGCGACGGGCTGGCCGAGGTGTTCGGCATCAAGCTCAACCGCGTGGGCGGGCTGACCCGCGCCGCGCGGATGCGGGATGTGGCGCTGGCCCACGGGATCGACATGTTCGTGATGGCCACCGGTGGCTCGGTCCTGGCCGATGCCGAAGCACTGCATCTGGCCGCGACCCTGCCCGACAGCGCCTGTCAGGCGGTCTGGGCCTGTCAGGACATGATCACCGTCGACATTGCGGGCGGGCGCGGCCCGCGCAATGTGGACGGCCATCTGCACCTGTCTGAAACCTCCGGTCTTGGGGTGCATCCCGACGCCGATGCGCTCGGGGCGCCGGTGGCCATGTATGAAAGCCCCGCATCATGAAGATCACCCGCCTGTCGCTCTGGCATGTACCGCTGACCAGCCATGCGACCTATTACATGTCCGATGGCAAAACCTGTGACACGGTCGAAACCGTGGTGATTGCCATCGACACCGATCAGGGCCTGACCGGCTGGGGAGAGGTCTGCCCGATCCCTCATTACCTGCCGGCCTATGCGCGCGGCGTGGCCCCGGCCCTGACCGAGCTTGCGCCGGTGCTGATCGGGGCCGACCCGGTGGGCCCCGAAGCGCTGATGGCGCGCTGCGAAAGCTGGCTGCAGGGGCATGTCTATGCCAAATCCGCGCTCGATATGGCGCTGTGGGATCTGACCGGGCGGGTGGCGGGGCTGCCGCTGTCGGCGCTTCTGGGGGGGCAGCGCAGCGCGCGCCTGCCGCTGTATCATTCGATCACCTGCATCGCGCCCGACGACATGGCCGACATCGCCGCCGAAGCGCAGGGCGCGGGCATCACCCAGTTTCAGGTCAAGCTGGGCGCGTCAGGCGATTGGCAGACGGATGTGGACCGGCTTGTGCAGGTGCGCGACAGGGTGGGGCCGGGGCCGCTGGTCTATGGCGACTGGAATTGCGGCGCGACCTCGCTTGATGCGACGCGGGTGGGGCGTGCGGTGCGTGATCTTGACATCATGCTCGAACAGCCCTGCGCGCGCATCGACGATTGTGCGCGGGTGCGGGCGGCCACCGGCCTGCCGATGAAGCTTGACGAAACCGCCCATGATACCGCCAGCCTGCTGCAGGGCCATGCCCTGGGCTGCATGGATGCGGTTGCGATCAAACTGTCGAAATTCGGCGGTCTGTCGGCGGCGCGCCGGGCGCGCGACCTGTGCCTGCATCTGGGCGCCAGAATGTGCATCGAAGACAGCTGGGGGTCGGACATCACCACCGCCGCATTGCTGCATCTGGGGGCGGCCACCGATCCGGGGCGGGTGCTCAATGTCTGCGATCTGTCGGGCTATGTGTCGCCGCGCCTTGCCCCTGACGGCCCCACCCGCCACGATGGCCACATCGCACCGCCCCAGGGCGCGGGCCTGGGCATCACCCCCGACCGCAGCGCGCTTGGCACGCCCGCGCTGATCCTCGACTAGGAGAGACCCCACATGCCCACCCCCCTCAGCCAGGCCGACTGGCACGCACGCGCCGCACAGGTTCTGCCCGGCGGTGGCTTTGGCAATTTCGATCCGCACTATGTCATCCGCGACGGCCAGGGCAGCCGCATCCGCGACGAAGACGGCAAGGAATATGTCGATCTTCTGATCGGCTCGGGGCCGATGCTGCTGGGCCACGGCCATCCCGAAGTGCTCGATGCCATCGCCGAACAGCTGCCGCGCGGGATGACCTTCTTTGCCAATAACAGCGCAGGCATCGAACTGGCCGAAGACATCGTGCAGGCGGTGCCCTGCGCCGAACAGCTGCGCTATGTCAGCTCGGGCGGCGAAGCAGACATGTATGCCATCCGCGCCGCCCGCGCCTTTACCGGGCGCGACCGCATCGTGAAATTCGAAGGCGGCTATCACGGGATGAGCGCCGAAGCCCAGATGAGCCTCGCCCCCGACCGGCGCGTCAACTTTCCCCAGCCCGTGCCCGACAGCGCAGGCATCCCCGACAGCGTGGCCGCCGACATGCTGATCGCGCCCTTCAACGATCCCGACTATATCCGGTCGCTGCTGGCCGAACATGGAGACAGCGTCGCGGGGATCATCGTGGAACCGCTCCAACGCATCATCCCGCCCGAACCGGGCTTTCTGCAGCTGCTGCGCGACGAAGCCGACAGATATGGCATCGTGCTGATCTTTGATGAGGTCGTGACCGGGTTCCGCTTTGCCTATGGCGGTGCGCAAGAGCTCTATGGCGTCACGCCCGATCTGTGCACCCTGGGCAAGGTCATCGGCGGGGGCTTTCCGCTTGCCGCCATTGCCGGGCGCGCCGACATCATGGCCCATTTCGACAAGGCAGCGGTTGGGGCGGATCGCTGGCTGATGCAGCTCGGCACTCTGTCGGGCAATCCGGTGGCGGCGGTTGCGGGGCGCAAAACGCTCGAAATCCTGCGCCGCGATGGCGCCTATGACCGGCTGCGTGCCAATGGGCGGCGCCTGATGGATCTGGGCGCCGCGGCACTGACCGCGCATGCCATCCCTCACAGGATCGTGGGCGACCCCACGCTCTTCGAATTCGTCTTCCCCGCAGCGCCCGAACACCCCGGCGCACCCATCCGCAGCTATCGCGACGTGGCCGACAGCCACATGGCCCGCGCGGCCCGGTTCAACGCCACGCTGATGCGCGAAGGGCTCTTCAAATCAGCCGGCAAAACCTATCCGTCGCTGGCGCTGACAGATGACGATTTCGCCCTTGCCGAACAGGCCTACACACGCGCTGCCGCCGCTCTGACCGACTAAACCGGGCACGAATGGCGTTTCTTTGTGGCGCCAAATACCTCGGGGGTGAATTGACCCGACCGGGTCAAGAGGGGGCAGCGCCCCCTCCGCCCCCGTTTCGCCCCGATCAGACCGGCGATCCGGGCCCATCGCTGCGATAGACCGGGTTCAGCCAGGCCCGCCTGCCTGCGCGGTCGATCACCGACACCCGCATCCAGGGCGACCGGTGCAACCGGTCCAGCGCGATGCGGGTGCGCGTCATGCTTTCGCCATGCTCGGCCACCGCCGCCGAGCCCTGGCCCTGGACGATCACGCTGGCCACAGCACTGGTCTCGACCACCACATGGCGGTCTTCCCAATGCACGCCCCGGAATTCGGGGCCTTGGGTGGAATAGTGATGCCCCGCCTTCAGCGCCTCAAGCAGCGCCTGGGGAGTGTTCTCTTCGGCCTTGACCATCACCCAGCCGCCAAAATGATCGGGTTCGTGGAAATGCGCGTCATCGGTGGCACAGAGCGTCAGCCGCCGTCCTTCGCTCAGCAGCTGATCCAGCGTGTAGAACCCGTGCGGCCGGTCGCAGCCGATGGCGCAGCCGTGATTGTAGACCTCGACCGCATGCGCGGCCGTGATCGCGCGCGCATCCGCCGTGGTCAGACCCGACCATTCGGGATGGGCGATCGCCACGAAGGCACCGGCGTCGCGCGCTCTCTGGGCGATTTCGGCCCCGGTTTCCGCGCCCTCCACGGGAAAGAAATGAGGGCTGTTGGAGGGCGCAAAATCCTCGGGCAGGCCCACCGCCAGAATGTGCCACAGCTCGCCGTTTTCGAGCGCCCCCGAATGCAGCTCGGCGCCCAGGATGGTGGTGAACTGATTGTCCCGGAATGGCTTTGTGTCCGTGATCGGATAATTCCACAGCCCGACAAAATGATCGGTGAGCGCGATGAAATCATAGCCTTCGGCCTTGTAGCGGCGGCAGACCTCTTCGGGGCTCAGCACCCCGTCGGAATTGGTGGAATGGGTGTGCAGGTTGCCCCGCCAGAACCGGCCGGGGGCGGCAAAAATGTCTTCGGTCATCCGATCTGCTCCATACGCATGGCGACATTCTATGCGCGAAGGGCAGGCCGCAGCCCTCTCATCCCCTCCGCAACTTACCTTTGCTCCTTACGCATCAAAGCCCCCGCCGGACAAGCCTGATCAGGCCAGTGCAAAGATCCGCGCCGGCCCGCCCGAGCCGCCGCGATGGGTCGGCGCCCCCACGATCAGCGTTGCGCCCGAGGTCGGCACCTGATCCAGACCGGCAAGGTTTTCGATCCCGTAGCGGTTCGATGGCAGCCAGGCATAGTGGGTGGCAAAGTCGGCCGATGGCCCATGATCCAGCGACAGCGTGTCAACGCCAAGGGCCACGGCGCCGGTGTCTTCCATCAGCATCTGGGCGGCTTCGACGTGAAAACCCGGAAAATGCATCACGCCCGCCGCGTCCGCATTGCGAAAGCCTGCACTGCCGACTTTGCCCGCCCAGCCCGAATGCATCGCCACACAGGCCCCGTCGGGGATCTCGCCATGGGTCGCGATCCAGATGCGGATGTCGTCGGGCGTGACCTGCGCATCGGCTTCGTCCTGGGCCTTTGCGGCGATGTCGATCACCGCCAGCGGGCAGATCAGGTTCGACAGCGGGATTTCGTCCACCGACTGGCCATCGGCGGAAAAATGCAGCGGCGCGTCGATATGGGTGCCGGTGTGTTCGTCGATCGACAGGTTGAACAGGTTGAATCCGTTTTCCGCAAAGTCGAATGGCTGTGCCATGGTGATGCCGGAACCACCCGAGAATGTCGGGAAATCGCTGTCATAGACATGGGTCAGATCCAGAACCCGGCCATGCCCGGCGGCCAGGGCAGGGGTGGCTGACGTGGCCGCCGTTGTCGCCGCACCCATCGTCATGGCCGCGGCACCGGCTGCACCGGTTCGAAACAGATCGCGCCGGGACAGCATGCGCTTTTGACGGACCTCATCACACAGATATCGCACATGGGGTTTCTCCTGTTTGGGGTGGTGCGTTTACCCTAGCAGATCCGCCGCCCGGCGCGCGGATTTGATGCGGTCTCCGGGCGGATCACGATGCCGGGGTGGCGCGCAATGCGGCGCCGCTGACGCGACGTCCCAAAGATCAACCTTGATCTATCGGCGTGCCGCGACACACATTTGCCCCAAGGGAAGGACATTGAGGGAGGAGGCGCACATGGCGGACGCTGTGGTCTATGAACGTGTGGGCGATGTTGCGATTTTGCAGGCGAACAACCCGCCGGTGAACGCATTGGGCATTGATGTGCGCAAGGGGCTGATGGACGGGATGGACCGTGCCGAAGCCGACGGCGCCAAGGCGGTGGTGATCTGCGGCGCGGGCCGCACCTATTTTGCCGGGGCCGACATTCGCGAATTCGGCAAGCCGCCGATGGAGCCGATGCTGCCGGGCGTCTGCGACCGGATCGAAGCGTCGCCGCTGCTGGTGGTGTCTGCGCTGCATGGCACAGCCCTTGGCGGCGGGCTCGAGGTTGCGCTGTCGTCGCATTACCGGATCGCCGTGCCATCGGCGCGGGTGGGCCTGCCCGAGGTGCTGATCGGCATCCTGCCGGGGGCGGGCGGCACGCAGCGCCTGCCGCGTGTCATCGGTGTGTCAGCCGCGCTTGAGATCATCACCAGTGGCCGCCAGGTCGGCGCGGCCGAGGCCGAGCGCCTTGGCATCATCGACCGGGTGCAGGATGGCGATCCGCGCGACATCGGGCTGGCCTATGCCCAGTCGCTGCTGGCCGAGGGCGCCCCGCGCCGCGCGGTCTGCGATCTGCCCAACCCCGAGCCGGTGGATTTTGATGCGGCCATCGCCGCAACCAAGGCGCGCGCGCGCGGGCAGATGTCGCCGGTCTGGGCGGTGCGTGCAGTGCAGGCCGCCTGCGAGCTGCCCTTTGACCAGGGGCTGGCACGTGAACGCGAGCTGTTCATGGAGCTGATGCAATCGGACCAGCGCGAAGGCCTGATCCACGCGTTCTTTTCCGAACGTGCCGTCAGCAAGCTGCCCGAACTCAAGGGCGTCGCCCCGCGCGCCCTTGACGCGATTGCGGTGCTGGGGGGCGGCACCATGGGCAGCGGCATCGCCACATCGGCGCTGCTGGCAGGTCTGCCGGTCACCATGCTCGAAGTCACTCCCGAAGCCGCCGAGGCGGCCAGGGGGCGCATCGTCGGCAACCTCGAAGGGGCTCTCAAACGCGGCAAGATTTCGGCCGCACAATTCGACACGATCACCCAAGAGGCCCTGCGCCTGACCACCGATTATGCCGATCTCGGCGCGGCGGATCTGATCATCGAAGCCGTGTTCGAAGAGATGGAGGTCAAGAAACAGGTCTTTGCCAAGCTGGATGCCGTCGCCAAGCCCGGCGCGATCCTGGCCTCGAACACGTCGTATCTGGACATCAACGAAATCGCGCAGGTCACATCGCGGCCCGCTGACGTGCTGGGCCTGCACTTCTTTTCGCCTGCCCATGTGATGAAACTGCTCGAAGTCGTGGTGGGCGATGCCACCGCGCCGGATGTGCTGGCCACGGGGTTCGATCTGGGCAAGCGCATGGGCAAGATCTGCGTGCGCGCGGGCGTCTGTGACGGGTTCATCGGCAACCGCATCCTGTCGACCTATCGCACCGCCGCCGATCACATGATCCTGGATGGGGCATCGCCTTATCAGATTGATGACGCGCTCGAAGCGTTTGGCTTTGCCATGGGCCCCTATGCGGTGGCGGATCTGGCCGGGCTTGATATCGGTTGGGCCATGCGCAAGCGCAAACAGGCCGAAGGCATCGACCCGCGCGCCCGTCAATGCGACTATCCCGACCGGTTGTGCGAAGGCGGGCATTTCGGCCAGAAGACCGGGAAGGGGTTCTACGACTATGCCGGCGGCGCGCGGGCCCGCGTGCCCAACCCGGATGTCATGCCCCTGATCGAAGCGGAACGCGCCGCCAAGGGCATCACCCCGCGCGATTTCACCGATGACGAGATCTTGCGCCGCTATATGGCGGCCATGGTGAACGAAGCCGCCAAGGTCGTGGGCGAAGGCATCGCGCGCCGTCCGCTTGACGTGGATATGACGCTGCTCTTTGGCTACGGGTTCCCGCGCTATCATGGCGGGCCGTTGAAATGGGCCGATCTGCAGGGGTTGCCGGAGTTGCTTGCCGACATTCGAACCTGGGCGCAGGATGATCCGTATTTCTGGGAACCCGCGCCGCTATTGGAACAGCTGGTGGCGGAAAACCGCAACTTCGAAGATCTGAACAGGGAGAACGCAACATGAAACAGGCCGTGATCGTATCGGCCGCCCGCACCGGGCTGGCCAAATCCTTTCGGGGGTCCTTTAACGTCACCCATGGCGCGACCATGGGCGGCCACGTGGTGGCATCGGCCATCGAACGGGCCGGGCTGGACGGGGCCGAAATCGAAGACTGCATCATGGGCTGCGGCTTTCCCGAAGGTGAAACCGGCAGCAATATCGGCCGTCAGATCGCCATTCGCGGGGGGCTACCGGTGACCGCATCGGGCATGACGGTGAACCGGTTCTGTTCGTCGGGTCTGCAATCCATCGCGCAGGCGGCCAATGCGATCACCGCCGATGGCGCAGGCCCGATGGTTGCGGGCGGGGTCGAAAGCATCTCGATGGTGCAGCCCAAGGCGCGCCATGCGCCCGAAACCTGGATCGCCGAGCACAAGCCCGCGATCTACATGACCATGATCGAAACCGCCGACATTGTGGCCGCCCGCTATGGCGTGGCGCGCGACTATCAGGACGAATACAGCCTGCGCAGCCAGCAGCGCATCGCCGAGGCGCAGGCAACGGGCCTGTTTGCCGATGAGATCGTGCCGATGACCACCACCATGGCCGTCAAGGACAAGGAAACCGGCGAGATCTCCATGAAAGAGGTCACCGTGGATCGCGACGAATGCAACCGTCCGGGCACCACGCTGGACGGTCTGGCCGGGCTTGATCCGGTGCGCGGGGACGGCAACTTTGTCACGGCGGGCAACGCCAGCCAGCTGTCGGACGGGGCGGCGGCCACCGTGCTGATGGATGCCGCCGAGGCCGAAAAACGCGGGATCGAGCCTATGGGCGCCTTCAAAGGGTTCTGCGTGGCCGGTTGCGAGCCCGACGAGATGGGCATCGGCCCGGTCTATGCGGTGCCGCGCCTGCTGGAGCGGCACGGGCTCAAGGTCGATGACATCGACATCTGGGAGCTGAACGAAGCCTTTGCCAGCCAGTGCCTCTATTCCCGCGATCAGCTGGGCATCGACCCCGAGAAATACAATGTCAACGGCGGCTCGATCGCGATCGGCCACCCGTTCGGCATGACGGGCGCACGCATGGTCGGCCATATCCTGCGCGAAGGCAAACGCCGAGGCGCCAAGCTGGGTGTCGTCAGCATGTGCATCGGCGGCGGTATGGGCGCGGCCGGTCTGTTCGAGATCTACTGAGGCCCCATGCCCCGGTGCAAGACCCGCCAGGCCCATGTGACGCGCCCCGATCAGCGCCATCCCGATCCCGGTCGGCGATGCCGCACGAGGCGCGCCCATGGGCTCTGACCACGGCCTGTCCACACCCGATGACATCGGGTCCGGCGCGCAGGCGCTGATCGGCTATGAGATTGATCTGGGGGACCCTGACGGGGCCCCCCGGATACACCTTGAGATTGCGGCGCGCCATCTCAACCGCAATCAGACGTTGCATGGCGGGATCATCGCGATGCTGTTGGATGCAGCGGCGGGGTTCGCGGCCTCGTGCTGCGTGCCGGACGCGCCGTTTTCGCATGTGCTGACGCTGAACCTCAGCACCAATTTTGTGGGGGCGGTCAGCACTGGCCGGGTCACGGCAACCGGGCAGTATCGCGGCGGCGGGCGCAAGATCGCCTATGCCGACGCGGTTCTGGCCGATGCCGATGGCGGGGTGCTGGCCACGGCGTCGGGCGTGTTCAAACGCCGCGCGCCGGGCTAGCCCCCATTCGCAACCGCGCAGGGGGAGGGCGCATGGAGCGACTGCATCACTATCTTGATACTCAACTGGCCCGCGCGCCCGACGCGCCGGCCTTTTCCGACACGCTTGGCCATGACTGGCGCTATCGCGATCTTGAGGCTGCGGTGGCGGATGTGGTGGATCTGCTGCGCGGCCATGGCGTGCAGCGCGGCGACCGGGTGATGATCCTGGCCGAAAACTGCTGCGCCGTGGTGGCGGTGATCTTTGCGACCTCGCGCATGGGCGCCACGGCGGTGCCGATCAATGCCCGCCAGACCGCAGCCGAGGTCGCCCGCCTGACCGATCACGTGGCCCCGGCGGTGGTTCTGATGACATCCGATGTGTCGCCCGATGCCATCGCCCATGCCGAACGGCTGGGCGCAGGTCCGGTGTCGGGCCGCTTTGGCCGGCTGCACATGGTGCTGCGCGCCAGCGCGCCGGATGTGGCCGATGATGTCGCGGTGCAGCTTTATACCACCGGCACCACGGGCACGCCCAAAGGGGTGATGCTGACCCATGGCAATATCCGTTTCGGGGGGCGAAGCTCGGCCCGGCTGCGCGACATGGGGCCGGGTGATCTGATCTATGGCGTGCTGCCTATGACGCATGTGTTCGGGCTTGCCTCGATCATGACGGCGGCGGTCTATGCGGGGGTGCCGGTGCGCTTTGAACCGCGCTTTTCGGCCGAGCGGCTGTACACTGCCCTGACCGAAGGGGTGACGCTGCTGTCGGCCGTGCCGCAGATGCATGCGCTGTTGATGCAATACGCCAAAGAACAGGGCCATGACCGTCTGCGGGGTGGCCGTTTGCGCTATGTGTCATCGGGTGCGGCGCCGCTGGATCCGGCCTGGAAACGCAAGGCCGAGGCGTTTTACGGCGTTGCCATCCAGAACGGCTATGGCATGACGGAAACATCCGCCGGAACCTGTGCCACCAGCAACGCCATTGGCGATCCCGACATTTCGGTGGGGCCCGCCCTGCCGGGGGTCGAAATTCGCATTGACGACAGCGTGCCCGGTGGCGGCGACGGCACGGGCGAGGTTCTGACCCGTGGCCCGCATATCATGAAGGGCTATTATCGGAACCCGCAGGAAACCGCGCGGGTGCTCGATGCCGATGGCTGGATGCACACCGGAGATCTGGGCCGGATCGACGATCGCGGGCACCTGCATATCCTGGGGCGCTCGAAAGAGCTGATCATTCATGGCGGGTTCAACGTCTACCCGCCCGAGGTCGAAGCTGCCTTGAACGACCACCCGCAGGTGATCCAGTCTGCGGTGGTGGGGATGATGGTGGATGGCGATGAAAAGGTTGTGGCCTTTTGCCAGGTGTCCGATGCCGACCGACCCGACGCGGAGGCCCTGCGCGCCTTTGCCGCCGAACGGCTGGCCGGCTACAAGCGCCCGTCGCGGATCATCCTGGCACAGGACCTGCCCGCAGCCCCCACCGGAAAGGTTCTCAAGCACAAGTTGCTCGACCATTTCGCCGCCGAATTGTCGCGCCCTTAGCGCGGCAATCGGGGGCGATCTGAGATCACGATTCAGATGAGCGCATGTTAGCGCTATCGACTCCGTGTTGGTGATGTGTTAGCGCTCGCATTCGAATGCAGGAGGAGCTGCAGCATCACAGACCGGAAAGGGGCAGAGATGACGGTATCGGTGGCAATCAACGGATTTGGGCGGATCGGGCGCAGCGTGCTGCGCGCGCTGGTGGAAAGCGGGCGCGACGACATCGACATTGTCGCGATCAACGATCTTGGCCCGATCGAAACCAACGCCCATCTGCTGGAATTCGACAGCGTTCATGGACGGCTGCGCGCCGACATCCGCGTGATGCAGGACCGGTTGATCGTCGATGGGCGCGAGATCCGCGTCAGCGCCGAACGCGCCCCCGAAGACCTGCCCTGGGACGGTGTCGACATCGCGCTGGAATGCACGGGCCACTTTACGAAACGCGACGCGGCGGCGCGGCATCTGGCCAACGGGTCGGGGCGCGTGCTGATTTCGGCGCCGGGCGACGGGGCGGACAAGACCATCGTTTATGGAGTGAACCACGACACGCTGACATCGGCGGATCGGATCGTGTCCAACGCATCCTGCACCACCAATTGTCTGGCACCGGTGGCCAAGGTGCTTGATGACGCCTTTGGCATCCGCACCGGCTACATGACGACGATCCATTCCTATACCGGTGATCAGCCGGTGCTGGATACCGTGCACAAGGATCTCTATCGCGCGCGCGGGGCTGCGCTGAGCATGATCCCGACATCGACCGGTGCGGCGCGTGCGGTGGGGCTGGTTCTGCCGCAGCTCAGGGGGCGGCTCGACGGATCGGCGATCCGGGTGCCCACGCCCAATGTGTCGGCGGTGGATCTGTGCGTCACCCTGCGGCACGACGCCAGCGTGGGGGCCGTAAATGAGGCCGTCCGTTCAGCGGCCGATGGCGCGCTGCGCGGGGTGCTGGATGTGTCGGACAGGCCGCTGGTGTCGACGGATTTCAATCATGACGCGCATTCGTCGGTCTTTGCCACGGACCAGACCCGGCGCACCGATGGCGGCATGATCCGCGTGCTGTGCTGGTATGACAATGAATGGGGATTTTCCAACCGGATGCTGGACACCGCCGTGGCCATGATGGCAGCGCCGGCGCCCGCCCGGTCACCCGCGACAACCCCGGCACGGGAAAAAGCCGACGCACTCTGAACACCACTGTCTAGACAGGCTGGACAGAGCTGTCTACGCTTTCCGCAATCAGACTGAACAGCGGGGGCGTTGGCCATGAAGTCGCAATATCGTGTTGTTGTCATCGGTGGGGGCGTGGTGGGGACGTCGGTGCTCTATCATCTGGCCAAGCTGGGCTGGACGGATGTGTGCCTGCTGGAACGATCCGTGCTGACAGCGGGGTCAAGCTGGCACGCGGCGGGGGGCATTCACGCGCTGAATGCCGACCCCAACATCGCGGCGCTGCAGGCCTATACGATCGACCTGTTGCCCCAGATCGAAGCCGAAAGCGGCCAGAATATCGGCCTGCACATGACCGGCGGGCTGACCATGGCGGGAACGCCCGACCGGTGGGAATGGCTGCAATCGGCCTATCGCGTGTTCCAGTCCATCGGCATCGAAGACTGCCGTCTGGTCACCCCGCAAGAGGCGGGCGAGCTCAACCCGATCATGTCCACCGATGGGTTTCTGGGCGGCATGTGGGCCGACCGCGAAGGCTATGTCGACACCACCGGCACGGTGCATGCCTATGCGGTGGCCGCGCGTAAACGCGGTGCCGACTATTTCGAACACACCAAGGTCGAGGCACTGGAGCAGACCGCTGATGGCTGGAAGGTGGTGACCGACAAGGGCACGATCACCTGCGAACATGTGGTCAATGCCGCAGGTCTCTGGGCCAAGCAGGTGGGGCGCATGGCGGGGATCGAACTGCCGGTGTCGCCGCTCAAGCATCACTATCTGGTCTCTGACACGATCCCGGCGCTGGAACAGCTGGATTTCGAAGTACCGATGACCGTCGACCTCGAAGGGTTCACCTATCTGCGTCAGGATCAGAAGGGCGTGCTGCTGGGGATCTATGAAATCGACCATGAGCACTGGGCCATGGATGGTGCGCCCTGGACCTACGGGATGGAGCTGTTTCAGGAACAGACCGACCGGATCGAACAGGAACTGACCCTGGGGTTCGAACGCTATCCGGATCTGCAGACCGTGGGTGTGAAAACCTGGGTCAATGGTGCCTTTACCTTTTCGCCGGACGGCAACCCGCTGGTCGGGCCGGTGCCGGGCAAGCGCGGCTATTGGACAGCCTGCGCGGTGATGGCGGGGTTCCTGCAGGGGGGCGGGGTTGGCAAATCGCTGGCCGAATGGATGATCCATGGCGAACCCGAAACCGATGTGTATGGCATGGACGTCGCGCGCTATGGGCGCTTTGCCGAAAACCGCCGCTATATCCGCGAAACCACTGGCCAGTTCTATTCGCGCCGTTTCGTGATGACCTATCCCAATGAACAGCTTCCGGCAGGGCGCCCGCTGAAAATGGCGCCTGCCCATGACGCGATGACGGCGGCGGGGTGCAGATGGGGCACCAGCTGGGATCTTGAGGTGCCGCTTTATTTCGCGCCGCAGGGGTTCGAAGAAACGCCGACACTGCGGCGTTCGAACGCCCATGACATCGTGGCCGAAGAATGCCGCGCGATCCGCGAAGGGGTGGGATTGCTCGATATCACCGGGTTTTCACGCTTTGAGGTGTCGGGCCCCAATGCCGAGGCCTGGCTTGATCGGATCATGGCATCGGCCCTGCCTGCGCCGGGGCGCGCGCGTCTGGCGCCGATGCTGAGCGAGACCGGGCGCCTTAAAGGGGATCTGACGGTGCTCAACTGGGGCGACGGGACCTGGTGGATCATGGGCAGCTATTACCTGCGCCGCTGGCATATGCGCTGGTTTGACGATCACATGCAGGATGGCGTGCAGCTGCGCGATCTGGGCGAAGAGATCTGCGGCTTTGCCGTGGTCGGCCCCAAATCGCACGAGGTCGTGGAACGGGTCGCCGAAACCGATCTGTCGGGCCTGCGCTTCATGGGATGTCAGACCGCCGATATCGGGCTGCTGCAGACCCGCGTGGCGCGCATGTCGGTCACCGGTGAAAAGGGGTATGAGATCAACTGCCGGGCCGGTGACCATATCGCCCTGCGCCGGATGCTGCTTGAGGCGGGTGCCGATCTGGGGATCCGCGAATGTGGCTTCAACGCGATGCTGTCGACGCGGCTGGAAAAAAGCTTTGGCATCTGGTCGGCGGAATTCACCCAAGGGTACACGCCGGGCATGACCGGCATGGATCGCTGGATCGACTGGGACAAGGGCGATTTTGTCGGCCGCGCGGCGGCACTGGCTGAACGCGATGGCAACGGGCCCGCGCAGGTTCTGGTCACGCTTGAGATCGACGCCGACGGGGCCGATGCCAGCGGCTATGAACCGGTCTGGGCGGATGGCGACAAGGTGGGGTTTGTCACCTCGGGCGGCTATGGGCACTATACAGGGAAATCCCTGGCCATGGCGCTGATCAACCGCGAACAGGCCGAGGAAGGCACCGGGCTGAGCGTGCATGTGGTGGGCGTCGAACGCGCGGCCCGTGTCATTGCTCCGTCGCCCTATGATCCCGGCGGTCGGGCGATGCGGGCATGAGCGAACCGACCCGGCGCGGGCGGCGCGGCCGTCTTGCGGCCCCGGCCACCCGGCGCGCGGTCGACTATCGCGCGCTGCGCCACCCGTTCCCGCCGGCCCCTGCCTTTTCCCGCGACGAGATCGAGGCGATCCACCTTGCCGCGCTTGATGTGTTGCAGGATCTGGGGATCAAGGTGCTGCACCCGCAGGCGAGGCGCTATTTCGTGGATGGCGGTGCACGGGTCACGGATGATGACATGGTCCATATCGGTCGTGACATGGTGGACGCGGCGCTGGCCAGCGCGCCCCGCTCGATCCCGCTGCGGGCGGCGGTGCGCGACCGGGATCTGGTGCTGGAGCTTGGCCGTCTGGTGTTCCAGCCCGGCGCGGGCGCACCCCATGCCAGCGATGCGATCCGGGGGCGGCGACCGGGCGATCTGACCAGTTTTCGCGAACTGGTGCAGATCACCCAGCATTTCGATGCGCTGCACATGATCCCGCCGCTGATCGAACCGCAGGACATCCCCATGCACCTGCGCCACTATGCGATGACCAAAGTGGCGCTGACGCAGTCCGACAAGGTGCCATTCGTGTTCGCCCGCGGCACCCCGCAGGTGATGGACGGGTTCGAGATGATCCGCGATTTTCGCGGACTTAGTGACGACGCGTTCCGCGCCGCCAGCCATTGCTATACCATCGTGAACACCAATTCGCCCCGGCAGCTGGATGTGCCCATGGCGCAGGGGCTGATCGACTTTGCCCGCTACGGGCAGGTGGTGATCGTCACGCCCTTTACGCTGATGGGGGCGATGGCGCCGATCACGGTGGCCGGGGCGCTGACGCTCAGCCATGCCGAAGCGCTGGCCGCCATCACCCTGAGCCAGCTGGTCAATCCCGGCGCGCCGGTGACCTATGGCACCTTCACGTCGAATGTGGACATGAAATCGGGCGCCCCGGCCTTTGGCACGCCCGAACAGGTCAAGGCGTCGCTGGGCGCGGGGCAACTGGCGCGGCGCATCGGGTTGCCCTGGCGCTGTGCTGCGGGCTCTGCGGCGAACCTCAATGACGCGCAGGCCGCCCACGAAACCGAGATCAGCGCCTGGGGCGCCTATCTGGCCGGGGCCACGATCATGATCCACGCCGCCGGGTGGCTCGAAGGGGGGCTGACGGTGGGCTATGAAAAGCTGATCGCCGACATGGACATGGTCCAGACCCTGGCCGAGCTCTGCACGCCCGCCAAGGCGGGCCCGGACGAGATCGGCCTTGATGCCCTGCGCGAGGTCGAGCCGGGCGGGCATTTCTTTGGCGCGGGCCACACGATGGAACGCTATCAGACCGAATTCTATGATCCGATCAGCTGGGACTGGTCCAATCACGGCACCTGGACCGAAAGCGGGGCCGAGGACACCACGCAGCGCGCCACCCGGATCTGGCAGGGCATCCTGGACGGTTTCACCCCGCCAGAGGTTGCAACCGACCCCCAACGGGTGGGACAGTTGGATGACTTCATCGCCCGCCGCACCGCCCAAGGGGGCGCCCCACCGGAAAGCTGACCATGACCCGACCGATCCTGCACCGTGACGACCCTGACGCCGAGCCGCTGGCCGGAAACGTCAAGGTGACGCGGGCAGATTGGCTCAAGGTGGCGATGGACGCGCTGGTCAGTGACGGGGTCGAGCAGGTCAAGGTGATGATCCTGGCCGAGCGGATGGGCGTGTCGCGGTCGTCTTTCTACTGGTATTTCAAGTCGCGCCAGCAATTGCTCGATGCGCTGCTGGATCAGTGGGATGCGCAGAACACCGCCGGGATGATCCGCATGGCCCAGGCGCCCGCGCGCACCATCACCGAAGCGGTGTGCAATGTGCATCGCTGCGTGGTGAACCCCGATCTGTTCGACACCTCGCTTGATTTTGCGGTGCGCGACTGGGCCCGCCGATCGGGCGAGGTGCGGCGCAAGCTTGACCAGTCCGATGCCAGGCGGCTGGCGGCGCTGCGGGCAATGTTCGAGCGCCACGGCTATGGCGAGCGCGAGGCGGAAACACGGGCGCGGGTGCTCTATTACATGCAGATCGGCTATGATTTTGCGCAGCTTCATGAACCGGTGGAGGTGCGGCTCAGCTATGTGCCGTCCTATCTGCACGTCTTTACGGGCGTGCATCCCCAGCCCGAAGAGATCGCGGATTTCACCGCCTATGTGCGCGACATCTGGAGCGGACCCGACGCCGATTAACCCATCTGCAGCCGGATCATGAGATAGGCCGCCGCCATCGCCAGATAGGTGAACTGATGCGCGATCTGATCCAGCCCGAAGACATACCAGTAGCCGGATTCAACCGGCGTCTTTGGATGGCGCTCGGAATAGCGCCCCTTGGCCCAGTCGATGTGGAAATGGATCACCCATTCCGCGAACGCAACCGCAAGCGCGGGCACGGCGGCCACCCCCATCACGATGAAGATCGCAAATGAGCCAACCGCATGAACTGCGGCATGCTGCGCGCGACCGATATGAAAATACGTCCCGCGTCCCGACAGCATCCGGGGCGTCTGCATGAAAAAATCCGCAAACATATGCTTGATCTGCAACAGCGCCAGAAGCACCAGCAGTAAAATACAGTCCTGAGCCAAGACATCCTCCCAGACGCTTTCAGGATTTGTTTCAGCTTAGGGGAATTTCTGCTGTGCGCAAACAGTCTTGCGGTCTAAACTCAGAAGGCTGCGGGATCCGGCCGGTGGCTGGTGCGTGTTGGCCATGGGTGCGGCATCCCGGAGGGTTATCCCGCTATTGGCACGGGGCTGCGGTCTGGCAATAGCGGATCGCAACAGGGCGCAATTTCTGGGGGTCGCATCATCGAACCTTCGCTTTTTAGCTTCATCTGGAAATACTCCAAACGCGACCAGCTTGTGCTGCTTGTGGTGACGGCCTGCCTGTTCCCGCTGCTCTATCTGACGCTGGAACTGCCCAAACGCATCATCAACGACGCCATCGGCGCCCAGAGCACCGAAGTCGAGTTCATGGGCACCACCCTGGGCCAGGTCCAGTTTCTGGGCATTCTCTGCCTTGGATTCCTGCTTGCGGTGCTGGCGCATGGGCTGCTCAAGATGCGCATCAACACGATGAAGGGCGTTCTGGCCGAACGGATGCTGCGGCGGTTCCGCTATACGCTGATCGCGCGCATCCTGCGCTTTCCGTCCCCCTATTTCGAACGGGTCAGCCAGGGCGAACTGGTGTCGATGATCACCGCCGAAAGCGAACCCATGGGCGGGCTGATGGGCGATGCGATCAGCCAGCCGGTGCTGCAGGCCGGGCAGATGCTGACCATCCTGATCTTCCTCTTTCTGCAAAGCGTCTGGTTCGGGCTTGCCGCCTGTGCGCTGATCCCGCTGCAGGCTTGGCTGATCCCGATCCTGCAGCGCCAGATCAACCAGCTGAACAAAAGCCGCATCCAGCAGGTGCGGGGGCTGGCGGCCGAAATCGGTGAAACGGCGGCGGGCGCGTCGACCCTGCGCGCCAATGGCGGCTGGCAGTACCGCCTGGCCGAGATCACCGACCGGCTGGGTGTTCTGTTTGGCATCCGCTTTGAAATCTACCGCAAGAAATTCTTCATGAAGTTCCTCAACAACTTCATTTCGCAGCTCACCCCGTTCTTTTTCTATTCGGTGGGCGGCTTTCTGGTGTTGCAGGGGCAGGTGACCGTGGGGGCGCTGGTGGCCGCACTGGCGGCCTACAAGGATCTCAGCTCGCCCTGGAAAGAGCTGCTGGCCTATTACAACCAGACCCAGGACATGTCCCTGCGATGGGAGGTCGTGACCGAGCGCTTTGCCCCGCCCGGCATGGTGGATGAAACCCTGATGACGGGCACGCCCGCCACCCTGCCGCGCCTTGTGGGCGATCTGGTGGTCGATGATGTGACGGTGCGCGATACCGATGGCAATGCGGTGCTGGACGGGATGACGCTGACCGTGCCGCGCGCCAGCGTCGTGGGCATCGCCGCGCCCAGCGAAGAAGACCGTCAGGCGCTGGCCGATCTGTTGTCGCGCGAAG
Organism: Marinibacterium sp.; assembly: GCA_025800215.1. Classification (GTDB taxonomy): domain Bacteria; phylum Pseudomonadota; class Alphaproteobacteria; order Rhodobacterales; family Rhodobacteraceae; genus JAOXSC01. The sequence continues at coordinate 20,473 of JAOXSC010000040.1, forward strand.
TTCTGCCCGCGCAGGGATCGGTCACGCTGGCCGGGCATGATCTGTCGCAGCTGCATCAGGGGGTGATCGCGGCGCGGATCGGGATGGCGTCATCACGCCCCGTGATGTTCCGTGGCAGCTTTGGCGACAATATCATGATGCCGCTGAAATCGGCCCCCGAGCGCCAACAGAGCGCCGATCGGGACGAAGCGCTGCGCGCGGGCAACAGCGGCGACCTGCCGGGGGGCAACTGGCTGGATCCCGCGCGGGTCGGGCTGGCCGACACCGACGCGCTGCGCGACTGGTGGGTCGAGCTGATTGACGGCCTGAGTTCGGGGCGCAGGCTGTTCCGGCGCGGGCTGGATCAGCGGTTCGACGCCGCCGATCATCCTGATCTGGCCGCTTTGCTGGTGCGCCTGCGTCCGCAGATCCAGCAGGCGCTGGCCGAGCGGGATCTGACGCGCCATGTGCACCTGTTCCGCCGCGATTGCTATAATCCGTCGCTTCCGGTGGCTGAGAACCTGATCTTTGCCACGCCGCGCCAGCCCATCACGGCGCAGGCGCTGCAGCAGCAGTCGGAATTCGTTTCGCTGGTGCGGCGTCTTGATCTGGATGATACGCTGCTGCGCCTCACCCATGACGTGATCGACATGCTGCGCCAGATCTTTGGCATGGATGGCACCGATCACCCGCTGTTCCGCAAACTGGGCATCGACCCCAAGGTCTATGAAACCGCCGTGATGCTGGTGGACAAAAGCCGCGATGACGGCATTGCCGCCCTGTCCCTGCCCGAGCTGCCGCAGGTCTTCGTGATCCCGTTTCTGGTCAGTGCCGAACAGGTCGGCGCGGCCTTTCCCGAAGACATCAAGGCCCGCATCCTTGATCTGCGCCATGGCCATTCTCATGAATTGCAGGCCACCTTTGGCGATCTCTTTGCGCCACTGGATGACGGGGCCTTTGCCCCCGGTCTGACGGTTCTGGAAAACGCCATGTTCGGCAAGATCTCGGACGGGGCCGGGGCGCGGCTGGACGACATCAAGGAACTGATCGCCGACATCCTGATCGACAATGGCGCCCGGCGTCTGGTGCTGCGGCTGATCTATGACGTGCCCATCGCGCTTGGCGGGGCCAATGTGCCGGCGCTTTTTGCCGAACCGCTGGCCTTTAGCCGCGCGGCGATCAAGCGGCCGGATCTGCTGGTGCTGGAAAAGGCGCTGGACAGCTATGACATCGACACCAAGATTGCCGTGCACAAGACCCTGCGCCGCCTGCTGCCCGACACCACGCTGGTCTATATCGACGAAGGATTTGCGTCGCCCGAGATCTTCGATCTGTTCGTGGAAATCCGTCAGGGCCGCATCGTCAGCGAAGAAACCGTGGCCGAGGCCGACACCGACAGCGCCGCCAGCGCCGATCTGATGCGCAAGATGCGCGCGCTGGAAAGCTCGCCGCTGTTTTCCGGGCTGGATCGCAAACAGATGCGCCTGCTGGCCTTTGGCGCCCGCTGGTACGAGGCCAAGGCAGGCGACACCGTGTTTCTCAAGGGCGATCAGCCCAAGGATGGCGCCTATATGCTGACCGACGGGCAGGCGGGGCTCTACCTGCCCAAGGATGACGCTGCCGATGAGCTGATCGTGACGGTCGAGCCCGGCACGCTGGTGGGCGAACTGGGGCTGATCCGCCAGGAGCCGCGCGCGCTGAGCATGGTGGCCGAAACCGACATCACCTGCCTGCGCATCGGCGAAGAGGAATTCCTGGCCGTTGTCGGCAATGACGCGGCCACCGCGTACAAGCTGTTGCAGGTGGTGGCGGGCTATGTGTCGTGATCAGTCGGCCGCACCGCCCTGAAAGGCGTTGCCGGTCTGATGGTCACAGGGGTCTTCCTGCATCTCAAGATGCAGGCCCGTGCCGGTATAGGGGTGGGCGCGGGCAAGGTCTTCGTCAATGTCGATGCCCAGACCGGGGGCCGTGGGCGCGGGGATATAGCCATTGTCGACCCGGATGCTGCCCCTGATCAGCGCATCATGAAACGGGGTTTCGATGGTTTCGGCCATCAGCAGGTTGGGGATCGACACGCCCAGATGGATATTGGCGGCCCATTCCACCGGACCTGCATAAAGATGCGGCGCGATCTGGGCGCTGTGGGTTTCGGCAATGGCGGCGATTTTCCTGACCTCCCATATCCCGCCTGCACGCCCAAGCGCGGGCTGCAGGATCTCGGCCGCCCCGGCGCGCAGAACGGCGGCGAATTCGGACTTGGTGGTCAGCCGCTCACCGGTGGCCACCGGGATCGGCTGGGCGCGCGCAACGCGGGCCATGTCGTCGGTGGCATCGGGGGGCACGGGTTCTTCGAACCAGAGTGGATCATAGGGGGCAATCGCCCGCCCCAGCCGGATCGCCCCGGCGGTGGTGAACTGCCCATGGGTGCCGAATAGCAGATCGGCGCGCGCGCCCACCGCGTCGCGCACCGCCTTGCAGACAGCCACCGACAGAGCAATGTCGCGCAGGCCGGGCATATGCCCGCCACGCATCGTATAGGGGCCTGCGGGATCGAATTTCACCGCCGTATAGCCGCGCGTCACCAGATCCAGCGCGCTTTCGGCGGCCATGTCGGGGCTGGTCCAGAAGGCGGCAATGTCGTGATGCGGCAGCGGGTACAGATAGGAATAGGCGCGGATCCGATCATTCATCCGCCCCCCCAGCAGGGCCCAGACCGGGCGGTCGCGATCTTTGCCCAGAATGTCCCAGCAGGCGATTTCCAACCCCGAAAACGCGCCCATCACCGTCAGGTCGGGGCGCTGCGTAAAGCCGCTGGAATAGGCGCGGCGGAACATCTTTTCGATGTTTTCGGGGCTTTCGCCTGCCATGTGCCGGTCGAACACATCGCGGATCACATGGGCCATGGCCTGCGGCCCGACGGATGTGGCATAGCATTCGCCCCAGCCGGTGATCCCTGTATCGGTGGTCAGTTTGACCAGGATCCAATAGCGCCCGCCCCAGCCCGGAGCAGGGGGCGCCGTGATCAGGATATCGAGATCTTGCAGCTTCATCGGGGCCTCTGGGGGCTTTGGGTCCAGCGTGGCGATGTCCTGGCGCCGCGTCCAGCGCGAATGCGTCGGGTGGTGTCGGTTTCAGCCCTTTGGCCCCGCCGGGTCGTCGCGTCCGGGCTCGTCGGGATTGGACGAGAAAATCGCCAGCTTGTTGCCCTGCGGATCACGCAGATAGCCCACATAAAAACGCGGCCCGTAGTCAGGGCGAAAGCCGGGCGCGCCATCGTCTGATCCGCCTGCGGCAAGGGCTGCGGCGTGCAGGGCGCGCACCTGGGCCTGGCGCTGCGCTTCGAAGGCGACCATGCAGCCATTTCCGGCCGAGGCCGGGCGCCCGTCGAAGGTGGGTTTGACATAGAAATCCGGCAGCGCTGGCGCCTGTCCCTCGGGGGCGGGCAGGGCATAGCTCAGGCCCTCGGGACCCTGCTGCAGGCCATAGCCGAGCGCGGGCAGAAAGGCATCGTAGAACCGTTTGGCGCAGGCGATGTCGTCGGCGCCGACTGTGACATAGGCAATCATGGGGCAAGTGTCGCGGCAAAGGCGGGCCCCGTCAAATGCATCGGGTCAAATCCATCGGATCAAATTCATCCCGTCAATGCTGTCATTGTCCCGCCTATTCGCGCCAGCGCAGGAACAGCATCAAAGAGACCGTCATCAGGACCATGGCCAGCACAAACGGCGCACCCGGCAGATAAACCGGCGCATCGGCGCGGGTAAAGGCGGCAAAGGTGCTGGTCATCAGCATCGGCGACAGGATCATCGCCAGCGCGCTGGCACTGGCCAGCACGCCCTGCAATTCGCCCTGCGCATCGCGACCGACCCGGTGCGACATCAGCCCGGTCAGCGCCGGCGTCGTGATCGCCCCAAGCGCGGCCAGCGGGGTCAGGATCAGCGTAGCGGTGGGGTTGGCGATGGCCGCGATCATCCCCAGCACCGTGATCGCAAAAAGATGCCCGGCCACAACCGTCCGGCGTTCGCCCAAAAGGCGCAGCGCCGGTCGGATCAGCACGCCCTGGATCACCGCCATGGCGATCCCGTAAAGCCCAAGCGACAGGCCGATGGTCTGGGGTGTCCAGCCATAGCGGGCTTGGGTGAAATAGGCCCAGACCGCCGGGTAGACATAAATCGCCACGGCATAAAGGAAATGCACCGCCACCAGCGGAGTCAGCCCGGGTAGCCTGCGCATCTGGGCCAGCGCTCCGAACGGATTGGCCCGGCGCCATTCGAACGGTCTTCGGGTCTGGTCGGTGACCGTTTCGCGCATCACCCACCAGCCGAACAGCGCGTTCAGCCCTGACAAAAGCGCTGCGGCATAAAACGGGGCGCGCGTGCCCAGTTCGGCCAGCAGGCCGCCCATCAGCGGCCCCAGCACAAAGCCAAGGCCAAAGCCTGCGCCGATCAGCCCGAAATTGGCCGATTTCTTTTCGGGGGGCGATATGTCGGCGATATAGGCCGTGGCGGTGGCGTGGGTCGCCGCCGTGATCCCTCCGACGATCCGGCCAAGCAGCAGCAGCCACAGGCTGCCTGCCACCGCCATGACCAGATAGTCTGCTGTCATCACCACCAGCGACAGCAGCAGCACCGGGCGTCGCCCGAACCGGTCCGACAGGTTGCCCAGAAGCGGGCTGAAGGCAAATTGCATCACCGCAAACACGGTTGACAGCACGCCGCCCCAAAGCGCCGCGCGGGCGAGGTCTCCGCCCGATACCTCGCGGATGAGGTCGGGCATCACCGGCACGATCAGCCCGATCCCCATGGCATCCAGCGTGACCGTGATCAGAACAAAGACGATGGCGGGGTTCATTCAGCTGTCGCCCGGTCAGTGATCCGGCGCCAGATGGCCGGTGGCCGCGATGAAATCGCTCAGGATGTCGGCATAGGCCTGCGGGTGCTCGACACAGGGCAGATGGCCCGCGCCGCGCATCAGCCGGAACTGCGATCCGGGGATCAGATCCACGGTTTCGCGCACCAGATCCGGCGGGGTAGAGCCATCGGCATCCCCCGCGATGCCCAGACAGGGGATGCGCAGCCCGCTGGTGGGGGTATAGAAATCGGTTCCCGCAATGGCCGCCGAACAGCCTGCATACCCGTCGGCGGGTTGACGCACGAGCATCCGGCGCCACAGGTGCAGGTCGGGCGTGGCGCGGAAGGCGCGGGAAAACCAGCGCTCCATCACCGCGTCGGCCAGCGCGTCGATCCCGGCGGTTTCGACCACCGCAATCCGGTCGCGCCAGATCGCGGGCGTGCCGATCTTGGCGGCCGTATTCGACAGCACCAGCGCGCGGATCAGATCGGGCCGTTTGACCGCCAGCCCCTGCGCGATCATGCCGCCGATCGACAGGCCCACAAACAGGCTGTCGCGCATGTCCAGCATGTCCATCAGTCGTTCGGCATCACGCACCAGCGTGCCCATGGAATAGGGGGCGGGCGGCGCCGATGACAGGCCGTGCCCGCGCTTGTCAAAACGCAGGATCCTCAGCCCGTCGGGCAAAAGCGGCAGCACCGCATCCCACAGCCGCAGATCGGTGCCAAGCGAATTGGCAAAGACCACCGGCGCGCCCTGGGGGTCGCCATCGACGCGATAATGCAGCTGCACATCGCCAAAATCCGCCACCTGCATCCTGTTCCCCTTCAGAGCGTATCAAGGGCGCGCCGGAACACGCCGGGATCCACATTGCCGCCCGAAATCACGACGATCACCGCATCGCCCTGAATGTCGTCGCGCCGGTTGAGAGCCGCCGCCAGCGCCACCGCGCCGCCCGGTTCGGCCACCAGCTTCAGCCGCAGGAAGGCCTGCGCCATGGCCTGCAGCGCTTCGGTTTCGCTGACCACAAGGCCCGGACCGCACAGGCGGCGCATGATGGGGAATGTGATCTCGCCGGGGCTGGGGGTGACGATGGCGTCGCAGAGCCCGTTGGCCATGGTGGCGTTGCGTTCGATCCGGCCCGACGCCAGCGAGCGCGCCACATCATCATAGCCTTCGGGTTCCACCGGGCGGGCGCGCAGGCCGGGGGCCTGCGCGTCGAGCGCAAGCGCGATCCCCGCCGTCAGCCCGCCACCGCCGCAGCAGACCAGCACATCGGCCTGGGTGACCCCAAGCGCTGCAGCATCGGCGGCGATCTCAAGCCCGGCGGTGCCTTGACCGGCGATCACCTGGGGTTCGTCAAAGGGTTTGATCAGTGTCAGCCCGCGCGCCTGCGCAAGCTCGGTGCCGATGGCGTCGCGATCCTGGTTGGCGCGGTCATAGAGCACGACTTCGGCCCCCAGAGCGCGGGTGTTGGCGATCTTGAGTTCGGGCGCGTCCGACGGCATCACGATCACCGCACCCACCCCGTGCAGCCGTGCGGCCAGCGCCACACCCTGGGCGTGGTTGCCGCTGGAAAAGGCGATCACCCCGCGCGACCGGATCTCGGGGGGCAGCGCGGAAATCGCCGACCAGGCGCCGCGAAACTTGAAACTGCCTGTGTGCTGAAGACATTCGGGTTTGACCAGCACCCGCCGCCCGGCCATCTCGTCCAGAAAGGGCGACGACAGCAGCGGTGTGTGGCGCGCATGGCCCATCAGCCGCGTGGCGGCCGCATTGATCATCGACAGGGTGGTCATGCGGCGATCTTCATGATCTTTCCGATCAGCTCAAGGCTCTGGGGCTCGTCCAGAAACGGCGCATGCCCGCGATTGGGCACCTGCGTCACGATCATGTCGGGGCAGCGGGCCTGCATCTGGGCGGTGGTTTCGGTGTTCAGAACGTCCGAATTTTCGCCCCGGATCAACCCCAGCGGCAGATCCCGCAGCGCGTCAAAGAACACCCACAGATCAGGCGCGGCATCGGATGCCGCCGCTTCCAGAATGGCGCGCCGCAGATGCGCGTCGTAGCGTAGCTCAAGCCGGCCCTGCACTTCGTCGAACTGAATCTCGGCCTGGCGGCGCCAGACTGCAAGCGGGACATCGGGGAATTGCGGCTGCATCGCGTCATGCAGGGCGCGGGCGCAGCTGTCATAATCGCTCTGGGCGGGGGTGTTGCCCAGATAGGCCATGATCCGCGAAATCCCCTTGGGATCGACAACCGGACCCACGTCATTGAGGATGACGCCACTCAGCCGGTCGCGATCGGATGCGGCCATCGCCATGGCCACCAGCCCGCCGCGCGAGGTGCCCAGCACCGTCACGCGACCCAACCCCAGATGATCCAGCAGTTCGATCGCATCGCGGCGTTCGCGCAGGATGTTGTAGTTGTGAAAGTCGACATCATAGGACGACCGGCCGCGCCCGCGATAATCCATCGCAATCAACCGCTGCTGTGGCACCTGGGCCTTCAACGGGTCGAAATCGCGGCAGTTGCGCGTCAGTCCCGGCAGGCAGAGCAGGGGCGTGGCATCTGTGTCGCCGGGATGGCTGTCTTCGAAATACAGGCGAAGCCCGTCGCTGGTGGTGAAATGAGGCATGGATCAGGCCTGTGCAAGTTCAGGAATAGGGGTGAGATCGGCAAGCACCGTGTCGGGCTGCCAGGGCAGGCGGTCGATGGGTTCGGCGGCGCGATTGACCCAGGCGGTGCGGAACCCATAGCCCGCAGCCCCTGCCGCGTCCCAGCCGTTCGACGACACAAACAGCACATCCTGCCGGGTGCCGCCAAAACGGCCCTGCACGAGGTCATAGACACGGGCATCGGGTTTGAAGATCCCGACGCTTTCCACCGATAGAACATCATCCAGTAGATCACCGATCCCGGCCGACTGCACCGCCCCTGCAAGCATTGCGGGCGATCCGTTGGACAGGATGGCGGTGGCCATGCCCGCATCTTTCAGCGCGCGCAGCATGGCGGGCACCTCGGGGTAGCACGACAGTTCCCAGTAAAGATCCAGCAGCCGCTGGCGCAGTGCCGGATCCCCATCAAGCCCGGTGGCCTCGAGCGCCCAGTCAAGCCCGTCTTGCGTGACCTGCCAGAAATCGCAGTGGCTGTCGGTGATGGCGCGCAGCCAGGTATATTGCAGTTGCTTCAGGCGCCAGTGCTGCGCCAGCGCGGGCCAGGATGCGGCCAGCGCGTCATGTCCCGGTTCGGCCGCCGCTTCGCGCGCGGCCGCCGCCACATCAAAAAGCGTGCCATAGGCATCGAACACATAAGTTGTTACCGGCATGGTTTCCCTCTCCCCCCCCGATGCGGCCACAGTGGCACAGCCGCGTCCGGTGGAAAAGCCGCGACGACCTGCCTGCGGCAAGCCGTCTGCGCAGATCAGATCTGATCGGGTTGCGGCATGCCCAGCACGTGATAGCCGCAATCGACGCGGATGATTTCCCCGGTGGTGCAGTTGCCTGCATCCGACGCCAGGTACACCGCCGTGCCGCCCACCGCTTCGAGCGTGGCATTGCTGCGCAGCGGGGCGTTGTTTTCGGAAAACCGGAAGGTCTTGCGCGCACCGCTGATGGCCGCCCCGGCCAGGGTTTTCATGGGGCCGGGCGAAATCGCGTTGACGCGGATCCCGTCGGGGCCAAGATCATTGGCCAGATAGCGCGTTGCCGCCTCAAGAGCAGCCTTGGCCACGCCCATCACGTTGTAATTGGGCACAACCCGGTTCGACCCCTGATAGGTCAGCGTCAGCAGGGTGCCGCCGTTGTCGCACATCATCGGATGGGCGCGCCGGGCCACTTCGACAAAGCTGTAGGCGCTGATATCCATCGAATGCTTGAAATTGGCACGGCTGGTGTCCAGGAACCGTCCGCTCAGCTCGGACTTGTCGGAATAGGCGATGGCGTGGACCAGAAAGTCGATGCTGGGCCAGCGATCCTGCAGCGTGGCAAAGCCGGCATCCAGCGACGCATCATCCGTCACATCCATGTCGATCAGCAGATCGGCACCGATGCTGTCGGCCAGCGGCGCCAGCCGCTTGCCAAAGGCGTCGCCCTGATAGGAAAAGGCCAGCTCGGCGCCCGCCTCGTGCATCGCCTTTGCGATGCCCCAGGCGATCGAACGGTCATTGGCCACGCCCATGATCAGGCCGCGTTTTCCGGCAAGCGCTTGGGTCATCTCGCGCTACCTTCAGACACGCGACAGGATCATGGAGCCATTGGTGCCCCCGAACCCGAAGCTGTTGGTCATGACACTGTCCAGCCCGGCATTTTCGACCAGCTGGGTGGCGATTTCGCTGGGCTTGAGCTGCGGGTCGAGCGTTTCGACATTGATCGACGGCGCGATGAAATCGCCGTCCAGCATCAGCAGGCTGAAGATCGCTTCCAGCGCGCCCGCCGCGCCCTGCGCGTGACCGGTCATCGACTTGGTCGAACTGATCAGCGGCATGCTGTCTTCGCCAAAGACGCGGCGCACGGCTTCGACCTCGCCGACATCGCCGACGGGTGTGGATGTGCCATGAGCGTTGATATAGCCGACCTTGCGGCCTTCGGGCAGGGTTGTCAGCGCGGTGGACATGGCGCGTGCGCCACCTTCGCCCGAAGGCGCCACCATGTCATGGCCGTCCGATGTGGCGGCATAGCCGGTCACTTCGGCATAGATCTTGGCGCCGCGCGCCACGGCGCGGTCGTATTCTTCGAGCACCAGAATGCCGCCTCCGCCCGAAATCACGAACCCGTCGCGATCGGCGTCAAAGGCGCGGCTGGCGCGGTCGGGTGTGTCGTTGTATTTCGACGACATCGCGCCCATCGCATCAAAGAGACAGGACAGCGTCCAGTCGAGCTCTTCTCCGCCGCCCGCAAACATCACGTCCTGCTTGCCCATCATGATCTGCTCGGCCGCGTTGCCGATGCAGTGCAGCGACGTCGAACAGGCCGAGGTGATGGAATAGTTCAGGCCCTTGATCTTGAACGCCGTGGCCAGGTTGGCCGAAATGGTCGAGCACATGCATTTGGGCACGGCAAAGGGCCCGATGCGCTTGGTGGCGCCGGTTTTCAGAACCGTCTGATGGGCGCTCAGCATCGCGCTGGTGGACGGCCCGCCCGACCCGGCAACCAGACCGGTGCGCGGGTTGACGATGTCACCTTCTTCAAGGCCCGCATCGGCAATGGCCTGCTGCATGGCGATATGGGCATAGGCCGCACCCGGACCCATGAACCGCAGCGTGCGCTTGTCGATGAATTCAGACGGGTCGATCTTGAGCGTCCCGGCGATGCGGCTGCGGAACCCGTGTTCGGCCATTTCATCGCTGGCCACGATCCCGGATCTGCCCGCCTTGAGCGAGGCTGTGACCTCTTCCACGTTGTTGCCGATGGAGGACACGATGCCCAGCCCGGTCACGACCACTCGCCGCATGATGGCTTACTCCTTCAATCCCAAGACGCCGGGCGCGCGATCCGCCCGCGCGCCGGTTGCCATGGCCATGGGCTCAGCTTGATGCCGCGCTCAGGCCCACTTTCATATCTTTCACTTCGCAGACGGTTTCGCCGTCGGCCTCGACCCGGCCATTGGCCACACCCATCTTGAGCCGACGATCAATCACGCGCGTGAAATTCACGTGGTAGGTCACCAGCTTGCGGTCGGGGCGGATCATGCCGGTCAGCTTGACCTCACCCGCGCCAAGCGCAAAGCCCTGACCCTGCCAGCCGCGCCAGCCCAGGTTGAACCCGGTCAGCTGCCACAGGCCGTCCACCATCAGACAGCCGGGCATGACTTCGTTGCCGGGGAAATGGCAGGGGAAGAACCAGAGGTCGGGCACGATATCAAGCTCGGCCACGATATGACCCTTGCCATGGTCACCGCCATCGGCGCTGACATCCGTGATTCGATCCATCATCAGCATGGGCGGGGCAGGCAGCTGCGCATTGCCGGGGCCAAACAGCTCACCGCGCGCGCATTTCAACAGAGCCTCTTTGTCAAAGCTCGTTGGGAATTGGGCCATTTGCGGGTGTCTCCTCGGTGTCTTTGCGCAATATCTGATCCCCTCTAGCACCGGGTTCAAGGGTCCCGCAAGGGCAGGGGATGCGCTGTGGTCCCGGCAGGGGTCGACATTGTGACGCGCAGTTGCGAGTGAAATTCATTTGAAATCGCAGCCCTCCCGCCCTTATATGTAGCATCGGATCGAGGCAGGAGACCCCACCATGCCGGACAATGCGACGCCGGATCGTTCGACAAACGCCACCAACTGGCTTGGCAAGGCCGGGCTGCGCCCGACGCGCCAGCGTGTGGTGCTGGCCGAATTGCTGGTGGGCGACGGGCAGCATCGCCATGTCACGGCCGAAAGCCTGTTCGACGCCGCGCGCAGCCGTGGCGACGGGGTGTCGCTGGCCACGGTTTACAACACCCTGCGCGCCTTTTGCGACGCCGGGCTGATGCAAGAGGTCACGGTGGATGGCTCGAAAAGCTATTTCGACACCAACACCCATGATCACCCGCATTTCTACTGGGAAGATGACGGCAAGCTGACCGATGCGCCGATGGACCAGCTTGTGATCTCGCAGCTGCCCGACGCGCCCGACGGGGCCGAGATTGCATCGGTCGACGTCGTGATCCGCCTGCGCCGGGTGTCCGGCGACTAGGGGTTACGCCCAACCCAGCAGCGGGTGGGCCGTTGTCATATCCTGCGCCATATCCTCAACCATGCGGATCAGCCGTGCCATCTCGGGGCTGGGCGGGCTGTCGCGATGCCGGGCGATTACGATGGGCTCGGCGGCGCCGGGATCCACGATTCGCAGCGGCGTGACAGGCCTGCCATCATAGCTCTGGCCCGATGGCGGCAGGGTATAGCTGATGCCCACACCCATGCCATGCGCGGCCAGACTGCGCAGGATCTCAAGCGTGCGGGCGCGATGCGCCACCTTGGGCCGCAACCCCTGCGCGCGAAACAGGCGCAGCACATGCTGCACCGACAGCCCGTCTTCGAACAGGATCAGATCGCGGTCCTGCAGATCACGCAGGCTCAGCCCGTCGCGCCCTGCCAGCGGATCATCCGCCGCGACCAGCGCATGGGGCACTGCCTGACCGATCGGGTGACGTTCGAACCCGTCATCCAGACCCAGATCAAAGCTGATCGCCAGATCAATCTGCCCCTTGAGCATGGCATCCGTCAGCGGCGCGAACCCATCCACCCGATAGCGCAGATCCAGCTCCGGCATCATCGCCTTGGCCTGTTGCAGGACGGGGGCCAGCAGGAACGGGGCGAGATCGACAAAACAGCCCAGATCCACCCGCGCCAGCGGTGGCTGCGGGCTGTCGGGGTTTTCAAGCTGCGCCGCCTGCGCCAGCAGCGCTTCGGCCGCGCGCACGAAATGCCGCCCCTGCGGCGTCAGCACCAGCGCGGCCCCCTTGCGGCGCAGGAACAGCCGCTGGCCAAGATGCGCTTCGATCCGCGACAGCGCCGCCGACAGGGCGGGTTGCGACACGTTCACCTCGAGCGCGGCCGCCGACAGGCTGCCATGGCGTGCGATGGCGGTGACATAGGTATAGTGGCGCAGCGAAAGGTATAACATGAAGTGATACCTAGCTTTCGAAAAGATGAATTGAAACCGCCTTCAGCCTCGGCCACACCAGCGGCGTTCCACAGCAGGAGACCCCCATGACCCATCCTTTGGTGACACAGGCGATGATCGACGATTTCCAGCGCGACGGCGTTGTGCTGATCCGTGGGCTTTTTGCCGATCATGTGGACAGGCTGCGCGCCGGTGTGGCCGCCAATATGGCAGCACCGGGGCCATATGCGTCGAACAATGAAAAGGCGGGCGAAACAGGGCGGTTCTTTGATGATTACTGCAACTGGACGCGTATTCCTGAATTCCAGACGGTGATCGAAACCTCAGCCGCCGCCGAAGTGGCCGCCGACCTGATGGGGTCAGAGCAGGTGCAGATGTTCCACGATCACGTGCTGGTCAAGGAGCCGGGCACCTCCATGGCCACGCCTTGGCATCAGGACGGGCCCTATTATTTCGTTCAGGGGCGGCAGACGGTCAGCTTCTGGTCGCCGCTTGATCCGGTGCAGGACGCCACGCTGCGCTGCGTCGCAGGCAGCCACGCCTGGGACAAAGAGGTCCTGCCCACCCGCTGGGTCAGCGAAGAAGGCTTCTTTGCCGATGAGGGCCAGTACATGCCTGTGCCCGATCCCGATGCGCAGGGGATGGAGATCCGCGAATGGGCGATGGAGCCAGGCGATGCTGTGGCCTTTGACTACCGCACGCTGCATGGCGCGCGCGGCAACACCTCGGACATCCGTCGCCGCGCCTTTTCGCTGCGACTGGTGGGGGATGATGCGCGCTATGTTGAACGCCCGGGCCGCACCTCGCCGCCGTTTCCGGGTCATGACATGCAGCCCGGTCAGCGCCTGCGCGAAGACTGGTTCCCGGTGATCTGGCCCCGCAGCGGCGCCTGACTGCGCCGCCTGCCTGGCGGTGGACAGCACATCGAATGCGGGCCGCTCGCCAATGGGCGCCAGACGAAGCATGGAATGCGCGCCGCAGGCGCGCCCCGCTGGATCAGACCTGCGCGGCCCGTGCGGGGCCGTCAGACCCATTGCCCCGGCTCCATCATTCCCAATTCCAACAGCTGGTCCGACCGCCAGTCAAACGGCACCGACCCGCCCCAGTCGAATCGCGGGATGGCCGCGCGCGGCGCCGGGTTGCGCCGCAGCGCCTTGGCGGCGCGGAACGAACAGATCGCCACCGTGGCATTGCGATGCCATGGGCAGGACCAGCTGTTGCGCGCCTGCGGGTGCCAGCGCCCATCCGCCCCCATCCGCACCCGCCGCCCGGCGCGGATCAGCGGCACACGGTCGATGCGCTGGCTGGCATGCGGCACATGTTCGGCAAACCGCCGTCGCAACCCGCCAAAGATTTCCGGCTGCCGGTCGATGATGTCGCCCCGCGGATCCGTCCGGGGCAAGGCGCAATACCCCATCGCATCCATCAACGGCTGTGTTAGTGTCACGCCGTCGGGGTCACACGCCAGATCACCGGTATAAAGATCCACCACCATGCCCGGCAGCGACGCCCGCTGCTCGCCCGCGTGAAAGGCCAGCAACGCGCCAATGCTGCGCGTTTCGCATTGGGGGAAATACAGGAATTCGGCATTGTACCCCCAATACAGCCAGCCATCCCGCATCGCCTGCACCACACAGGTGACCGCCTTTGCCAGCGCCCCGGGCCCACCGCCGCCATATCGCACCGGGATCAGCCGGGGGTCATCGCTCAGATCGACAGGCAGCGCGATGGCATCGGGGCTCAGCACCAGCAGCGTGCCGAACCCCAGCTGCAGATGGTGGCGCAAGGTTTCGGCCACCGCGATCTCATCCTCGATCACGATCAGTGCCACGGGACCCGCCCAGTGGCGGGCACCGCGCACCACATCCTTTAACGCGCGCAAACGCATGACTGTCTGTCCCGACATCAGTTGCCGCCCCAGCATGACGGCTGGGTCTTAACAACCCGTGCATTGCTTCGGGGCGCAACTATGTATAGGGAAAGCCGTCCGGTGGAACGAAGGAACCAGCGATGTCCGACAGCAGCCCGCAGCCCAAGAAGCTCTTTATCAAGACCTATGGCTGCCAGATGAACGTCTATGACAGCGAGCGCATGGCCGAAGCGCTCGGCACCCAGGGCTATGTCGAAACCGGCTCGCCCGATGATGCCGACATGATCCTGCTCAACACCTGCCATATCCGTGAAAAGGCCGCCGAAAAGGTCTATTCCGAACTGGGCCGGTTCAAGGGGCTCAAGGCCGCCAAACCCGATCTCAAGATCGGCGTCGCAGGCTGCGTCGCCCAGGCCGAAGGCGAAGAAATCATGCGCCGCCAGCCGCTGGTGGATCTGGTCGTGGGCCCGCAAAGCTATCACCGGCTGCCCGATCTCGAAGCCAGGGCGCGCGGCGGCGAAAAAGCGCTCGACACCGAGTTCCCCGAAGAAGACAAATTCAACCACCTCGCCCGCCGCCCCAAGGCCAAACGCGCCCCCACCGCGTTTCTGACCGTGCAGGAAGGCTGCGACAAATTCTGCGCCTTCTGCGTCGTCCCCTATACCCGCGGCGCCGAGGTCAGCCGCCCGGCCGAGCGTATCCTGACCGAAGCCCGCGACCTCGTCGAACGCGGGGTGCGCGAAATCACGCTGCTGGGCCAGAACGTCAACGCCTATCACGGCGCGGGCCCCGACGGTGGTGACCGCACCCTGGCCCAGCTGATCTGGGATCTCGACAAGATCGACGGGCTGGAACGCATCCGCTTTACCACCAGCCACCCCAATGACATGACCGACGAGCTGATCGAAGCTCACGGCACCTGCGCCAAGCTCATGCCCTATCTGCACCTGCCCGTGCAGGCGGGCTCGGACAGGATCCTCAAGCGCATGAACCGCAGCCACACCGTCGACAGCTATCTGCGCCTGATCGAACGCATCCGGGCGGCGCGCCCGGACATCCTGATGTCCGGCGATTTCATCGTGGGCTTTCCCGAAGAAACCGAAGCCGATTTCCAGGCCACGCTCGATCTCGTCCAGGAGGTCGGGTACGGCTATGCCTATTCCTTCAAATATTCGACCCGTCCCGGCACTCCGGCCGCCGAGCGCCCACAGGTGCCCGCCGCCGAAGCCGATGACCGCCTGCAACGGTTGCAGGCGCTGATCACCCGCGACCAGCGCCGCATCCAGGACAGCATGGTCGGGCGCGAGATGTCGGTGTTGATCGAAAAGCCCGGCCGCCGCGACGGCCAGATGGTGGGCAAATCCGACTACCTGCACGCGGTGCATATCGAAAACGCGGACCTCAAGCAGGGCGACCTGGTGCCGGTGCGCATCCTGTCCTCGGGCGCCAATTCGCTTGCCGCCGAAGCCATCGGCCCGGCGCGCTGACCGCCCTTCTTTGTGGCCTGAAATACCTCGGGGGTGAATGGCGCAGCCAGAGGGGGCAGAGCCCCCGCCCCGGTCGCCGCCAAAGGCGGCGAAACCCGCCCAAATGTCTCAAAGCGATGAAATTGCCGCGCCCCGGCTTGCGCGCTCGTCCCGAACTTGGCACGCTATACGTGTAGCTTGAACACAGGAGAGCGGTTTGGCCCTTGGCGCCCTGACCCCGACAGACGAACAGAGCGCAGCCCATGAGCTGCTGGTGGAATTTCCCGACAATCGACTGCTGATCGACCTCTGCGGCGAATATGATCGCAACCTGGCCGAGATCGAAACCCAGACCGGCGTACAGATCGTGCGCCGGGGCAATCAGCTGGCCATCCTGGGCGAAACCGATGCCCGCGCCCGCACAGCCGAAGTACTTCAGGCGCTCTACGAACGCCTCGAAGCCGGCCGCGAGGTCGAGCGCGGCGACATCGACCGCGAATTGCGCATGGGCGGCGGCGATGACCCCGCCGATCCGGCCCCCGGTGCCCGGCCCGCGGGCGACCAGCTGGAAATGTTCACCGGCGGCAAGATCGAAATCAAGACCCGCAAAAAACTGATCGAGCCGCGCACGGACGCGCAAAGGGCCTATGTCCGCTCGCTGTTTGACAATGAACTGGCCTTTGGCATCGGCCCGGCGGGCACCGGCAAGACCTATCTGGCGGTGGCGGTGGGTGTGTCCATGCTCATCACGGGCGAGGTCGACCGCATCATCCTCAGCCGTCCGGCGGTCGAGGCGGGCGAAAAGCTGGGCTTTCTGCCCGGCGACATGAAGGACAAGGTCGATCCCTACATGCAGCCGCTCTATGACGCGCTGAACGACTTTCTGCCGGGCAAGCAGCTGGCCAAGATGATGGAAGAAAAAGTCATCGAAATCGCCCCGCTGGCCTTCATGCGCGGTCGCACCCTGTCCAATGCCTTTGTGGTGCTCGACGAAGCCCAGAACGCCACCACCATGCAGATGAAGATGTTCCTGACCCGCCTGGGCGAGGGCAGCCGCATGGTCATCACCGGCGACCGCAGCCAGGTGGATCTGCCGCGCGGGGTGACGTCGGGGCTCGCGGATGCCGAACGGCTATTGAAAACCATCCCCAAGATCGGCTTCAACTATTTCACCTCCAAGGATGTGGTGCGTCACCCGCTTGTCGCCGCCATCATCGAAGCCTATGAGGCCGATGCCGTGCCGGGCTGATCCCGGCACATCGTCCAACAAGGTGCCCGACCGCCATGCCGCTTGACATCACCCTTGAAGATGACCGCTGGTCGGATCTGGCCCTGCCGGATCTGGCCGAGCGTGCGATCGCGGCCGCGCTTGGCCATCTGGGGCTTGATCCCGCATCATGCGAAATCAGCCTGCTGGGCTGTGACGACGCGCGCATTGCCGGTCTCAATGCCGAATTCCGCGACAAACCGAGCCCGACCAACGTCCTGAGTTGGCCGGCCGAGGATCTGTCGCCCGACACCCCCGGCGGCCCCCCGTTGCCGCCCGAACCCGATTTCACCGGCGAAATTGCGCTTGGTGACATCGCGATTGCCTATGACACCTGCGCACGTGAAGCAGATGTTGCGCGAAAGACGCTGCATGATCATGCAACACATCTGATTGTTCACGGTCTGCTGCATCTTTTGGGCTATGATCATATCATCGAAGCCGATGCCGACCGAATGGAACGGTTGGAAACGGAAATACTTGGAAATCTGGGCATCGCGGACCCATATGGCTTGGATCAAGGGCTCGCGTGATTTTGGATCAAGGTAATGGGCGATACTGACGACTCTTCTAGCGCGGCGCAGAGCGCGCAAAACACTTTGAACGGAAAACCCAAAGCCGGACTTCTGGGCCGGGTGCTGAATGTCTTCGGACCATCCGAAGCCGAACCCGCAGCGCCCGACAGCCCGCCGGCCACAGTGCGACCCCAGCAGCATGGCATGATCAACCTGCGGCGCATGCGCGTTCAGGATGTGGCGATCCCCAAGGCGGAAATCGTCGCGGTGCCCCTGACGGTCACCCGCGACGAGCTGGTGCAGGTCTTTCGCGACAGCGGCATGACGCGGATCCCCGTCTATGACGGCACGCTGGATACGCCGGTGGGAATGGCCCACCTCAAGGATGTGGCGCTGACCCATGGGTTCAACGGGCATGATCAGGTCTTTGACCTTGCGGCGATGCTGCGCCCGCTGCTGTTTGTGCCGCCGTCGATGCCCATTGGCGTGCTGCTGACCAAGATGCAGACCGAACGGCGCCACATGGCGCTGGTGATCGACGAATATGGTGGCGTCGACGGGCTGGTCACCATCGAAGACCTGATCGAACAGGTCATCGGTGAAATCGAGGATGAGCACGACATTGGCGAAGACGAGCTCTGGGTGCAGGAAACGCCCGGCTGCTGGATGGCCGATGCCCGCGCCCCACTGGAGGATTTCGAAACCGCCATCGGGCGCTCGCTGACCGATCACGAAGAGGTCGACGAAGAAGAAATCGACAGCCTGGGTGGACTGGTCTTCATGCTTTCGGGCAAGGTGCCGGTCCGGGGCGAGGTGATCCCCCATCCCGACGGCCCGGAATTCGAAGTGCTCGACGCCGATCCGCGCCGGATCAAGCGCCTGCGTGTACGCCTGCCCGAAGCGCTGGAATGATCGGACCCACTCTGGCCGACCGGCTCGGCCGCCTGCCGACAAGGCCGCGCCTTGGGCTCGCTGTGCTCGCCGGTGCGGGCGCGGCGTGCAGCCTGGCGCCGCTTTATCTGACACCGGCCATGGTTCTGGGTCTGGCGATCTGGGCGGCCCTGGTGGCCACAGCACCCGGCTGGCGTCAGGGGGCCTCGGCGGGCTGGGCTGGGGCGGCGGGCTATTTTGCCCATGGTCTGATCTGGATTGTCGAACCGTTCCTTGTGGATGTGGCGCGCCATGGCTGGATGGCGCCCTTTGCACTGCTGCTCATGGCGGGCGGGCTGGCGCTGTTCTGGGGGCTGGCGGCGGGGCTTGCCCATGTGCTGGGGCGCGACGCGCCCGCCCGCGCGCTGATCCTGCCGGTGACGCTGGGCGCGGCCGAGATGCTGCGGGCCTATGTGTTCACCGGGTTTCCCTGGGCGGGGCTGCCGCAGGGCTGGATCGACACCGCGCCGATCCAGATCCTGTCCTGGATCGGACCCAACGGGCTGGCCCTGTGGATCGCGGTTGCGGTCTGCTGGCCGGTGGCAGGGCTGCTGCGCGGACCCTTCTGGCGCGTCGCGCCGGCGCTGCTGCCCATGGCTGCGCTGCTGATGGCGGGCTGGGCGCTGCGCCCACCGCCTGATGTGCCCTACACCGACACCGTGATCCGCGTGATCCAGCCCAATGCGCGGCAGGATCTGAAATGGCACCCCGATCATGCGATGGGCTATTTCAACCTGCAGCTTGAGCAATCGGCCGCCGGGCCGCGCCCCGATCTGATCGTCTGGCCCGAGGTCGCAATCCCCTGGTTTGCCGAAGAATCGACATCCGTGTTCGAGCTGATGGCCGAACGCGCCAAAGGCGTGCCCATCGTGCTGGGTGCACAGCGCCGCGACGGGCTGCGATATTACAACGCGCTGCTGGCGCTGGACGGGGCAGGGGCCGTGCAGGGGCGCTATGACAAGCATCATCTGGTGCCCTTTGGTGAATACATGCCCTTTGGCGATCTGCTGTCGCGGATCGGGATCCACGGGCTGGCCGCGCATCAGGGCGGCAGCTATAGCGCCGGGCCGGGGCCGCAGCTGGTGGATCTGGGGGCGGCGGGACAGGCGCTGCCGCTGATCTGCTATGAGGCGGTGTTTCCCCAGCATCTGCGCGGCACCGCGCGCCCCGATTTCCTGTTGCAGGTGACCAATGACGCGTGGTTCGGCAACTGGTCGGGCCCCTATCAGCATCTGGTGCAGGCGCGCATGCGCGCCATCGAAGCGGGGCTGCCGCTGGTGCGTTCGGCCAATACCGGGGTGTCGGGCGTGTTCGATGCCTGGGGGCGGCCTCAGGTGACGGTGGCGCTGAACACGGCCGGTTTTGCCGATGCGCCGCTGCCGCAGGCGCGCCCGGCCCCCCCCTATAGCCGCAGCGGGGATAGCCCGGTTGCGGTGCTTCTGGCGCTGCTGCTGGCGGGGCTGATCCTGCGCCATGTGCGGGCCAGATCCCGCAGCGGCGTGCAATCGGGGCATGCCGATTGACATTGACCGGGGCGCTGCGCGCGCCTAAGTCGGTCTATGACCTGCCACAACGGCTTCCTGGCGTGGTGGGGTGATCTCTAATGGAGCACTTTCATGAGCCGCAAGAACTATGTTTTCACCTCGGAATCCGTGTCCGAGGGTCACCCCGACAAGGTCTGTGACCGGATCTCGGATGCCGTGCTGGACGCCTTTCTGGCCCAAGAGCCTGAGGCCCGCGTTGCCTGCGAGACATTCGCCACCACCGACCGTGTCGTGATCGGCGGCGAGGTCGGGCTGAGCGATCAGGACGCGCTGCACGACTATATGGGCCGGATCGAGCAGATCGCCCGCGACTGCATCCGCGACATCGGCTATGAGCAGGACAAGTTCCACTGGCAGACCTGCGAGATCACCAACCTGCTGCATGAGCAATCCGCCCATATCGCCCAAGGGGTGGATGCGGGCAAGGACAAGGACGAAGGTGCGGGCGATCAGGGCATCATGTTCGGCTATGCCACCAACGAGACGCCCGCGCTGATGCCTGCGCCGATCCAGTATGCGCATGCCATCCTGCGCCGTCTGGCCCAGGCGCGCAAATCCGGCGAAGCCCCCGATCTGCGACCCGACGCGAAAAGCCAGCTGTCGGTGGTCTATGAGGACGGCAAACCGGTTGGTGTCAGCTCAATCGTGCTGTCGACGCAGCATGCGCATGCGGGGCAGAGCTCGGACGATATCCGGGCGATTGTCGAACCCTATATCCTTGAGGTGCTGCCCGATGGCTGGATCACGCCGCGCACCGAATGGTGGGTGAACCCCACCGGCACATTCGTGATCGGCGGGCCCGATGGGGATGCCGGGCTGACAGGGCGCAAGATCATCGTGGACACCTATGGTGGTGCGGCCCCCCATGGGGGTGGTGCGTTTTCGGGCAAGGATCCGACCAAGGTGGACCGTTCGGCAGCCTATGCGGCGCGCTATCTGGCCAAGAACGTGGTGGCGGCAGGCCTTGCGGGGCGCTGCACGATCCAGCTGAGCTATGCCATCGGGGTGTCGAAACCGCTGTCGATCTATGTCGATCCCCATGGCACCGGCGACGTGAAACCGGACGCGATCGAAGCGGCGGTGGGGCAGGTGATGGACCTGACGCCGCGCGGCATCCGTGAGCATCTGCAGCTGAACCGTCCGATCTATCAGCGCACGGCGGCCTATGGGCATTTCGGGCGCGAGCCCGAGGCCGATGGCGGTTTCAGCTGGGAGCGGACGGATCTTGTCGAGGCGCTGAAAGCCGCGCTCTGAGCCGGTGTCAGGCTGGGCTGGGTTGGGGGCGCTGCCCCCGGCTGCCTTGCGGCATCCTCCCCCGAGGTATTTGGGGTCACAAAGAAAAGCAGGCTCGACCTTGATGTCGGGGCTGCCTAGGCTGTGGCCGAGATCCCGAGGAGAGGTTGAGCATGATTTTCTACGATTGTTCCACGGCGCCCAATCCGCGCCGGGCGCGGATGTTTCTGGCCGAAAAGGGGATCACCCCCGAGGTTCGCGAGGTGTCGATCCTGAAAGGGGAGCAATTGTCGCCCGCGTTTCTGGCGGTGAACCCGATGGGCACGATCCCGGCGCTGGTCACCGATGATGGGGCGGTGATCACCGAGAATGCGGGGATCGCGGCCTATCTTGAGGCGCTGCAGCCCGAACCGCCGCTGCTGGGGGTGACCCCGCTGGAAAAGGGTGAGGTGGCGCGGTGGAATGCGATTGCCGAACAGCAGGGCGGGGCCCCCATTGCCGAGGCGTTCCGCAACAGTCATCCCGCGATGCAGGGCCGTGCGATACCGGGGCCGCGCAATCACGCGCAGATCCCCGAGCTGGCCGAGCGTGGGCGCCAGCGGCTGGCGGATTTTCTTGATCTGCTCGAAGCGCGGCTGGAGGGGCGCACCTATCTGGCCACCGACAGCTTCAGCATGGCCGATATCACCTGTTTCGTGATGGTGGATTTTGCCCGCGTGATCCAGGCGCAGATCCCCCAAGGCAATACCGCCACCCTGGCCTGGTTCGAGCGGATCCGCGCGCGGCCCAGTGCGCAGGTCTAGGATCAGAGCCTGAGCCGGGTTGACGGAGCGGCGGGGCTGCGGCAAGGGACGCGTCATGGTACGTGAGACGCGACATTCCTCGGGCGCCCCCTGGCGCAATTTCTATGGCCGCTTCAAGGGCAAGAGCCTCAAGCCCAGTCAGCAGCGCTATCTGGATGAAGATCTGGCGGCGCTGTCGCCGGGTGCGGTGGACTGGGATGTCAATCCCGAGCGCCAGCCGCTGGATCTGGAGGCGCGGTTTGGCGACCGGCCGGTCTGGCTTGAGATCGGGTTCGGCGGCGGCGAGCATCTGGTGCATCAGGCCGCGTCCAACCCGGATGTGGGGATCATCGGGGCGGAGCCCTATATCAACGGCGTGGCGATGCTGCTGGGCAAGATCCGGGCCGCCGGGGTCGACAATCTGGCGGTGCATCCGGGGGATGCGCGCGATCTCTTTGACGTGCTGCCGCCGGCGTCGATTGCGCGGGCGTTTCTGCTCTATCCCGATCCCTGGCCCAAGAAGCGTCACCATCGGCGGCGCTTTGTGACGCCTGAACATCTGGAGCCGCTGGCGCGGGTGATGGCGCCGGGGGCGATCCTGCGGGTGGCCACGGATATTCCCGATTATGTGCGCCAGACGCTGGAAGAGGTGCCGCGCGCCGGGTTCGACTGGCTGGCCGAGCGCCCGGATGACTGGCGCAGCCCCTGGGGGGACTGGATTTCGACCCGCTATGAGCAGAAGGCCCTGCGCGAAGGGCGGGTGCCGCATTACCTGACCTTTCGTCGTCAGGGCTGAGGGCGGCTCAGGCGCGCCGCTCTGACACGCGGTCGCGGCGCAGCATCTGCTGTTCGGTCCGGGTCAGCAGATCCAGGGCCGCATCCCGGCTCAGGCCGCGCTGGCGCGCGCGGGTCCAGATGCGCGCGCAGGATCGCGGCGACCAGGGCAGGGCGGCATTGGCCATCCACTGGCGCAGCTCGGATGGCAGCGCATCATAGGCGCGCATGGGATCCTGGGCGCGGCGGCGGCGGGGCAGCGTGGTTTCGCCAAGGTTTCGGGTCATGGGGTATCCGGTGCTTGGTGTCTTGCGGCGTTACGTTATAACGTATCATCCCGGCGTCAAGGGGGGCTGGGGCATTGGCCTGCCCGCATTGCCGCTGGACCGTCTGCGGGCGATTGGCTACTAGCTGGGACGAATGACAGGAAAAGGTGCTGCCATGTCCGGACACGGAACCCCGATGCCGATGACCTCATTGCCTGCGGGCCCGCTGAGCGGCGTGGCCGAGGTGCCGGGCGACAAGTCGATCTCGCACCGGTCGCTGATCCTGGGGGCGATGGCGGTGGGCGAAACCCGCATCACCGGCCTGCTTGAAGGCGAAGACGTGATCGACACCGCCAAGGCCATGCGCGCCTTTGGCGCCGAGGTGATCCAGCACGGGCCCGGCGACTGGTCGGTGCATGGCGTTGGGGTCGGCGGCTTTGCCGAGCCCGATCAGGTGATCGACTGCGGCAATTCGGGCACCGGGGTGCGGCTGATCATGGGCGCGGCGGCGACCACGGGTATTGCCGTGACCTATACCGGCGACGCGAGCCTGAACAAACGGCCCATGGCGCGGGTGACCGATCCGCTGGCGCTGTTTGGCACGCAGGCGGTGGGGCGCTCGGGCGGGCGGCTGCCGATGACGCTGGTGGGCGCGGCGGATCCCGTACCGGTGCGCTATGAACTGCCGGTGCCGTCGGCCCAGGTGAAATCGGCGGTGCTGCTGGCCGGTCTCAATGCGCCGGGGCAGACCGTGGTCATCGAAGAAGAAGCCACCCGCGATCACACCGAGCGCATGCTGGCGGGGTTCGGGGCCGAAATCACCGTCGAAGAGGTGGATGGCAAGCGTGTCATCACCCTGACCGGTCAGCCCGAGCTGAGCCCGCAGGTGATCGCGGTGCCGCGTGATCCTTCCAGCGCTGCCTTTCCGGTCTGTGCGGCGCTGATCGTGCCAGGCTCGGACGTGCTGGTGCCGGGAATCGGGCTGAATCCCACGCGGGCGGGCCTGTTCACCACCTTGCGGGAAATGGGAGCTGATCTCACATATGAGAACGAGCGCATCGAAGGAGGCGAGCCTGTGGCCGACCTGCGCGCACGTTATTCGCCCGACATGAAAGGGGTCGATGTGCCGCCAGAGCGCGCGGCCAGCATGATCGACGAATACCCGGTGCTGTCGGTGGTTGCGGCCAATGCCAGCGGGCGCACCCTGATGGCGGGCGTCAAGGAAATGCGGATCAAGGAAAGCGACCGGATCGACGCCATGGCCGTGGGCCTGCGTGCCAACGGTGTCACCGTGGACGAAGGCGAAGACTGGTGGGCGGTCGAGGGGCTGGGCGCGGGCAACGTGCCGGGCGGCGCGGCATGCCAGAGCCATCTGGATCACCGCATCGCCATGTCCTTTATGGTGCTGGGCATGGCGGCCAAGGCGCCGGTGCGGGTGGATGACGGCGCGCCGATCGCGACCTCGTTCCCGATCTTCGTGCCATTGATGACTGAACTTGGGGCCAAACTGGCATGAGCTTTACCATTGCAATCGACGGGCCCGCTGCGGCGGGCAAAGGGACCCTGTCGCGCGGCATTGCCGAGCATTTCGGCCTGGCACATCTGGACACCGGCCTGCTGTACCGCGCCGTTGGCGCCCGGGTGCGGGACGGTGACGAAGCAGTGGCAGCCGCGCAAAGCCTGACGCAGGCGGATCTGGCGCGTGATGATCTGCGCAGCGCGGATGTGGCGCAGGCGGCCAGCGTCGTGGCCGCCATCCCCGAGGTGCGCGCCGCGCTGGTCGCGTTCCAGCGCAGCTTTGCCCGGCGTGACGGCGGTGCGGTGCTGGACGGGCGCGACATCGGAACGGTGATCTGCCCGGATGCCGAGGTAAAGCTTTATGTCACCGCAAGTGCCGAGGTGCGCGCCACCCGCCGGTTCCACGAATTGCAGGCGGGCGGGTCGGACACGACCTATGACGCGGTGCTCGAAGACGTGAAGGCCCGCGATCACCGCGATGCCAACCGCGCCGAGGCGCCGATGAAACCGGCCGATGATGCGGTGATCCTGGACACCAGCGATCTCGACATCGGGACCGTGCTGGCCCAGGCCATCAAGATCGTCGGCAACCGGCGCTGATCCCGGACATGCTGGGCGTGGCTGACCGGCCACGCCAGGGGGCAATTGCACGGGCCCCACTGGACAGGGGCGGGTCGCGCCCCTAGATCCACATCACGACCGGGCCAGATCCCGGTTGATGGAGTGTTTATGCAAGAGACTGTGCGCATCGGCTGAGCCCCTGTGTTTTGGGGGCCAATCTGATCCCAACGCCTGACCGCGCGTGGCCGGTCGGGGCGTTTTTGCGATGCATGAACCCCGGATTTTACATGAATATCTCGAAAGGCGAGCAACGCGTGCTTCACGCGCTGGCTCAGGGTGGCGCGATTCATTTCGAACGCGGCGCCAATGGCAAGGTGCAGGCGGTGTCCTGCTATACCCGCGACGGTCACATTCTGGTGGACTGTTCGCTGGCGGTCTTTGAGCGCCTGCGCAAACGCCGCTTTATCAGATCGCGCGGCGGGCGGCCCTATCAGGTGACACGTCCCGGCCTGATGGCCGTGCGTGCGCAGCTTGACAACCGCTAGCTGCAGGATCGGGCGCATCGCTCCGGGCGATGGGGCGGTGCGCACACGCGATGCTCACCAAGGCGTGCGTCGCCTTGCGCATCGGCAGGGTGTAGCCTTTGGCGAACCGGCCGTTGCAAAAGGATCCCGCCATGTTTCGCCTTGCCCTTGTTTTCGCTCTGCTGATGGCGCCGCTGACGGTGGCGGCCCAGTCGCAGGACACGCCCGAACCGACCATGACCTATGAACGGCTGGGCCGCATCATCTTTGCGCTTGATCCCGAAGCCCAGCCCGATGGGGTGGCATTCCGCATGCAGGTGCGCGATGTGCCCGTGCTGGTGGTGACCGACACCGAAGCCGACCGCGTGCGCGCGATGGTCCATGTTCGCAGCGCGGCGGATCTGAGCGCGCAGGATCTGATGCGCATGATGCAGGCCAATTTCGATTCGACCCTGGATGCGCGCTATGCGGTGGCCGGGGGGCAGCTCTGGGCGGTGTTCATCCACCCGCTCGGACCGCTGGAAAAGGATCAGTTCATCTCTGGCCTTGCGCAGGCGGTGAACACGGCCAGTTCCTATGGGACGCTCTATTCCAGCGGTGTCGGGCAGTATGGCGGCGGTGACAGCGAAGATCTGCAGCGCGAATTGTTCGAAGAACTGCTGAAAAAAGGCGAAGAGATCTGACGCCCCGCCCCACACCGCGCCGGGGTGCTTGCATCGGGGCGGGCAAACCTGTATAGGATCGCCCGTCGAACAAGGCGAAAACGCCGCAATCCAGAGAGATCGAGCAGGGTCGGGATCACCGGCCCTCTTTGTTTTGTGTATCGTCCGACCAATCCACGATCCGCACCACGCGGGCATCAACCCAGACCGGCGGAGACAACCGCTCGGCCAGAAAAACGTTACAGTTAGGAAAAACGCGCCACATGGCAACGACATCGATGGAGGAATTCGAAGCCCTCCTGAACGAAAGCTTCGAAATGGACACGCCCGAAGAAGGGTCTGTTGTCAAAGGCAAGGTCATCGCAGTCGAAGCGGGCCAGGCCATCATCGACGTAGGCTACAAGATGGAAGGCCGTGTCGATCTCAAGGAATTCGCAAATCCCGGCGAAGCGCCCGACATCGCCGTTGGTGACGAAGTCGAAGTCTTCCTGCGTGCGGCCGAAAACGCCCGTGGCGAAGCCGTCATCAGTCGTGAAATGGCCCGCCGCGAAGAAGCATGGGACCGTCTCGAGCAAGCCTATGCCGACGACCAGCGCGTCGAAGGCGCGATCTTTGGTCGCGTCAAGGGTGGCTTCACCGTCGATCTGGGCGGTGCCGTGGCCTTCCTGCCCGGCAGCCAGGTTGACGTGCGCCCCGTGCGCGATGCCGGCCCGCTGATGGGTCTCAAGCAACCCTTCCAGATCCTGAAAATGGACCGCCGCCGTGGCAACATCGTCGTGTCGCGCCGTGCCATCCTGGAAGAAAGCCGCGCCGAGCAGCGCGCCGAAGTCATCGGCAACCTGCAAGAAGGCGTTGCCGTGGACGGTGTCGTCAAGAACATCACCGAATACGGGGCCTTTGTGGACCTGGGCGGTGTCGACGGCCTGCTGCACGTCACCGACATGGCCTGGCGCCGTGTGAACCACCCGTCGGAAATCCTGTCGATCGGCGAGACCGTCAAGGTTCAGGTCATCAAGATCAACAAGGAAACCCACCGTATTTCGCTGGGCATGAAGCAGCTGCAGGAAGATCCGTGGGATCTGGTGGCCGTGGAATACCCGCTGGAATCGGTGCATACCGGCCGCGTCACCAACATCACCGACTATGGTGCATTTGTTGAGCTGGAGCCGGGCGTCGAAGGCCTGGTGCACGTCTCGGAAATGTCCTGGACGAAAAAGAACGTCCACCCCGGCAAGATCGTGTCGACCTCGCAGGAAGTCGAAGTCATGGTGCTGGAAATCGACGGTGCCAAGCGTCGCGTGTCGCTGGGTCTCAAGCAGACCATCCGCAACCCGTGGGAGGTCTTTGCCGAAACCCATCCCGAAGGCACCCCGGTCGAGGGCGAGGTCAAGAACATCACCGAATTCGGTCTGTTCATCGGTCTCGAAGGCGAAATCGACGGCATGGTGCACCTGTCGGATCTCAGCTGGGACGAGCGCGGCGAAGACGCCATCCAGAACTATCGCAAAGGCGATGTGGTTCAGGCGGTCGTGTCCGAGGTTGACGTCGACAAGGAACGCATTTCGCTGTCGATCAAGGCGCTTGGCGGTGACAAGTTCGCCGAAGCAACCGGCGGTGTGAAGCGCGGTTCGATCATCACCGTCGAGGTGACCGCGATCGAAGATGGCGGCATCGAGGTCGAATACGAAGGCATGAAGAGCTTCATCCGTCGTTCGGACCTGTCGCGCGACCGCGCCGAGCAACGCCCCGAGCGGTTCTCGACCGGCGACAAGGTGGACGTGCGTGTCACCAATATCGACAGCAAGACCCGCCGTCTGGGCCTGTCGATCAAGGCACGCGAAATCGCCGAAGAGCGTGAAGCCGTGGAACAGTTCGGTTCGTCCGATTCCGGCGCATCGCTGGGCGACATCCTGGGCGCCGCGCTCAAGGGCGACGAATGATCGCTTTGATCTTCTGATGATACCAAAGCCCCCGGCGCTGCCGGGGGTTTTTCTTTTTTAGGGGGCTCCGCCCCCGCCCTGCGGGCTCCCCCGAGGTATTTCGGGCCACAAAGAAGGGGCGGGTTCGTGCTTCTTTGTGGCGAAAAATACCTCGGAGCGCGAGGCAGAGCCTCGCATGTCGGGCCGGGTGCAAGGCGCGCAACGGCTCTTGGCTTGGCGCGGCGGCAGCGATAGACCGGGGGCTCGCAACTCAGGGAGCCTTCGTTGAGCCAGATCAGCCCCGCCGCCGACACCCGTATCGCAGATCGTATTGCTGTCGATATTGCGGCACCACCTGCCCATGTCCGAACCGCCATTTCGCTGCTGGATGGTGGCGCTACGGTGCCGTTCATTGCACGTTATCGCAAAGAAGCCACTGGCGGGCTCGATGACACGCAGCTGCGGGTGCTGGCGGATCGGTTGGGCTATCTGCGCGAGATGGAGGCACGTCGGGCGAGCATTCTGGGCTCGATCCGTGATCAGGGCAAGCTGACCGATGATCTGGCGCGATCCATCGCGCAGGCCGAAACCAAGGCTGCGCTGGAAGACATCTATCTGCCGTTCAAGCCCAAGCGGCGCACCAAGGCGATGATTGCGCGGGAAAATGGGTTGGAGCCGCTGTTGCGGGCGATCATGACAGATCGTTCGGCGCAGCCTGCGGATCTGGCGGCGGCGTATCTGTCGGATGCGGTGAGCACGCCTAAGGACGCGCTGAACGGCGCGCGGGATATTTTGACCGAAGAGCTGTCTGAAAACGCCGATCTTCTGGGGCGGCTGCGCGACTTCATGCGAGGCGAGGCAATGATCGCCTCGAAGCTGGTTGACGGTAAGGACAAGAGCGGGGCCAAGTTTTCCGACTACTTCGATCACCGCGAAAAATGGGCGGACATCCCGTCGCACCGGGCGCTGGCGATGCTGCGGGCGGCCAAGGAAGAGGTGGTGACGATCGAGATCTCTCCGGATCCCGACACCGGCGAGACGCGCGCCATTGGCATCGTGGCATCGGGGCTTGAGACCACCGCCGAACGCCCCGGCGATCTGTGGCTGCGCGATGTGGCCCGTTGGGCGTGGCGGGTGAAGTTTTCGGTGTCGCTTTATATCGACCTGCTGGGCGAGCTGCGTCAGCGTGCGCATGAAGAGGCGATTTCGGTTTTTGCGCGCAACCTCAGGGATCTGCTGTTGGCCGCGCCTGCGGGGTCGCGGGCGACGCTGGGGCTCGATCCCGGCATTCGCACCGGTGTGAAGGCGGCGGTGGTGGATGCCACCGGCAAGGTGCTTGAGACCGCGACGCTCTATCCCTTTCAGCCCAAAAACGATTTGCGCGGTGCCGAGGCCAAGATCATTGATCTGATTTCGCGCCATGGTGTCGAACTGGTCGCCATCGGCAATGGCACGGCCAGCCGCGAGACCGAGCGGCTGGTGGGTGAGACGCTGAAGCTGCTGCCACCGGCGGTGCCCGCGCCCACCCGGGTGGTGGTGTCCGAGGCGGGGGCTTCGGTGTATTCGGCGTCAGAGCTGGCGGCGCAGGAGTTCCCGGATCTTGACGTGTCGTTGCGCGGGGCGGTGTCGATTGCGCGGCGCCTGCAGGATCCGCTGGCCGAGCTGGTCAAGATCACGCCCGAGAGCATCGGGGTGGGCCAGTATCAGCATGACGTGGATCAGCGGCGCCTGTCCAAGGCGCTGGAGGCCGTGGTCGAGGATGCGGTGAACGCGGTTGGGGTGGATCTCAATACCGCGTCGGCGCCGTTGCTGGCTCAGGTGGCGGGGCTGGGTCCGTCGCTGGCCAATGCCATCGTGCTGCATCGCGATCTGCACGGGGCGTTCGGGGCGCGGGGGGATCTGCGCAAGGTGACGGGGCTGGGCCCCAAGGCGTTCGAGCAATGCGCGGGCTTTCTGCGGATCCGTGACGGGGCCGAGCCGCTGGACGCGTCATCGGTGCATCCCGAAGCCTATGATGTGGCGCGCCAGATCGTGGCGCGCTGTGGGCGCCCCATTGGCGAGATCATGGGGCAGGGCGGCGCGTTGAAGGGGCTGCAGCCGCAGGCCTTTGTGACCGATCAGTTCGGACTACCCACGGTGCAGGATATTTTCATCGAGCTGGAAAAGCCGGGGCGCGATCCCCGCCCGAGTTTCAAGACCGCCAGTTTTGCCGATGGAGTCGAGGATATTCGCGATCTCAAACCGGGGATGCAGCTTGAGGGCACGGTGACCAATGTGGCGGCCTTTGGTGCCTTTGTGGATATTGGCGTGCATCAGGACGGGCTGGTGCATGTGAGCCAGCTGGCCGATCGGTTCGTGAAAGATCCCCATGAGGTGGTCAAGGCCGGTGATGTGGTCAAGGTGCGGGTGACCGAAGTGGACATTCCACGCAACCGCATCGGGTTGAGCATGCGCAAGGATGGCGGGGCCGCAGGGCGGTCTGCCGGGCGCAAACCCGAGGGGCGTGCGCGCGGTCCGATGTCGGCGGGGCCGGGCAAGCCCAAGGGCGGGGGCAAGCCGTCAGGCGGGGCGCTTGGCGATGCGCTGAAGGCGGCGATGAAGCGCGGGCGCTGATGGCGGGTGCCTGTTGGGATGCCTGTGCGCGGTCGGGGGTGGCGGGCTGAAGCCCGCCCTACCCACGTCCTGCGCGGGTCACAGTGCGATCAGGTGATTGTCCCATTGCAGCGGGTGTTGTGTCTGACTGGTGGGGCTCAGCACCGTTCCGGTGCCTGTGGTCAGGGTAAAGCCCGCGCGTGCGGGCGCAACACCACAGACATCCGCAAGGATACTGGTCGCTGCGAGCTGCCCTGTGCGCGTATCGAAGATCTGGCAGCGCCCGCCGCGTGGCGAGGTGATGGCGACCTGCCGGGCGTCAGGTGACAGGGCGACGCTGCCCGCGTAGCCCTGCATCAGCGCGGTGTCCTGGGCGGGCGCCTCGAACAGGGTGATCGCGCCTGTTGGGGATTGCAGGCCCACCAGCGGCGGCGTCTCTGTCACATCGCCCTGCCATTGCATGGCAAAGGCGATGGTGCCGTCGGTGGCCACGGCCAGGTGGCGGATCGAATTGCGGTGCAGGTCGCGCGGCAATTCGCTTTGCCCAAGAATGTGACCATCCGGCCCCATCACCGTCAGGTTGGGGCGCATCCGGGGCAGGTTCAGTTTGGTCCGGCCGGTTTCGGGGTGGGTTTCGATGCCGCCATTGGCCACCACCAGCCGATCGCTGCCGGGCAGCCGTTTGAGATCATGCGGACCGATCCCGCCCGAGGCGAGCTCGTCCATGCGCACAAAGCCTGCGGTGACGTCCCAGACCCCGATCCGCCCGCGCGCGGCGTCATAGTCGTTTTCGGTGGTATAGAGCCGCGTGCCATCCTGCGAGAACGTGCCGTGGCCGTAGAAATGCCGCCCCTCTGGCGCCTCAAGGCGCGCAACCTCGCGGCCCAGGGCACAGTCCAGCACGATGGCAAAACGACCCGGACGCCGGGCAAAGCCCACGGCCAGGGGCCGCGTGGGATGCGCGGCGGCGGCATGGCCGCGCGCTGGCAGGGGCAGCGCAAAGGCGATCCCCCCGGCCAGCGTCAGCCCGCACAGGTGATGGGCACCCGATGCATCGCGCGCGGCTGCCAGATAGGCGGGATCGCCCAGATCCGCCCAGCCCGGCGCGGGGCAGAGCCCGCTGGCCAGCAGGCCGCCCAGAAACGCCCGGCGCCCGCGCATCAATCCCCGTCGAGCGAGTTGAACCCCGCCGCGATGCCCAGCCTTGGGCCAAGATCTTCGGCCAGGATCTGGCGGATCGCGTTCACATCCTGTTGCAGCACTTCGATGCGAAAGCGCTTTATGGGGTCGGCTGCCCCGGCAAAATCGGGATCGTCCAGCGACCGGGCACGATCCAGTGCGGTGGCAAAGGCCGCATCCAGCGCAGGGTCATGTTCCGACAGGCCCGCAGCCAGATCGCGCGTTGCCTCAAGCGACAGGATCACGTGGCGCAGGGATCGCGCGGAGCGGCGCGCTTCGGCTCGTTGGGGGCGGGGTTTGTCGAACGTGCCCAGCGGGCGGCCCAGACGGGTCTGGGCGGTGAATTCAAGGCCGGTGCTCAGCGCGGTAAACAGCTGGCGCTGTGCTTCGATCGTGCTGCGATAGGTGTCATTGCTGCCCGCCCCGCGCATCAGATCGGCATAGCCATCTTCCCACCCCTGCAGAATATCGGCCGTGAGCGCGGCAATATCGGCGCTGATCACCTGTACCAGCGCGCAGTGATAGGGGCCGGGCACGGCCAGTTGCGGATCGTAAAGCAGGAATTCGAGCGCGTAAAAGCCACGCGCGGCGATGGAGACCTCTGCAAAATCGGCCAGATCCTGTGCGGCCGGATCCTCATCCCGGATCAGGGTGGCCAGCGCCTTGGGCGTCGATCCGCGCGGATCGGGCCAGAAGGCCAGCGCAAAGGCGCGGTCTTCGGTTTCCGACGGGCCAAAGAGCAGATGGCTGACCCGCACCCAGTCGTCAAAGGCCGCACCAAAGGCCGCGCGCAGATCGGGGCTGTCGGGTTGGCAATCCGCCTGCGCAACCTGCGCCAGCGCGGCGCTGTCTGCGGCCAGATCGCGATAGCCCGGCAGGATATGATCATCCACCAGAGGCGTGACATCGGTGGCCCCCGCGATGCCGGGGATCAGCAGGGCCAGAGCAAGGGCAGCAATACGCATGGTCAGAGGCTTTCAAGAAAACGGATCAGGGCGGCGCGGTCTGCGGGGTCCATCTCGATCACCGCGTCGCGATGGGGCTGTGCTTCGCCACCATGCCACAGCACCGCTTCGAGCAGCGAGCGCGCCCGCCCGTCATGCAGGAAATAGGTATGGCCCGACACCTGTTCGGTCAGCCCGATCCCCCAGAGCGGCGGCGTGCGCCATTCCTGCCCGGTGGCGCGGGCTTCGGGGCGGTTGTCGGCCAGACCCGGCCCCATGTCGTGCAGCAGCATGTCGGAATAGGGCCAGATCAGCTGAAAGCTTTGTTCGGGCTGATCCTGCAGCCGGTGGGTGACAAAGGACGGCACATGGCAGGATATGCAGCCGGTGGTGTAGAATACGTCTTTGCCGCGCAGCACCTCGGGGTCGTCCACGTCACGGCGTGCGGGCACGCCCAGATTGCGGCTGTAGAAGGTGACCAGCGCCAGCCCTTCGGCATCGACTTCGAACACGCGATCATCCTGATCGCCATGGGGGGCGGCGCGGCACATGCTCTGGGTTTCGGTGCATTCGCCCCAGGGGTCGGGAAAGAGCGGGTTGGAAATGCCGATGTCCCCGGCAAAGGCTCCGGCTGACTGGTGGTTCACCGTGGGCGATCCGGCCTTGAGCCCGAAGCGCCCCAGCATGGGCTGGTCATATTCGCTGGACCACACCACATTGGGGCGCCCCGAAATCCCGTCGCCGTCCAGATCATCGGGATCCGCATGGGCCAGAATGTCGGCCGCAGGGATCGCTTCGAGCAGCCCCAGCCCGATCATCTGGGGGGCCACGCGGGGGCTGAGCATCGCGTCGGGGTGCAGTGGGCCATAGCCCAGATCGGCGGCCGTGTAGCTGGGTTTGCGCAGCATCGCCATTTCGCCGCCCGACAGCGGCACGTCAAATTCTTCATAGTCGATCTGCAGCCGGTATTCGGCGGGGTGCCCGGCCAGGCTGAGATCCTGCATCTGCTTGCCATAGGTGGGTTCGGGCAGGGTGGCGATATAGCCTTCGATGCCATGGACCGCGTCGGCTTCGGTGCCCGGAATGGACACGCGCAGGAACATGGAAATGGCGTTGTCATCGGCGGTTTCGGGCGGGTGCCCGCGCCCGTCCTTGATGTGGCAGCGCTGGCAGGATCGCGCATTGTAAAGCGGTCCCAGCCCGTCGGATGCCTTGGTGGATGACGGCGACGACACCCAGATCTTTTTGAAGAGACCGTTGCCGACCCGGAAATCCAGTTCCTTTTCGAACGAGATATTGCCCGATGGCTGCGAAAACGCATTGGCGTTGGGCGTCACGCGCACGGTGGCGGCGCCGGCCGACATCTCTTCAAAGGGCTGCGGGGCGCTGAAGTCAGCGGCGGGCGCGGTGACGGCGTCGATGCGTGCGGTTTCGGCCGCGCTGCGGGGAACGGTCTTGAGATGCGGATCACCCGATATATCCGCCAGCGGCACGGCAAGGGCCAGCGATGGCAGGAGGGCGACAAGACTAAGGTGGGCTGGCTTTGGCATAGGTGCGGCTTACCACTGCGAGGGGGCGGAAAGCGCCGCAACATGTTGCCGCGCTTTCCGATGTCTTGGTCCGGTGGCCGGGATCAGTGGAACACGGCGTCCGGGTTGTCGAGGCTGTCGGAGCCTTCGAATTCGATCGGCGTCACGCCCAGTGCGGCCACGATACGTTCGATCGTCTTGGTCTGATCCACCAGGCCGTTCACGCCGCCCATGATCAGCGCTTCGCCTTCTTCGCTGCCACGTGCCAGCATCTGGTCATAGGAAAACCCGCCATCAGCCGCCTCTTTCATCGCGCCCAGGGCGCCCATGGTGGTGTCCAGCTTGGCCTTCATTTCGGCGTCCAGATCGGCGTCCTGCGCGGCCACCAGATCGGACAGCGATGCGCCCGACACTTCGGTGCCATCAATGCGGGTGTAGCTGCCCAGATACACGTTCTGGATGCCCTGACCGTCATAGAAATGGCTGTTATGGGTGTTGTCCGAGAAGCAGTCATGCTCTTCTTCGGGGTCGTTCAGCATCAGGCCAAGGCGCATGCGCTCGCCCGCCTGTTCGCCATAGGACAGGCTGCCCATACCGGTCAGGATGGCCTGAATGCCTGCGTCTTCATCCGCTGTCACGGTTGCACGCGCTTCGCCACCTTCGGCCCATTGCGCGGCCATCCATTCCAGATCCGACACCAGCAGATCGGTTGCGGCCTTCAGATAGGCGGCGCGGCGGTCGCAATTGCCGCCGGTGCAGTCGTCACCAGCCGCATAGTCGGTCCAGGGGCGTTCGCCCGCGCCGTGCTCGGTGCCATGCAGGTCCTGACCCCAGAGCAGAAATTCGATCGCGTGATAGCCGGTGGCCACGTTGGCTTCGACGCCATCGGCCTCGTGCAGGGTGCTTTCCAGCAGCTCGGGCGTGATCTCGGTCGCGTCGACGGTTTCGCCCGACAGGGTCAGCGACGGGTTGGCGATGACGTTGAGCACGGCAAAGGCGTTTTCATCGCTCGGGCCGCCATAGGATGCGTCGACATAGTCGATCAGGCCTTCGTCCAGCGGCCAGGCGTTCACCTTGCCTTCCCAGTCATCGACGATGGCGTTGCCAAAGCGGTAGACTTCGGTCTGCTGATAGGGCACGCGCGACGCGAGCCAGGCGGTCTTGGCCGCGTCCAGCGTTTCGGCCGACGGCGCTTCGATCAGCGCGTTCACGGCCACCTGCAGGGCCTGTGCGGTGGCCAGGCTGTCGGCATATTTGGCTTCGGCGATATCGGCATAGGTGTCGAGCACCGCCGCTTTGGTCACGGCCTCGTCGGCCAGCGCGGCTGTGCTCAGGGCCAGCGTCAGCGCGCTGGTGGCAAGCAAAAGAGATTTCATGGCGAGTCCGTCCTTCGTTGATCGCATGATGCTTTTGTTGAGTAAATTGATCGGCATTGTCAATCCGACAAAAACGCTCGGTCAAGAGGGCGCGCGCAATGGTCGCGCAGAGGGCGTGCGCCACGGGCGCAGGGCCGGACGCACGAAAAACCCCCGCGCCGGGATGGCACGGGGGTTGGCGTGTTCAGGATTGGGGGCTGGGTCAGCCGACGACCTTGTAGCCGCGCCCGCGCATGCAGTTGCGAATGATCCGTTCCTTTTCGCGCTGCCCTTCGAGCCCGGCGGCACCAAGCCCCGCCACCGCACCGACGGCTGCGGCTTCAAGCACGTTGTTGCCCTTGTTGTTGGTGATCGCCGCACCTGCTGCGGCCACGCCGGTGGTGGTGGCCACGGTTGATCCTGTACCGGGCCCAAGCGCCGGCTGCGACGCGGCCAGCTGCTGACATTCGGCCAGATCCACGTTGAAATTCGGGCCGGGGGTGCCGTCGATCACGGGCACATAATTGGCGCCGGAATTCGAACAGGCCGCAGCCAGCAAAACAAGCGGCAGAGCGGCGAGGCGAAGGGGCTTTGTCATGGAACATCCTGTTGTTGATGGGTCTGGTCCGGGGTTGGACAAAGGATGATCCAAGGGGGGGCGGGGCGCAAGGGGTATAGCGGAGAGGTCGGGATGCGGGCGTATGCGCGAGCGACAACGTGGCACCGGATGTGTCCCTGAGGGTTCGAAGCTTGTCGCGCCTTGCGATTGGTCAAGAACATGAGCTTTGGAAATGTTCCAGCGCGTCAAAGATCTTTGACAGTTGCTCGTTGAAGCCGATACTCCCCAAGTGGTTGACCCGTCTCCAACCGGGTGCTGTCGCGATCTCCTTCGACAACATCACGGCCTCTTCGATCAATGGGGGGGCTCCCGAAAGGTCCACCTGAAAGTTCCAAGGCTTGAAGTGGATATACTCATTCCTGAAGTCGTTCAGCAAGAATAGCCGAGACTGGCGATCGTTCCTGATGTGCGCTAACGTCTTGGGAAGTGAGACGGTGTAAGGCTTGGGCAAGCGTCTGAGCAACTCGTGGAAGTTTGCTATTCGCTTTTCCGGGTAGGGTACATCGGGCTCGTCCAAAACGATTCCTTTGTGCTCATATATTGCAGCCTTGGACCCGTGTGCATGGTATTTTCGAAGCTCTTCCTCGCTGCGTCTTTCAAGCGCGCCGCTGCCATCTGTGTGCGTCAAATAGCAAACGCACATACCTTGCAGCATCGAGTGAGCCGAGATCACGATCCATTTCCATGCCGCGTTGTTCTGATCGAACTCAGTAAGGTGAAATTCCAGCGCGCGCATAGAGGCTAGAACGTCGGAAAATTCGTCGAGATCCGAGATTCTGGATTTCACGGCTTATCTCTTCTTCCGCTTCACATTGCCACCCCGTTGACCGGGGCGGCCTGCGGTTGAGCGGCCTTTGGATTTCACCGCGTCTTGTGATGCCTTTTCCACCGCGTATTGGCGGGCCATGGGGTCGTCGGCGACGGCAAGGTCCACGGCCTCCAGCCGTTTGATTTCGTCGCGCAGGCGGGCGGCTTCTTCGAATTCCAGGTTCTCGGCCGCCTTGCGCATGTCGGTGCGCATGCCGTCCAGCACCGCTTCGAGGTTCGCCCCATGCAGAGGTTTGTCCACCGTGGCCGTCACCCGCGCCATGTCGGTGTCGCCCTGATAGAGCCCGGCCAGAACGTCTTCGACGTTCTTTTTCACCGTTTCGGGGGTGATGCCGTGTTCCTGATTATAGGCGATCTGCTTGGCACGGCGGCGGTTGGTTTCGGCCAGCGCGCGCTCCATCGAGCCGGTGATGCTGTCGGCATACATGATCACGCGGCCTTCGGCGTTGCGCGCGGCCCGCCCGATGGTCTGGATCAGCGAGGTTTCCGAGCGCAGGAAGCCTTCCTTGTCGGCATCCAGGATGGCCACAAGCCCGCATTCGG
>JAOXSC010000198.1 GCA_025800215.1 Marinibacterium sp.
GACAGACTGGCTGCGCTCCCGTAGGGGCTTGACCGGCTTGACCCAGCCCTCGGCCCAGGCGGTCTCGGTGATGTACTTCTCGACCGATCCGATGGTGACCGTGCCGTGGCCGGCCTGTTCGATCACGCAGTTGCCCTCGCAGAGCCGATCCTGCGGGCAGATCCGGCCGCAGATCTCGGGGAAGGTATTGGTGGCCTGGCTGACCTCATAGGCCTCGCGCAGGCGGCCTTCGGCGGTCAGGCGCAGCCAGTCGGGAATGTTGTTGTGCAGCGGGCAGTGGCTCTGACAATACGGCACACCGCATTGCGAACAGCGGCTGGCCTGTTCCTTGGCCTTGGCATCGGCATATTCGGCATAGATCTCGCGGAAATCCTCGGCGCGCGCCTCGGCGGCACGTTTTTCCGGCATGTCTCGCTGGATCTGAACGAATTTGAGCATCGGCTGTTTGGCCATGTCTCCGTCTCCCGTCTGGCGTGTTGCCGCTCTTTAAAACATGGGCGCCCGGAATAAAAGTCACTTTTTCTGACCTAAATCACCCGATCAGCGCCCGGCACGCTCGCGACGCAACGAAATTTCCGCTAATTAGGTCCGATGCGGACCCAGATACAGCGTTTGAGTTCGTGACCGGGCGTGTTTAACAGCTTGTGTCTTTTATCACGAATCGAACCCTCATGAGCCTTTTTCACCTGTTTCTTGTCGCGATCATCCAGGGCCTGACGGAATTTCTGCCCGTATCCTCATCAGGCCATCTTGTTCTGCTGCCACATCTGGCAGGGTTCAAAGATCAGGGGCTGGCCATCGACGTGGCGGTCCATGTGGGCACGCTCTTTGCCGTCATGATCTTTTTCCGCGCCGACATGCCGATGATCTGGCGGGGCTGCCTTGACCTGCTGCGCATGCGCATGCAGACGCGCGACGGCCGCTTTGCCCTGGCGCTTGGCATCGCCACCATCCCGGTGGTGGTGGCGGGGCTGGTGCTGCATGTGACCGGGGCCAGCGACGCGCTGCGCTCGGTCGCGGTCATCGGATGGAGCATGCTGATCTTCGGGCTCGTGCTCTACTGGGCCGACCAGCGCGGCAGCACCGCAAAAACCGGCAATGACTGGACCCTGCGCGATGCGCTGATCATGGGGCTGTGGCAGGCCGTGGCGCTGATCCCGGGCACCTCGCGGTCGGGCATCACCATCACCGGGGCCCGCGTGCTGGGCTATGACCGGCGCGAAGCCGCGCGTCTCGCCATGCTGATGTCGATCCCCACGATTGCCGCATCGGGCCTTGTGCTGGGCATGGATGTCGCGACCGAGGCCGATCCCGGCGTCATCCGCGACGCCGCACTGGCCGCCGCGCTGGCCTTTGGCGCCGCCTTGCTGGCGCTGCGACTGATGATGCATTTCCTCGAACGGGTCAGCTATACACCATATGTGATCTATCGGGTGGTGCTGGGGGCAATCCTGCTGATCTACGCCTATGGCTGATGCCGGGCGCCCACGCGCGGCCCGGCGGGGCCGCGCCAGCATCGCGTGCGCCGTCAGGCGCGCAATTGGATCAGGACCAGAAAATCAGAACGGGCAGATCAGGACCGCAGGTTGCGGGCCGATTCCATGATCGCGTCATACTGGCCCGACGGGCGGAACCGCCACAGATATTCCGGCAGCACCGCCTCGAGCGCCACCGGCTTCACCCCCAGATCCGCAAAGCCGCGCGCATCGTCGGACACCACATTGTCCCGCGACAGGTTGCGCACCTGATCCCGTGTCAGAAAGACATTGGGCAACAGGCCAAAGCTGATCTTTTCGGTGATGTCGAAATCAAAGGCCATGACCCAGGCCATCCAGAACGGCATGCCCTTGACCAGACGCCGCCGCCGGATCACCGTCAGCATTTCCTGCATCAGCTCGCGAAAGCTCATGACCTCGGGCCCGCCCAGCTCGTAGACGCCGGGGGCCGCACGGCCCAGCACCGCTTCGACGGCCGCCTTGGCCACATCGTCCACATACACGGGCTGGAACCGCGTCTCGGCCCCCACCAGTGGCAGGATCGGGGACACACGGCTCATCCCGGCAAACCGGTTGAAAAACTGATCCTCGGGGCCGAACACGATGGACGGGCGCAGGATCACTGCATTGGGCATATGCGCCAGAACCGCGGCTTCGCCGTCGCCCTTGCTGCGCGCATACTGGCTGTCGGATGCCGGATCGGCCCCGATGGCCGAAATATGCACCATCTGCGCCACACCGGCAGCGGCAGCCGCCTGCGCGACCCGTCCGGCGCCTTCGGCCTGCACCGCATCAAAACTGTTCTTGCCATGCTCGGCCAGGATGCCCACGCAGTTGACCACCGCATCCGCCCCCTGCACCGCCAGCGCCACCGACGCGTCATCGCGAATGTTGCACAGAACCGGCTCGACCTGTCCGACCGCGCCATAGGGCTTGACGAACAGCGCCTCATTGGGGCGCCGCACGGCCACGCGCACGCGCCAGCCTTCTTTCGCCATGCGACGGGCGATGTAGCGACCGATAAAGCCTGAGCCACCGATGATCGTGACAAGTTTGGACATGGCTGCGCTCCTGCATTGCAAGTCGCGTTTGGAATACCGCCCCCTCGGGCCTGCCTCAAGGCGCAAAAACGCCGCGACAGCGCAGTCTTGCACCCCGGTCCGCGCCGCGCGCACCCCCGTCGGAAACACCGCGCGGAAATTATTTTGCCCAAAGGTCGAAAAATCTCCAGAAACCGTTTGACACCCCCCGCCCAGAGGCTTAAACGCCCCTCCACGACACCTGCCCAGGTGGCGGAATTGGTAGACGCGCTAGCTTCAGGTGCTAGTGTCCGTATGG
>JAOXSC010000212.1 GCA_025800215.1 Marinibacterium sp.
CCCTTGTTTCCATGGCGTCACAGGCGTAGAGGGCGGCGCATGTATATCCTCGCTGCTCTCTATCACTTCACCCCGTTCGACGACCCCGATGGCCTGCGCCCCGCGCTGAAGGCGTTGTGTGCCGAACATGGCATCACCGGCTCGCTGCTGATCGCACGCGAGGGGATCAACGGCACCATCGCCGGACCCCGCGCTGGGATTGACGCGGTGCTGGCCCATATCCGCGCCCTGCCCGGCTGTGCCGCGCTCGACTGGAAAGAGGCCACATCCGACCACCCGCCCTTTGCCCGCATGAAGGTGCGGCTCAAGCGCGAGATCGTGACCATGGGCCAGCCGCAGGTCGATCCTCAGGCCGGAACCGGCCATTACGTGGAACCGCAGGACTGGAACGATCTGATCCGGTCGCCCGATGTGGTGGTGATCGACACCCGCAATGATTACGAGGTCGCCATCGGCACGTTCGAAGGTGCCATCGACCCCGAAACCGCCAGCTTCCGCGATTTCCCCGCCTGGTGGGAAGCCAACCGCGAGCGGTTCCACAACAAGCGCGTA
The DNA here is from genome assembly GCA_025800215.1 of Marinibacterium sp. Taxonomy (GTDB): domain Bacteria; phylum Pseudomonadota; class Alphaproteobacteria; order Rhodobacterales; family Rhodobacteraceae; genus JAOXSC01. Next base: position 553 of record JAOXSC010000212.1, read on the forward strand.
GCGATGTTCTGCACCGGCGGGATCCGCTGCGAGAAATCGACCAACTATCTGCTCGGCGAAGGGGTCGAGGACGTCTATCACCTCAAGGGTGGGATCCTGCGCTATCTCGAAGAGATGCCGGCCGAAGACAGCACCTGGCAGGGCGAATGCTTTGTCTTTGACAACCGGGTGTCGGTGGGTCACGGGCTGGTCGAAGGGCCGCATGCGCTGTGCCATGGCTGCCGCCGCCCGATCCTGCCCAAGGACATGACCCGCCCCGAATACGAGGCCGGGGTGTCCTGCCACCATTGCATCGACGAAACATCGCCCGAGGACAAAGCCCGGTTCCGCGAACGTCAGAAACAGATCACCCTGGCGCGCGCCCGCGGCCAGGAGCATCTGGCCGGCTGATCAGGCCGCAACCGGGCCCTTATCCGAGGCGCGCGGCAGATCGGATCGCGGGCCACGGGGGCGCGACCGCGCCAGCAGCGTCACGATGATGGCGATGTTCATGCCGTTCCAGACGATCCCGTTGACAAAGGCCAGCTGGTAGCTGCCGCTGAGGTCATAGATCCACCCGGTCATCCACCCGCCCAGGGCCATGCCCAGGATCGTCATCATCAGCACGAAACCAACCCGCGCGCCCGCCTCTTTCGGGGGCATGTATTCGCGCACAACCAGCGCATAGCTGGGCACGATCCCCCCCTGCGACAGGCCAAACAGCGCACTGACCATGTAAAGCGTCACCAGACCGTCATAGGGCAGAAAGAAAAACAGCGCCGCGCATTGCAGGATCGAGCCCACCAACAACGTGGTGACGCCGCCGACGCGGTCGGCCACCAGCCCCGACACCACCCGGCTGACCGCACCACCCAACAGCATCAGCGCCAGCATTTCGGCCCCGGCTGCAGGCCCGTATCCCAGCCCCACGCAATAGGCCACGATATGCACCTGCGGCATCGACATGGCCACGCAACAGCAGATCCCCGCAAAGCCCAGCAGATATTGCAGCGCGCGGGGCGACAGCCCGGCGCTGCGCGCCTTCATCTGCGCGCTGGCAGCGGCCACGCTATGGGCGGCTTCGGGCACCTTGCGGCGCAACAGCAGGGCCAGCGGGATCAGCACAGCCAGCGCCAGCGCCCCCAGCACCATATAGACCGCGCGCCAGCCCGCATCCGCCAGCAGCCCGGCCAGCGCCACCGGCCAGATCGCCCCGGACAGGTAATTGCCGCTGGCCACCAGCGCCACGGCCAGCCCGCGCCGCCTGAGAAACCAGTGCGAGATGTCGGCCATCAGCGGTCCGAACCCCACCGCAGCGCCCAGCCCCAGCAGCAGATGTGCCAGGCTCAGCGCCCAGATCCCCGGCGACAGGATCGCCAGCCCGTAAGCCAGCGCACTGACCAGCGCGGCCCCGATCAGCGACCGGGTGATGCCAAACCGATCCACCAGCCGCCCCACCAGATAGTTGCCCACCGCAAACCCTACCATCGTCAGCGTATAGGGCAGCGACGCCAGCGCCCGCCCGGCACCGAATTCGGCCTCGACCGCAGGCATGATCACGACCACCGCCCACATCCCCGCATTGGCGATGGTGGCAATGGAAAGCGTCAGCAGCAGGCGCAGCCAGGAATAGGGGCTGTCATGGATCTGTTCGGGCGTCATGGGCGCAGGCTAGACACTTGCCCGGCGCCTGCACAGCACCGATTGCCCCAAGAATATGCAACGACGTCTTTCAACATCTTGGGTTCGTTCCGCACTCGGGATCTGCAAATATCGCGCAATGGGTCCGGGGCCACTGGGGATCAGCGTAACAAGTTCCGGGCTGCACGAGAGCCCGCGTGTTTTTTACTTCATATTTTCTTCCCGGACCCATGCCCCCCACGGCGAACCAAAGGGCGAAGGTCACTGGCACGGTCTGCCCTAGCGGCACCGTGCCGGTGACCAGAACCCGGCGGGCAGCACGCGCGCGCGTTCGGCGATGAAGCTGATAAAGCGCTCGACCCGCATCACCGACCGGAAATCGGTATGCGACAGCGCCCAGAGCGCCCGGCGCGCATGCGGCATCGCCCCCGGCACGGGGGCAAGATCGGCATTGGCCCGGCCAATGAACCATGGCAGGCATCCGATCCCGGCACCGGCCCGCACCATCGAGACACAGGCCTCGACCGAATCGCAGCGCGCCACGACAACGCCTGTCGGAAAGCGTTTTAGCAACTCGGTTTCCATCTCGCGGCCGGGCGCATCAAGCAGCACCAGCGGCGTCTCGTCCTGATCGCCGCCTGCGTTCAGCCACGGCGAGCCCGTGCGCGCAAAGAACCCCATGTGAATATCGGCAAGCCTGCGCCCCCAAAGCGTGTCGGTCTGCTCGGGCTCGGCACGGATCGCCACGTCGATCCCGCTACTGTCGAATTCAACCACCGCATCGCTGACCTGAACGATCAGCTCGATTTCGGGATACAGCTGCTGGAATTCCCGCAGGTCATCGGCAAAGGCATGGGGCAGCAACTGGTGCGGCAGGCTGACCGACAGCTTGCCCGCCATGACCCGGTCGATCGAGCGGACCGCGTCCTGCATCCGGTGCAGCCGTCGCTCGATGGCCTCGGCGTCGCGCACCACCAGCAACCCGGCTTCGGTCGCCACAAGACGCCCACTGCTGCGATCAAACAGGCGCGCGTCGAATTCGGCCTCGGCCCGGGCAAGCTGGCGCGACACCGTGGGTTCACTGACCCGGAGCGCCCGTGCAGCCCCGGCCAGCCCCCCGGCCCGGTGCACGTTCAGCACCACCTTCAAGCCGTCCCAGTCTCGCATTCGTCTTGTCGTCCTCAGAAAAAAACCGGCGCGGCCGGACGAAACGCGGCCCGCGCCTTTACTCTTTAACCCGGCACGCCGCAAAACACACGCCAGCGCCTACTTTTTATCAAATTAATGATCTCATCCCTTTGACGCACCTGAATTCATCGTGAACGTTTTGTGACATCCCTGTGCGCGGCCCGACCGCGGTGCCGCAGCGGCACGGCAACCCTTTCCTTTTGGCTCAAACTCTTGTATGGGCCGCCTATCTGAGACGTGACGCTCTGACCCCGGCGCATGACAGGATCAAGGGGTCGGCGGCAATGGGGCCGCCATGGAAACGGGAGACCCGGGATGGGCCCGGGAGCGCTCCCTGCTAGGATAGATAGATGTTTAACGAAACGAAGAAGACGATGCAGTGGGGCGAAGAGACGCTCACGCTGGAAACGGGCAAGGTTGCCCGCCAGGCCGATGGCACCGTCATCGCCACGCTGGGCGAGACATCGGTCATGGCCAACGTCACGTTCGCCAAGTCCCAGAAGGAAGGTCAGGATTTCTTTCCGCTGACCGTCCACTATCAGGAAAAATACTATGCCGCCGGTAAAGTCCCCGGCGGGTTCTTCAAGCGCGAGGCGCGGCCGACCGAAAAGGAAACGCTGACCGCCCGCCTGATCGACCGTCCGATCCGCCCGCTGTTCGTGGACGGGTTCAAGAACGAAGTGGTGGGGATGTGCACCGTGCTCAGCCACGACCTGGTCAACGACCCCGACATCGTGGCGATGATCGCCGCGTCGGCCGCGCTGACCATTTCGGGCGCGCCGTTCATGGGCCCGATCGCCGGTGCGCGCGTCGGTTTTGTCGATGGCGAATACGTGCTGAACCCCACCGTCGACGACATGCAGGACCTGCGCCTGAACCCCGAACAGCGTCTGGACCTGGTCGTGGCCGGGACCAAGGACGCTGTGATGATGGTGGAATCGGAAGCTTACGAGCTGTCCGAAGCCGAAATGCTGGGCGCCGTGACCTTTGCGCATGAGCAGATCCAGCCGGTCATCGACCTGATCATCTCGCTGGCCGAAGACGCCGCGAAAGAGCCGTTCGACTTTGCCGCCCCCGACTATTCTGACCTGTTCGCCGCTGTCAAAGCTGCGGGCGAAGAGCAGATGCGCGCGGCCTTTGCGATCACCGACAAGCAAGAGCGCACCGCCGCCGTTGCTGCGGCCCGCGACGCCATCAAAGCTGCGCTGAGCGAAGAGCAGCTGGCCGATGCCAACCTTGGGTCGGCGCTCAAGAAGCTCGAAGCCGGCATCCTGCGCGGCGACGTGGTCAAGGGCGGCACCCGCATCGACGGCCGCGACACCACCACCGTGCGCCCGATCGTCTGCGAAACCTCGCTGCTGCCGCGGACCCACGGGTCGGCGCTGTTCACGCGTGGTGAAACCCAGGGTCTTGTGGTGACCACGCTGGGCACCGGCGATGACGAACAGTTCATCGACGCGCTGCATGGCAACTTCAAATCGAACTTCCTGCTGCACTACAACTTCCCTCCGTATTCGGTGGGCGAAGTTGGCCGCGTGGGTTCGCCCGGTCGCCGCGAAATCGGCCACGGCAAACTGGCCTGGCGTGCGCTGCAGGCGGTTCTGCCTGCCCCGACCGATTTCCCCTACACCGTGCGTGTGGTGTCGGAAATCACCGAATCCAACGGCTCGTCGTCGATGGCGTCGGTCTGCGGCGGGTCGCTGTCGATGATGGATGCGGGCGTGCCTCTCAAGGCGCCGGTGGCCGGTGTGGCCATGGGCCTGATCCTGGAAGATGACGGCAGCTATGCGGTTCTGACCGACATTCTGGGTGACGAAGATCACCTGGGCGACATGGACTTCAAAGTGGCAGGGACCGAAAACGGCATCACCTCGCTGCAGATGGACATCAAGGTCGCAGGCATCACCCCCGAGATCATGGAAAAAGCCCTGGCTCAGGCCAAGGACGGTCGCCTGCACATCCTGGGCGAGATGGCCAAGGCGCTGTCGGAAACCAACGCGTTTTCGGTTCACGCCCCGCGCATCGAAACCATGCAGATCCCGACCGACAAGATCCGCGAAGTGATCGGCTCGGGCGGCAAGGTGATCCGCGAGATCGTGGAAACCAGCGGCGCCAAGGTCGACATCAACGATGACGGTGTGATCAAGATCGCATCGCCCGACGGCGAGTCGATCCAGAAAGCCTATGACATGATCTATTCGATCGTGGCCGAGCCCGAAGAAGGTCAGGACGTAAAGGTCAAGCTGCTGGGCTTTGACGATCGCGGCAAGGTCCGCCTGTCGATGAAAGTCGTCGATCAGGAAACCGGCGAAGAGATCGTGCCCGAGAAGAAAGAAAAGAAAGA
>JAOXSC010000219.1 GCA_025800215.1 Marinibacterium sp.
CAAGGAACTGGGCGGCGAGCTGTGGTTCCCCAAGGCCAAGCTGCGCACCAAATGCGACAACAAGATTGAAACCGTGCGCATCGGCAACAAGGCCAATGTGCCATCGGTGCCCAATACGCTGAGCGTGGTCGACAGCTATGAGCACCTCACGCAGATCTGCGACAAGGCGGGGCTTGGCGATGATCTGGTGCTGCAATCGGCCTTTGGCGACAGCGGGCACACCACGTTCTTCATCAAATCCGAGGCTGATTTCCGCAAACATGAACACGAGATCGTCGGCGAAGGCGAAATCAAGATCATGAAGCGGATCGACTGCCGCGGCGCCGCGATCGAGGCCTGCGCCACATCCGCAGGCACCATCGTGGGCCCCCTGATGACCGAGCTGGTGGGCTTTGACGAACTCACGCCCTATCGCGGCGGCTGGTGCGGCAATGAAATCTTTTCCACGGCCTTTCCGCCCAAGGCCCGTGAACAGGCCCGCAAGCTGACCTTTCAATTCGGCGAAGAGCTGCGCAAATCGGGCTATCGCGGATATTTCGAGCTGGATTTCCTGATCGACAAGAAAACCGGTGACATCTGGCTGGGCGAACTCAACCCGCGCATCACGGGGGCCAGTTCGATGACGAACCACGCCGCCTTTGCCCATGCGGATGCGCCGCTGTTCCTGTTCCATCTGCTTGAGTTCTGCAAGAAGCCGTTCGAGCTTGATGTCGAAGAGCTAAACGCCCGCTGGGCCGACCCCGACATGATCGACAGCTGGTCGCAGATGGTGATCAAGCACACCGATGACAGCGTCGACCGCATCACCAGCGCGCCGCAATCGGGCATCTACAAGATGCTTGAAGATGGCCGGGTCGTCTTTGACCGCTTCGACTATCACCGTCGCGCGGTGGGCGAAAACGAAGCGTTTTTCCTGCGCATCTCGGATGTGGGGGATTACCGCTATGAAGGGGCGGATCTGGGCATTCTGGTGACGCGCGGGCGCTCGATGACCAAGGGGTTCAAGCTGACCGATCAGTCGAAACGCTGGATCCACGGGATCACGTCGGCCTTCGAGGCCGAAGCGCTGCCCGTGGCACAGGCGATGGATGATCCTGCCTTCAAGATCATGTAACCCAGCAATGAGCCTTGTATTCCGCTCGATCGACGAGCCCCTTCCGGGCCCCAAGCTTGGCGGGCTCTTTGCTGAATACTGGCCGGCCTATCTCAGGTGGTGGGCGCGCGAAGGATATGCGGCGCGCCCCACCTACCGCGAATGCCGCCGCGCCCTGGACCATCACATGCCCGAGCTTGTGCCGCTTTATGACGAGGTGGTGGAACATGTGGGCGGGGGGGACAGCCAGGCGCGGTTTCTCAGCTTTTATGCGCCGCCCCGATACCTGTCGGGCTGCAGCCAGGCGATCTGGCGCGGCGACCGGCCGTTTCTGGTACGCAACTACGACTATCATCCGCGCATCTTCGATGCCGCGATACTGCGGACGGAATGGGCCGGGCGTTGCGTCATCGGCATGAGCGACGGCGTGCTGGGCCTGCTGGACGGGATCAATGATGCCGGGCTGGTGGCATCGCTGACCTTTGGAGGGCGGACCCAAGCGGGGCGCGGGTTTGGGGTGCCCTTGATCCTGCGCTATGTGCTGCAGGTCTGCGAAACACGGGATGAGGCGGTCGCGGTGCTGTCCCGCATCCCCTGCCACATGAGCTATAACGTGACCGTGCTGGACCGGAATGGCGACTATGCCACGCTTTATCTGGCGCCCGATCGCGATGCGATCGTGACCGCGCAGCCGGTGGCCACGAACCATCAGGAAAATGTCGAATGGTCGGCCCATGCCCGGTTCACCGCCACCATCGAACGCGAACGCTTCCTGCTGCAGCGGCTGACCCTGCATCCCAAGGATCAGGACAGGTTTGTCGATGCCTTCTTGCGTCCGCCGCTCTATTCGACGGAGTTCCGGTCAGGGTTCGGCACGCTTTACACGGCGGTCTATCACCCCGATCAGATCCGCATGTCGCTGCGCTGGCCTGATGCGCGGTGGGATCTGGCGCAGGATCATTTTGTCGAAGGCGCGCGCAGCATCCGGCTGCCTGAACGGCAGCGCGATCCCTGACCTCAGCGCCTGTACCCGGCGCGGAATTCGCCCACGGTCTGACCGGTCCAGACCTTGAAACGGCGATAGAATGACCGGACCTCGTGATAGCCAAGCTGTGCCGCGATCTGCGACACCGGCAGATCCGTGGTGGCCAGATCGCGCATGGCGGCTTCGCGGCGGGCTTCGTCGACAAGCTGCTGGAACCCGGTGCCTTCGGCCTGCAGGCGCCGGTGCAGGCTGCGCCCGCTCAGGCCAAGCGCGCGGGCCATCGCGTCGCGCGCGGGGTCGCTGCCGGGGGGCGCGCTGCGCAGCATCCGGCGCAGCCGGTCGGTGGTGGACAGGTCGCGATTGATCCGCGTCAGGATGTCATCGGCAAAGCCAAGCAGCGTCGCGACCAGCGCGGGATCGGCATTGGGGTTGGGCAGATCCAGATGGGCGGTGCGGATCAGAATGGCGTTTTGCGACGCCTGCCAGGTGATCTGGCAGTCGAAATGGTCGGCCAGCGCGCGGGCGCGGGCCGGATCGTCGGGTGCGGCATGGGCAAAGCTGACACCGTCGGGGGTCACGCCGATGCGGATGATCTGTTTGACGAAGCCGTACCAGGATCCGATGGTGGTTTCGGTCACATGGCGGGCGACCTGACGATCCCAGATCCGGCAGGTCCAGTGCAGGCAGGCCTGATCGCCCGCGATCCCAAGCCGCGTTGTCCCCATATCGCCGAAGATCTGTTCATAGGCGGGGATGATTTCGCACATCTCGCGCAGGGTCGAGACATGGTTCGACATGTAGCCCAGCACGTTATAGGTGCCCAGATCCACCTGCCGCGCGGTGTTGAGCCCAAAGAGCGGATCGTCGGACCGGATCAGGATGTCGCGCACCAGCGCTTCAAAGCGCCACAGCTCGGTGCGGAAATGCGGGTCGTCAAGGCGGCCGGGATCAATGCCATGGGCGATCAGCAGCGGTATCGGGTCGATGCCGTAAAGGCGCGCCGATTTGATGTACTGGCTAAGCGCCAGGACCGAGGCATATCCGGAATGATGGGTCATGTCGGGCATGGGCGGGCGGGCGTCGGGCGGCAGTGGGATATGGGGCAAGACAGGACCATTTCTTACCAGTTTGGCCGGATCGGATACAAGCCTGGCCAGATGGGACAGTGACAGGCGGCGTCAATCCTCTAGGCTCGGGCCAGAATTCAAGGATGGGGGACAGGCCGCGATGAAGCGTTGGAACAGCTGGGGACATGAAGACCGCCCCGAGACCGAGGCGCTGCCCGACGCCGCTCAGACCATGCTGGCCGAGGGCGTTGGCCCATCGGCCCCGCTGCGCGATGCCACCCTTGATGAAGCCGTGGCTGCGGTGCCCGCGTCGCGCCTGCCCGATCACCCGCTGATCCGCACCGATGCCGAAACCCGGCTGCGCCATGCGCGCGGCCAGAGCTATCCCGACTGGTTGGCACTGCGCAGCGGGGTGCTTGGCCAGTATCCCGACGGGGTGGCGCTGCCTGAAACCGAAGCCCAGATCGAAGAGCTGCTGTGCTTTGCCGCCGCCCATGCCGTCACCGTGATCCCCTATGGCGGGGGCACATCCGTCGTTGGCCATATCAACCCCGAAGCGGGCGACACCCCGGTCCTGACCATCGCGATGACGCGGATGACCGGTCTTTTGGATCTTGATCCCGACAGCCAGATTGCCACCATCGGTGCCGGAGCCCCCGGCCCGGTGGTCGAGGCGCTGCTGAAAGAGCACGGGTATACGCTCGGCCATATGCCGCAATCCTGGGAGTTCTCGACGCTGGGGGGCTGGGTGGCCAGCCGGTCAAGCGGCCAGCAATCGCTGCGTTATGGCCGGATCGAGCAGCTGTTTGCGGGCGGGCGCATGGTGACCCCTCGTGGGGTGCTGGATATCCCGGCGCTGCCTGCGTCCTCGGCGGGGCCGGATCTGCGCGAAGTTGTTCTGGGTTCCGAAGGGCGCATGGGGATCCTGAGCGCGGTTCGGGTCCGGGTGACGCCGATTGCCGAAAAAGAGCGGTTCCAAGGGCTGTTCTTTGCCGACTGGGCGGCCGGGGTGGCCGCGGCCAAGGCGCTGGTGCAGCGTCGGCTGGGCCTGTCCATGGTGCGGCTGAGCAATGCGGTGGAAACCGTGACCATGCTGCAGATGTCGGGGGGCGAATTCATCGCACCGCTTGAACAGTATCTGGAAACCCAGGGCATCGGCTCGGACAAGGTGATGATGGTGGCGGGCCTGACCGGCAGCGCCCAGCAGGTCGAACGGCTGACACAGGATCTGACGGCGGTGGCCAAGGAATTCGGCGGTGTTCTGGTGCCGATGCTGGGCGACAAATGGGAACATGGGCGCTTTGCCGGGCCCTATCTGCGCGCGCCGCTTTGGGCGGCGGGCTATGGGGTGGACACGATGGAAACGGCTGTGAACTGGTCGGATGTGGATGCCACGATGGCGCGCATGGAAACGGCGATTGCCGGGGCCCTGGGCGGCGATGGTGTGCATGTCTACAGCCATCTGTCGCATATCTATGGGCAGGGCTGTTCGATCTATTCCACCTATGTCTTTCCCGTGGGCGCCGATTACGCGGACGCGATGGCGCGGTGGCGCAGGCTCAAATCCGCAGGGGCTGATGCGATCGTGGCATCGGGCGGAACGATCAGCCATCAGCATGGGGTCGGGGCCGATCACAAACCCTATCTTGAGGCTGAAAAGGGCGCGCTTGGCCTTGATGCGCTGCGCGCCATGACTGCGGTGTTCGACCCAGACGGGCTGATGAACCCCGGCAAGCTGGTCTGAGCCGCGCGGGCAGGGGGGCAGCGTCATCATGGGTTTGAGCATCGACCGGCAGGCGGTCTGGGACGGGCTCGGGGCCACGCCCTGGGATCTTGTGGTGATCGGCGGCGGCATCACCGGTGCGGGCGTTCTGCGCGAAGCGGTGCGGGCGGGGTATCGCACGCTTCTGGTTGAACAGCGCGATTTTGCCTGGGGCACATCCAGCCGGTCGTCGAAGATGGTCCATGGCGGGCTGCGCTATCTGGCGGCGGGGGATGTGAAGCTGACGCGCCATTCGCTGCGCGAACGCGAACGCCTGCTGGGCGAAGCGCCGGGGCTGATCGACCGCATGGGGTACTACGTGCCGATGCAGGATGGCCAGCGCGCCAAACGCATCAAGTACATGCTGGGCATCCGCGCCTATGCCGCGATGGCGGGCACCCGCGATGCGCGCTATGTGCCCCGGGCCGAGCTGCTGGCAGCGCTGCCGGGCATGACGGATGCGGGGGTGCATGGTGCGTGCTATTATACCGATACCGTGACCGATGACGCGCGGCTGGTTCTTCGGGTGCTGTCGGATGCGCTTGCGGCGGCCGCTGCGCGCGGGCTCGTGGCGCGGGCGCTGAACTATGTGCGTGTGCAGGATCTTGAGGTGGCGCAGGGGCAGGTCGGCGGCGTCCGGCTGCACGACGCGGTGACCGGCCAAGACACGCGCATCACCGCGCGCGCGGTGATCAATGCCACCGGGGCCTGGGCCGATGAGCTGCGCAGACAGCTGACCCCTGACCGGCGGATCCGGCCGCTGCGGGGCAGCCATCTGGTCTTTGACCGCAGCCGTCTGGCGGTGGATGATGCGCTGATCGGCAGCCATCCCGATGATGGCCGCCCGGTCTTCATCTATCCTTGGGAAGGGGCCACCGTGGTGGGAACCACCGATCTGGATCATCCGCAGGATCTCGATGCCGAGGCCCGGATTTCGGCGCAGGAGGTCGACTATCTCATGCGGTTTGCCGCCGCGACATTTCCGCAGGCTGGCCTTGGCCCTGACGATATCCTGTCCAGCTGGGCCGGGGTGCGCCCGGTGATCGGGTCACAAAACAGCCGCGATCCGTCCAAGGAACGGCGCGACCATGCGGTCTGGCGCGACGGCAATCTGATCAGCATTTCCGGGGGCAAGCTGACGACGTTCCGGCTGATGGCGCGCGATGCGCTGGCGGCGGCGGGGGATCACCTGCCCCCGCCCGCGCCGCTGCCGGGCGATGACGGGCGTGTCTTTGGCCGCTCTGCCCAGACCGACCCCGGCCCGCTGCCCGCGCCGCGCGCACGGTTTGACGGGCGCTATGGCGCGCAGCTGGCGGCGATGTTCGACGGCACGCCCGATGCCGAGCGCGCCGCCATCGCAGGCACGCCTTATTGCCTGGCCGAGCTTCGCTGGGCCGCGCGGTCCGAGGCGGTCCTGCATCTGGATGATCTGATGCTGCGGCGCACAAGGCTGGGCAATCTGCTGCCCCATGGCGGGGCCGACATCCTGCCCCGGGTCGCGCCCATCTGCGCCAGCGAACTGGGTTGGGACGCCGACCGATGGGCCAGCGAAGTGGTGCGCTATACCGCGATCTGGCGCGATTGCTATTCGACCCCGCAGTGACCCCCGCAGTGACACGTTCAGACCCCGAAAGGCCCGCGATCATGGCACCTCAGGCGGATCTGCTTCTGGCGATCGACAATGGCACGCAAAGCATGCGGGCGCTGGTCTTTGATGCCAGGGGCACCGAACTGGCCAAGGTCACGCTTGGGCTTGAACCCTATGTGGCCCAAGAACCGGGCTGGGCCGAGCAGGATCCCGATTACTACTGGTCGATGCTTTGCCGCGCCTGTCAGGAGCTGTTCGCCGCCCATCCCGACCTGCGCCCGCGCCTGCGCGGCGTGGCGCTCAGCTGTCAGCGGGCGACGGTGATCAACCTTGACCGCGATGGCCGCCCGCTGCGCCCCGCGATTGTCTGGCTGGATCGGCGGGTGGCGACGGATCTGCCGTCGTTGGGGGCGTGGGGGCCGCTGATCACGCTCAGCGGCAGATCGGGCGCGCTGCGCGATGCCCAGATGAAGGCGCGGTCGAACTGGATCCGCCAGCACCAGCCCGAGATCTGGGCCCGGACGCACAAATACCTCAGCCTGTCGGGCTTTCATCACCTGCGGCTGACGGGGGAATATCGCGACGCGGTGTCCAGTCAGGTGGGCTATCTGCCGTTCCAGTTTGCCAGGCGCGCCTGGGCCGGCCCGCGCAGCTGGGAATGGGCGGCATATGGGGTGCCGCGTGCGATGCTGCCCGATCTGGTCGAAGCGGGCCAGCCCATCGGCCGCATCACCACGCAGGCCGCCGCCGCCACCGGCCTGCCCGAGGGGCTGCCGGTGATCGCGGCCGGGTCCGACAAGGCGTGCGAGGTGCTGGGCTCGGACGCCCTGCGCCCCGATACCGGGTCGATCAGCTATGGCACCACCGCGACCCTGAACGCGGTGACGCCACGCTTTGCCCAGCAATCGGCGGCGCGGCCGGGTTTTCCGGCGGCGGTTCCGGGTCTTTTCAATCTGGAATTCATGGTCGAGCGCGGGTTCTGGATGGTGAGCTGGTTCAAGACCGAATTCGCCCAGCACGAATTGCAGCGCGCGCGCGACGAAAACCTGTCGCCCTATGCACTGCTTGATGATCTGCTGCGGCGCGTGCCGTCGGGGTCGATGGGGCTGATCCTGCAGCCCTACTGGACGTCAAGCTCGGCCGAGGGCGACCAGAACGCCAAGGGCGCCATCATTGGCTTTGGCGAAGTCCACACCCGCGCGCATGTCTACCGGGCCATGATCGAAGGCATCCTTTATGCGCTGCATATGGGGCAGGCGCGGCTGGAAAAGATCACCGGCACGCCGATGTCGCGCATCCGCATTTCCGGCGGCGGATCGCAAAGCGACGAGATCCTGCAGATGAGCGCCGACGTCTTCGGCAAACCCTGCGAACGCCTGCACACGCCCGAAACCGCAGCCCTGGGGGCTGCGATCAACGTGGCGGTGGGCACCGGGCTTTACCCCGATCACGCCACCGCGGCCGGGGCGATGGTGCATGTGGCGCGCCGGTTCGATCCCAACCCCGAGCATCACGCCACCTATGCGCAGCTGCATGATCGGGTCTATTCGCGGATCTATGGCCGTCTGGCCCCGCTCTATCACGACATCCGGCGCATCATCGGCTACCCGGCCGTCTGAGGGCTCAGAAGTCCCAGTCTTCGTCTTTTGTGGCGACGGCTTTGCCGATGACGTATGAGGATCCTGATCCTGAGAAGAAGTCGTGGTTTTCGCTGTCTGGCGAGAGGGCTGCGAGGATTGCGGGGTTGACCTCGGAGACTT
>JAOXSC010000225.1 GCA_025800215.1 Marinibacterium sp.
TGGCGATGAACTACAGCCAGAAAAAATACACCCGCGTCCTGCAGGACAGCCAGCTGATCCTGGCCCAGCTGGAGGGCAAGGATGACAGCTATGCCCGCGTCAGCTCGTTCCTGTGGCGGCATCTGGGGCTGGCCGCGCGCAGGTTGGACGACATGGCGCTGTTTCACGACGCGGTCCAGCGGTCTTATGTGGAAATCCGCCGCATCCGATCCGCCAACCACGCCGACGCGCTCAAGGTGCGCAAACTGCTGAACATAGATGCAATTGACCCGGACACCTTCCCCCATGCCGAAGAGTTGGGCGTGTCCCTGCGCGACCGGGGCAAACTGACCCTGACCGCCGATGGCAGGGCGGTCTTGCAAGAGTATCTGGACGGGCGGGCGCTGTCGATCGGGCGCAAACTGCAAAGCTTTGCCAAAGCGAACGAAACCAGCGCACTGGGGCATCTGAACCTGGGGCTCTATCACGCGCTGATGGGGGAAATCACCCCCGCCGAAACCGCAATCGCCACGGCGCGGCAGCTGGCGCGGACCCATCCGACCAAAGCCCTGCCCGCCGATGCGCCATGGTTCGATCTCTATCTGGCACTCACCTATGTCTGGGCGCGGGAATGGACGCCGCAGCAGGCCCTGCCCCCGCTGGACCGTCTGTCTGCACGCGATGACCTGACCGAGGCGCAACTGCGGCTGACCTCGCTGATGCGGATGCAGGTGGCCTTTGTGCAGGACCGCTTCGACACCACCCGCCAGATCTATCGCGCCGACTGGCTGGACTATGATCCCCGCGCGGACACATCGCCCTGGGGGCTGGTCCTGACGCTTGGCGTGGTGCCGATTGCCTTCGACATATCCCGCGACATTGGCGATGATCTGCGCCCCAAAGCGATCAAAGCGGTAGGGGCTGCCGGATCGCCCAAACTGGCCGCTGCGATGCTGCCGGTGCTTCTGGGCGGGTCCGATCCCGGCTACAGCTTTGTGGAGCGGAACTTTCAATCGCTGGCCTATCACGTGCAGGCCCTGTCGCGGATGCTCCCACCTGAGCACGAACTAAACGCCATTGCCAAATTGACCTACGCTTATGGCCTGTGGAACCGGGGCCAGTTGGACGAGGCACTGGGCATGTTCACACAGGCCATCCGCACCTATAAATCCTCGCCCTGGCACCGGCCCGACGCGGTCGGGTTTCTGGAGGTGCTCCAGGCGCAGGTCTATATCCAGAAAGGCGACGGCGATCTGGCCCGCGCCATCATCGCCCAGACCTATGCCGCCATGGACCCGGACACCTATCGCCCGACCTATTGGCGCGAAATTTTCACCGCCCATGTGTTCCGCCTGCTGTCCGCTGGCGAGGTGGAACAGGCGTTGGCGGTCAGTCAATCGGTTGTGGACCGCCCCGATCTGGCCGCGCGCCTGTCGCCCTTTGATCTGGCCAATTTCTACGTCACCCACGCCTCGGCCCTGCAATTCAACTACCGCTTTGAAGAGGCGATCACCTGGCTCGACCGGGCCCGCGCGGCGATCCCCTCGGCCGACTACAAGGCCGGCGGGCCGCTGATGTTCGTGCTCGAGGCCCGCGCCTATACCAGCTACGACATGGGCGATATGGAGGGCGCCTATCGCGCCATGGCCGCGGCCAGCGACATCTATTTCCGCGCCGTGGAAGAGGCCGCCGCGCGCGGCTCTGCTGACAGCCCGCGCAACCCCGAACGGGAAAAAATGCTGGTGATGGATCAGGCCCACTACGCCTGGGCGCTGGCCCAGCAATTGCAGGCGGCGGAGGGCGCGCAATGAAGGCCCTGATCCTGGCGTTTCTATGCCTCGTGCCGGGCGCGCTGCTGGCCCTGACCCCGGCCGAGATCCGGGACAACGTGTTCCTCACGGTGCAACGCGCCAGCACCAGCGTCGCGGGCAAGGCCCTGCAACAGGCCGCCCTGCGCCAGATGGCCGGGAATGCGGAACTGGCCGCGCTGCTGCGGCGGCGACAGGATCTGACCGACCAGCAAAGCGCCGGTCAGGGCGCGCTGGCCGATGCGGTCGCCCGTTCCGGCGCCGAGGCCGAGGCGCAGGTCGCCGCCGCCCAGACCCGGCTGGAGCAGATCCGGGCCGAGCTCTCCGATCTGGACCTCCAGATCGAAGCCGCCTTTCCCAGTTTTCAGGAACTCACCAACCCCCGCCCCATGTCCCGGCTGGAGGTGCAGGCCACCCTGCGCGACGATGAGGCCCTGATCCTGACGCTGACCGGGCCAAACGAGGTTTTCCTCTGGGCCGTGTCGAAAACCCGCGCGGACTGGATCGCGGTGCCGATCACGGCGCAGGATCTGGACCAGCGCGTGCGCCTGCTGCGCTCGATGCTGGATGTGACGGTGGAAAATCGCGGCGCAGCGGCGCTGGACGATGAGGGGGGCGTGGATCTGTCCACCTCCGGTCCCCGGTTCGACCGGTTGGTGGCGCATCAGCTCTATATGGATCTGCTGCATCCGCTGGAACATGTGTTCGGGGATGCGGACCATGTGATTTCCGTGGTGGACGGACCGCTGACCTCTCTGCCCCTGTCCCTGCTGATCAGCAGCCCGCCGCAGGGGGACGATGCCGACCCGCTGGCCCTGCGCGACACCGATTGGCTGATCTCCCGCTACGCCCTGACCACCCTGCCCAACGTGTCCTCGCTCCGCGCGCTGCGGGCGGTGACGGACCGGCCCGTGTCGGGGGATCAGCAACCATTTCTGGGCTTTGGCGATCCGATCTTCCAATACCGCGAAGACCCCGGCCAGGCGACCGGCATCGCCGAAGAGACCGAAGGCTACACCAGCCGCGGCGCGTTCGAGGCCGTGAGCGAGGTTGCCGGCCTCGCCCCCCTGCCCGGCACCGCGCGCGAATTGCGGCGGCTGGCGCGGATCACCGGCGTGGGCGAGGATGCGCTGTTTCTGGGGCAGGCCGCGACCGAGACCACGATCAAATCCACCGATCTCAGCCGCGCCCGCATCCTGGCCTTTGCCACCCATGGCCTGCTGACCGGGGAACTGACCGGGCTGGACGAACCGGCGCTGGTCTTCACCCCGCCCGAACGGCCCGGCCCGCAGGATGACGCGCTGCTGACCGCGTCCGAGGCGGCAGAGCTGAAA
>JAOXSC010000226.1 GCA_025800215.1 Marinibacterium sp.
TGGCGATGAACTACAGCCAGAAAAAATACACCCGCGTCCTGCAGGACAGCCAGCTGATCCTGGCCCAGCTGGAGGGCAAGGATGACAGCTATGCCCGCGTCAGCTCGTTCCTGTGGCGGCATCTGGGGCTGGCCGCGCGCAAGCTGGACGATATGGCTCTGTTTCACGATGCGATCCAGCGGTCCTATATCGAAATCCGCCGCATCCGCTCCGCCAACCACGTGGACGCGCTCAAGGTGCGCAAACTGCTGAACATAGATGCGATTGATCCCGACACCTTCCCCCACGCCGAAGAGTTGGGCGTATCCCTGCGGGGCCGGGGCAAACTGACGCTCAGCGCCGATGGCACGGTGGTTTTGCAGGAATATCTGGACGGCCGCGCCCTGTGGATCGGGCGCAAGCTGCAAAGCTTTGTCAAATCGAACGAAACCAGCGCACTGGGGCATCTGAACCTCGGGCTTTATCACGCGCTGATGGGGGAAATCACCCCCGCCGAAACCGCGATTTCCACCGCACGGCAGCTGGCGCAGAGCAACCCGACCGCCGCCCTGCCCGCCGATGCGCCGTGGTTCGACCTCTATCTCGCGCTCGCCTATGTCTGGGCGCGCGAATGGCGACCACAGCAGGCCACGCCCCCGCTGGACCGCCTGTCAGCGCGCGATGACCTGACCGACACGCAGAGGCGGCTGGTATCGGCCATGCGGATGCAGGTGGCCTATGTTCTGGACCAGTTCGACACCTCCCGCCGGATCTATCGCGCCGATTGGCTGGCCTATGACCCCCGCTCGGACAGCTCTCACTGGGGGGTGATCCTGGCGCTTGGGCTGCTGCCCGTGGCGTTCGACCTGTCGCGCGATATCGGCGATGACCTGCGCCCCAAGGTGATCGAAACCGTGCGCGCCGCAGGCTCGCCCAAGCTGGCCGCCGCGATGTTGCCGGTGATCCTGGGCGGCTCCGATCCCGGCTACAGCTTTGTGGAGCGGAACTTTCAATCGCTGGCCTATCACGTGCAGGCCCTGTCCCGCATGCTCCCGCCTGAACACGAGTTGAACGCCATTGCCAAGCTGACCTACGCCTATGGCCTGTGGAACCGGGGCCAGCTGGACGAGGCGCTGAACCTGTTCACGCAGGCCATTCGCGCCTATAAATCCTCTCCCTGGCACCGGCCCGATGCGGTCGGCTTTCTGGAGGTGCTCCAGGCGCAGATCTACGGCCAGAAAGGCGACGAAGATCTGGCCCGCGCCATCATCGCCCAGACCTATGCCGCCATGGACCCGGACAGCTATCGCCCGACCTATTGGCGCGAGATTTTCACCGCCCATGTGTTCCGTCTGATTTCGGCAGGCGAGGTAGAACAGGCGCTGGCGGTCAGCCAATCGGTTGTGGACCGTCCCGATCTGGCCGCGCGCCTGTCGCCCTTTGACCTGGCCAATTTCTACGTCACCCATGCCTCGGCCCTGCAATTCAACTATCGCTTTGACGATGCGATTTCATGGCTCGACCGGGCCCGCGCCGCGATCCCCTCTGCTGATTACAAGGCCGGCGGCCCGCTGATGTTCGTGCTTGAGGCGCGCGCCTATACCAGCTTTGACATGGGCGATATGGAGGGCGCCTATCGCGCCATGACCTCGGCCAATGACATCTATTTCCGCGCCGTGGAAGAGGCCGCCGCCCGCGGCTCTGCGGACAGCCCCCGCAACCCGGACCGGGAAAAGACGCTGGTGATGGATCAGGCGCATTTTGCCTGGGCTCTGGCCCAGCAACTCCAGGCGGCGGAGGGCGCGCAATGAAGGCCCTGACCCTCGCGTTTCTGTGCCTCATGCCGGGCGCGCTGCTGGCCCTGACCCCGGCAGAGATCCGGGACAACGTGTTCCTCACGGTCCAGCGTGCCAGCACCAGCGTCGCGGGCAAGGCCTTGCAACAGGCTGCCCTGCGCCAGATGGCCGGAAATGCGGACCTGGCCGCGCTGCTGCGACGGCGGCAGGATCTGACCGACCAGCAATCCGCCGGTCAGGGCGCGCTGGCCGATGCGGTCGCCCGGTCCGGGTCCGAGGCCGAGGCACAGGTCGCCGCCGCCCAGACCCGGCTAGAGCAGATCCGGTCCGAACTCTCGGATCTGGACCTGCAAATCGAGGCCGCCTTTCCCAGCTTTCAGGAACTCACCAACCCCCGCCCCATGTCCCGGCGGGAGGTGCAGGCCACCCTGCGCCCGGACGAGGCGCTGATCCTGACCCTCACCGGGCCCGAGGAAATCTTCCTCTGGGCCGTGTCGAAAACCCGGGCGGACTGGATCTCGGTGCCGATCGGGACGCAGGATCTGGACCAGCGCGTGCGCCTGCTGCGGTCGATGCTGGATGTGACGGCGGATAATCGCGGCGCGGCGGCGCTGGACGGGGGGAACGGGGACGTCGATCTGTCCACCTCCGGCCCCCGGTTCGACCGGCTGGTGGCGCATCAGCTCTATATGGATCTGCTGCACCCGCTGGAGCATGTGTTCGGAAACGCAAGCCATGTGATCACAGTGGTGGACGGGCCACTGACCTCTCTGCCCCTATCTCTGCTGATCAGCAGCCCGCCGCAGGGCGACGATGCCGACCCGCAGGCCCTGCGCGAGACCGACTGGCTGATCACCCGCTACGCCATGACCACCCTGCCCAACGTGTCCTCTCTGCGGGCGCTGCGGGCGGTGACGGACCGGCCCAGGGTGGGCGATCAGCAGCCGTTTCTGGGCTTTGGCGATCCGATTTTCCAATACCGCGAAGACCCCGGCCAGGCGACCGGCATCGCGGAAGAGACCGACGGCTACACCAGTCGCGGCGCATTCGAAGCCGTGACTGAGGTTGCCGGCCTCGCCCCCCTGCCCGGCACCGCGCGCGAATTGCGGCGGCTGGCGCGGATCACCGGCGTGGGCGAGGATGCGCTGTTTCTGGGGCAGGCCGCGACCGAAACCACGATCAAGTCCACCGATCTCAGCCGCGCCCGTATCCTGGCCTTTGCCACCCATGGCCTGCTGACCGGGGAACTGACCGGGCTGGACGAACCGGCGCTGGTCTTCACCCCGCCCGAACGGCCCGGCCCGCAGGATGACGCGCTGCTGACCGCGTCCGAGGCGGCAGAGCTGAAA
>JAOXSC010000228.1 GCA_025800215.1 Marinibacterium sp.
CCGGTGAAGCGGCCAAAGCCCTGGGCATCTTCGGCGTCGCCGCGATAGCCGTCGCCATCCAGATCAAGCCCCGTGGCCATGCCCCGGTTGGGGCGTGGCGCATAGGCATGCGGCAGCGGATGACCGGCCTTCGCCAGCAGATCCTGAAATGCGCTCAGCGTGGCCCCGTCATGGTCCCAGTCCAGCGATTGCAGCAACAGGATGTCGGGGGCGGCATGGGCGATGATCGCGGCCACCGCCTGGGCCTGCGCGTCGCCGCGCCGGATGTCGCGCAACAAAAGGCCCGGCCCGTCGCGCGACAATTCGCTGTCAAAGGTTGCGATGCGCAGGGTGTCGGCGGCCACTGGCAGTGCCAGCAGCCACAGCAGGCAGATCGCCCAGATCCCGCGCATCGGCGCCGGTCAGACCCAGGGGCGTTCGACCGAGGCCTTGGATTCGTAGCTGTCGATCGACGAGGCCTTGGCCATGGTCTGGCCAATATCGTCCAGCCCTTCGAGCAGGCAGTGCTTTTTGAAGCTGTCGAGCTCAAAGGCAAAGACGTCACCATCCGAAGACGTGACGGTCTGTGCTTCAAGATCCACGGTCATGCGCGCGTTTGCGCCTTTTTCGGCATCCGCCATCAGCGCGTCCACGGCCTCTTGCGGCAGGACGATGGGCAGGATGCCGTTCTTGAAGCAGTTGTTGTAGAAAATATCGGCAAACGAGGTCGAGATCACCGCGCGGATGCCAAAATCCTTCAGCGCCCACGGCGCGTGCTCGCGCGACGACCCGCAGCCGAAATTGTCGCCCGCCACGATGATTTCGGTTTCGCGGTATTGCGGCTTGTTCAGTACGAAATCGGGGATTTCGCTGCCATCGGCGTCATAGCGCATTTCGTCGAACAGGTTCACCCCAAGGCCCGAGCGTTTGATCGTCTTGAGGAACTGTTTGGGGATGATCATGTCGGTATCGATATTGATCAGCGGCATCGGTGCCGCGATGCCCGTCAGCGTTGTGAACTTGTCCATCATCGGTCTCCTACAAAAAGCTGGCGCCACTAACCACGGTTTTGGGCCGGGAACAAGATTGCGCGCTGTCGTAATGCCGTCAAACGCGCGCGCTAGGCTGGCCGGGCGTGTGGTCGCGCCATTTTGCGGGCCGCATCTACCGGAGAGATTTATGACAAAATATCATGCGGTCCTGCTGCACGGCGCGCGCGGCGGCGAAGGCAATTACGAATTCGAAGGCCCCGATGACCTGATGCGCCGGTCACCCGTCAAGGTGATGCGCGCCTTCATGGAGCATCTGGATCAGACGGCGGATCTGGGCCATCTTGATTACCTCATCAACGCGGCGATGAAGAACAGCGAAAAGCAGGTGGTGACGGTTCTGGGCGAGATTGATTTTTCGGACACCAACGCCCAGCCGTTTGTCTGTATGATATCGCCCGCTTGACCGGGCGTTTCATAGTCGCCCGCTTAACCGGGCGTGTCCTAGTTGCCCGCCTGACCGGGGCGGTCTGGCGCGGGTGCGGTTGCCCCCGCGCCTTTGGCTTATGCTTCGGGCTGCGCCTTGCGCAGGAACAGGCCCAGTGACACAAGGCCGATCCCGTTCAGCAGCAGCTCGATCCCCATCAGGATCCCCAGCAGCGGCAGCAGCGAGGTCGGCTCGGACCCGTAGTTGGCCAGCACGACCACCGCCAGCACCAGCGTCAGCAGGCCCATGATCAGCATCGGCCAGAAAAATTCGCTGCCGCGCGCCTGAAGCGCCCAGACCATGCGGGTCACACCGCTGATCAGGAACAGGATGATAAAGACCAGCGACAGGGTCAGCGTGCCTTCCAGCGGATGAGCAATGAACGACCAGCCCAGAAACGCCATCATCGCGCCCAGAAGCACGCCGAAGATCTTGTTGCCGGTGCCTGTGGCGCCAAAGCCCAGAACGATCTGCGCGCCGCCGCTGATCAGGAACAGAATGCCCGTGCTCAGCGTGACCGCCACCGAGGCGATGATCGGCGCCCCAAGCGCGAAGACCCCAAAGAGGATCGACAGCACCCCAAGAAGCACCCATTTCAACCAGTCTTTCATGTCAATGTCCTTTGAACAAACCCAAGCGGTTCCCCGCCTCTGGGCGCGACCATACGCCCAAGGCCGGGGCAGGGAAAGGCGCGCCCGCCGCCGGCATGCCCGCCGCGCAGGTGCCCTTGCGTAATCCCGGATGCGCAACAACAAAGTTGACAGGTGCAGGCCGCGCCCCTCAGTCTTGGAGCATTCAGCAGACCTATACTTCATCGCGTTTTTGGGAGGAAACCATGAGAGTAAGGAATCACCGCATCGACGACATCTATCACGGCACCTCGAGCAATCTCAGCAGCGGCACCATCACCCCGCGCTTTATCGTCAACCATTACACCGCAGGCTGGAACGGCGCGGGCGCGCGCAACTGGCTGATGGGGCGCGCGGGCGGCACCGGCAACAAGGGCTCATCGGCGCATCTGGTGATTGATCTGGACGGAACCGCCTGGCAGATCGCCCCTTTCAACCGCAAGGCCTGGCATGCGGGCCCGTCGAAATACGGCTCGGTCAAGGGGCTCAACAGCCATTCCATCGGGATCGAATATGTCAATCCGGGCTTTCTGAAATCCGCCGGTGGCGGGGCCTGGGTCGATGCCAATGGCAGCCGCAAGACCGAAGCACAGCTCGAAGCCCATGGGGGATACATGCTGGCGCGCCATTCGATTGTGGGCTCGGGCACCTATGCCTGGCCGATCTACCCCGAAGCGCAGCTTGAAACCGGGCGCCGCATCACCCAGGCGCTGATCGAAGCCTATGACATTCAGGACATCATCACCCACGAAGAAATCGATACCCGCGGCTGGAAAACGGATCCCGGTCCGGCCTTCCCGCAGGACGCGTTCAAAGAGATGCTGGGCGAGACCGACGAAGAAGATGGCGCCGCACCACTGATCTACGAGGTCTCGGCCTCGCGGCTGAACCTGCGCGGCGGGCCAAGCGCCGGAGCCGACCGGGTCGATCCGCCCGGCGCGCTGGTCGACGGCACCCGCGTGCAGCTTCTCAGACGCAGTGGAAAGTGGGGGTTCGTGTCGGTCATCAGCAGCCCCGGAAATGCCGATCCGGGCGTCAAGGGCTGGGTGCACATGAACTATGTGGACCGCGTTTTCTGATCCGCAGGATGCCCCCGAGCGCCTTCATGCCAAACGTTCTGCAGATTGGAGAGCGCGCGCTTTAGGTATTTTCAGCCACAAAGAAGCACGAGTTCCGCCCTTCTTTGTGGCCTTAAATACCTCGGGGGTGCGGGGGCAGAGCCCCCGCTTCGGTCGCCGCCAAAGGCGGCGATACCGCTGCTCAGGGCTGTGCAGCCCCGGGCTTACAGGTCGCGCACATCCGTCAGGTGCCCGGTCACCGCGGCGGCGGCGGCCATGGCAGGGCTCAGCAGATGGGTGCGCCCGCCGCGGCCCTGACGGCCTTCGAAATTGCGGTTCGACGTGGCTGCGCAGCGCTCGCCCGGCTGCAGCTGGTCGGGGTTCATCGCCAGACACATGGAGCAGCCTGCAAGGCGCCATTCGAACCCGGCCTCCTTGAAGATGTCGGCCAAGCCTTCCTCTTCGGCCTGCGCGCGCACAAGACCCGAGCCCGGCACCACCATGGCGCGCATGCCCTCTTTGATCTTCTTGCCTTTCAGCACGTCGGCGGCGGCGCGCAGGTCTTCGATGCGCCCATTGGTGCACGAGCCGATAAAGACCGTGTCGATCTCGATGTCGGTCAGTTTCATGCCGGCGGTCAGCCCCATGTAGTCCAGCGCGCGCTGTTTGGCGTCGGCGGTATGGGCGTCGAAATCGGACGGGCTGGGCACGGTGCCGTTGATCGCCACCACGTCTTCGGGCGAGGTGCCCCAGGTCACCACCGGCGCGATGTCTTCGCCGCGCAGGGTGATCACCTTGTCCCAATGGGCGTCCTCATCCGAAAAGAGCGTTTTCCACCAGGCCAGCGCGGCCTCCCACTGCGCACCTTTGGGGGCGTGGGGGCGGCCCATCACATAGTCGAACGTGGTTTCGTCAGGCGCAATAAGGCCGGCGCGCGCGCCGCCTTCGATGGCCATGTTACAAACGGTCATGCGGCCTTCCATCGACAAATCGCGGCTGGCTTCACCACAATATTCGATCACGTAACCGGTGCCGCCGGCGGTACCGGTTTCGCCGATCACCGCCAGGGTGATGTCCTTGGCGGTCACGCCCGGCTGCAGTTTGCCGGTGA
Source organism: Marinibacterium sp. (assembly GCA_025800215.1). Lineage (GTDB taxonomy): Bacteria > Pseudomonadota > Alphaproteobacteria > Rhodobacterales > Rhodobacteraceae > JAOXSC01. The sequence continues at coordinate 4,254 of JAOXSC010000228.1, forward strand.
TCTCCACCTTCATGTTCTTGGATTTCTTCTGGATCAGCGTCTGGGTGGCCAGCACGTGCTCGACCTCGGAGGTGCCGATGCCATGGGCGAGCGCGCCAAAGGCGCCGTGGGTGGCGGTGTGGCTGTCACCACAGACCACGGTCATGCCGGGCAGGGTCCAGCCCTGTTCGGGGCCCACGATATGCACGATGCCCTGGCGCACATCCGTCACCGGATAGTAGTGGATGCCGAATTCCTTGGCGTTGGTGTCCAGTGCGGCCACCTGAATGCGGCTGTCTTCGGTCATGTTTTCAGGGTTCTCGCGGCCCGGCGTGGTGGGCACGTTGTGGTCGGGCACCGCGATGGTCTTTTCGGGCGCGCGCACCTTGCGGCCGGCCATGCGCAGACCTTCGAAGGCCTGCGGGCTTGTCACCTCGTGCACGAGGTGGCGGTCGATATAAAGCAGGCAGGTGCCGTCTTCGGCTTCGTGGGCGACGTGCGCGTCCCAGATCTTGTCATAGAGTGTTTTGGGGGACATGGGTCCTCTCCCGTTCCTGGAATTGGCGTTGTGGGCTGGTTCGTCGGGGGCTGGCGTCGCCTATAGGCGGGCGAGCACGGTCCGGGCGGCCCCAAAGAACCGCTCGCGCAGGCGTGCGCGATCGTCGAGATCAAGGAAGGGGGCCGAAAATCGTATCATGCGGGGTGAAATACATCGCGCGGCGCCATACATCAAGAAACGACCTTGGATGTGATCCAGCCCTCTGTTTTCCACGTAGACCCGAGCATGAAACCGAACCTGCATACCCTGTTGCTGCTGCTGAGCGCCGTTGTTCTGGGCGCGGCCGTGATCACCCATGTCGCGGGCGGCGCGGTGGGCGCGCGCGATGCGCCCGGGGTCGAGGTCACAGGCGATCCGCAACCGGGGCTGATTCTGGGCTTTCTGACAGGCGACCGGGGGCCGATGGACGATCTGGCCCCTGCCGCGCCTGCCCCGCGCGCCGATGGTCTGGTGGCATTGCGCCCGGCGCCCTTCAGTGCCAAAGGGTGACGCGGCGGCGCAGCATGATCCGCATTCATTGAATTGTCACCATGGCTTTGCTAGGCTCGGGTCATCCCGCATGCCGGGACCATGGTGTGAAACGAGAGGAGGACTTTGTCCTGTCACCCCACGCAGAGGCGGCTTTTTCCGCTGATGACTCGGCCGGTCTGATGACCCGCCAGACCCAACCAACCGCCGAAGCGCTGTTGGATTTTATCGTGACCTCGCTTTCCGATGACAAGGCCGAAGAGCTTGTGCAGATCGACCTGCGCGGCAAGACCGCCATGTGCGACTACATGGTGATCGTGTCGGGCCGGTCGACCCGTCAGGTGTCGGCGATGTCGGAAAAGCTGGTGGCGCGGCTGAAATCCGACCTCGGTGTGGCTGCCAAGCTCGAAGGCAAGGATGCCGGAGACTGGGTGCTCATCGACACCGGCGATGTGATCGTCCACGTGTTCCGCCCCGAAGTGCGCGAATTCTACCAGATCGAAAAGATGTGGTTGCCGCAGGGCGCGGCCAGCTGACCGCGACGCCTGTCGCCCATCGCGACGGTACGGAGACGACAGAATGCAGATCCGGATCTGTGCCGTTGGCCGCCTGCGGGCAGGCCCGGAAAAGACGCTGATCGACGATTACCTGACGCGCTTTGCGCGCACCGGCCGGGCGCTTGGCCTGCCGCCGGTGGACCTGATCGAGGTCGACGACCGCAAGGCGCGCGGCATGGGCGCCGAAGCGGATCTGCTGCGCGCCGCCATCCCCAAGGGCGCGATGATCGCCATTCTGGATGAGCGTGGCAAAACCCTGACATCGCCGCAATTTGCCGACCGGATCGCGGGTATTCGCGATCAGGGGCGGGATCTGGCGCTGCTGATTGGCGGGGCGGACGGGCTTGATCCGTCGCTGCGCGCGCAGGCGGATCTGAGCCTGTCCTTTGGCCAGATGGTCTGGCCGCATATGCTGGTGCGGGTGATGCTGACCGAACAGCTTTATCGTGCCGCGACCATCCTGTCGGGCAGCCCCTATCACCGGGTGTGACCGCGCGCGTCAGGGGAGGGTGACAGTGAGGGTCGTGTCGCTCCAGCCATCGACATTGCAGCGTGCCTGGATGCGCACCTGGGTCAGGCCATCGGGAATCGCCACGCCCGACAGGCTGCGGGTAAAGGGCTGTTCGGTCTCGTGCGGGTGATGCAGCACCCGCGTGCCCAGAACATTGCCATCCAGATCCAGCACCCGCCAGCCATCTGCATAGTGGTCCCAGCCGGTATCGGGATGTGACAGCGTGACATCAAAGCGCCAGCCCCCCGCCTGCGGCGTGGCGCGCACCGCTTCGATCACGGGGGGATCGGCCAGGGTAGGAAAGGCAGCCAGGGCAAGCGCTGCGGCGGCAAGGATCGTAGGCAGGATCTGTTTCATGGCACTAGTCTAGCGTGGATCGGACCGGATCGCAGTCACGACTTTGTTGGGTCGGGCGGCGGCCTTGGCGCCTTCCCGTGTGGCCTGATCATGAGGGGGCGCTGGGTGGGGCGCCGACCGATCAGCGTGTCTACGCGCCGGTCTGTTCCGATTGCAGCAGCGTGGCGCGTGATCCGGATGCAAATTCGCGCCGCCACAGCACCGCCACGGTGACCGCGGTGGCCAGCACCAGTGCCAGCGGGCCGATCAGCCAGGCGGTTGCGGCCATGGCAAAATAGGTTGCGCGCAGGCCCCGGTTAAAGCCGCGCACCGCGTTGATCCCCAGCGTGGCCGCCTGTTCGGCGCGCAGGGCGGACAGCCCGTTTTCGGACCGGTCGGGCACCGTGCCCATCAGGATCGAGCAATAGCCGAACAGCCGGTGCGACCAGACGTATTTCAGGAACGAATTCACCAGAAAGATCACCACCAGCAGCAGCTTGGTTTCCCACACCACGTCCGGGATTTCCCCCAGCTGCAGGTTGCCCGACAGCTTGCTGAGCTGATCGGTATTGCCCAAAAGCGCCAGCGCGCCGCCGATGGCCAGCATCGTGGCCGATCCGAAAAACGCCGTGCCCTGTCGCAGGGATGCGACGACCTGCGCGTCGAAGATGCGGTTTTCGCGCCGCGCCATTTCCTGCATCCAGAGCCTCAGGTTCTCGGACATCAGAACGGCGGTGGACGGGGCGCTTCGGGGCGGGTGTTCAATCCGCCAGCCCAGCACGCCCCAGGCTGCAAACAGCAGCCCCACGGCCAGGTAATCGGGCAGGCTGAAGGTCACAAGCAGGATCAGATCGGGCATCATGAGGCTGTCTATAGCGCGTTCGCCTGCGCGGTTCGACCCAGTGTGTCGCGCCAAAGAAAGGGCTTTCAAAAGGGCTCGATTGGTAATATAACTTTACCAAACGGAGGGATTACGCCATGGAAATGCCACAGCCCAGCCCCGAGATCCTGGCCCGCAAGGACCGGGTCGTGCAGCGTTTGCAGTCGGTGTTGCCGCAGGATGCGGTGATTCATGATCCGGCCGAGACTCGCGCCTATGAATGCGACGCGCTTGCGGCCTATAGATGCCCACCCATGGTGGCCGTCCTGCCCAGCACCACGCAGGAGGTGTCGGCGGTGCTGCGCATCTGTCACGAAGAAGGTGTGCCGGTGGTGCCGCGCGGGGCGGGGACGTCGCTGGCGGGGGGCTCGTTGCCCACGGCCGACAGCGTGATCCTTGGCGTGGCGCGCATGAATGGCGTGCTCGAAACCAACTATGACGACCGCTATATCCGGGTGCAGACCGGGCGCACCAATCTCAGCGTGACCGGCGCGGTCGAGCACGAGGATTTCTTTTACGCACCTGACCCGTCCTCGCAGCTGGCCTGTGCCATCGCGGGCAATATAGCGATGAATTCGGGCGGGGCGCATTGCCTGAAATACGGGGTGACGACCAACAACCTCATGGGTGTGACCATGGTGCTGATGGACGGCTCCGTGGTGGAGATCGGCGGTGCGCATCTGGATGCGGGCGGGCTTGATCTTCTGGGGGTGATCTGCGGGTCCGAAGGTCAGCTTGGCGTGGTGACCGAAGCGACCCTGCGCATCCTGCACAAGCCCGAAGGGGCGCGGCCGGTGCTGATGGGGTTTGCCTCGAACGAGGTGGCGGGCGCCTGCGTGTCCGACATCATCCGGGCGGGGGTTCTGCCGGTGGCCATCGAATTCATGGATCGCCCCTGTATCGAGGCCTGCGAAGCCTTTGCCAAGGCGGGCTATCCCATGTGCGAAGCGCTGCTGATCGTCGAGGTCGAAGGCTCGGACGCCGAAATCGACGCCCAGTTGGCGCTGATCAAGGACATCGCGCTGCGCCATGATCCGGTGGAACTGCGCGAAGCCCGCGATGCGGACGAGGCGGGCCGGATCTGGCTGGGGCGCAAATCGGCCTTTGGCGCCATGGGGCAGATCAACGACTACATGTGCCTTGACGGCACCATCCCGGTGTCGGAACTGCCGCGCGTGCTGCAACGCATCGGTGAGCTGTCGGATGAATTCGGGCTCAAGGTCGCCAATGTGTTCCACGCCGGGGACGGCAACATGCACCCGCTGATCCTGTTTGATGCCAACAAACCCGGTGATCTGGAAATCTGCGAAGCCTTCGGCGCCGAAATCCTCAAGCTCTGTGTCGAGGTCGGCGGCTGCCTGACCGGCGAGCACGGGGTGGGGATCGAAAAGCGTGACCTGATGCTGCATCAGTACAGCGCCAGCGATCTCGAAGCGCAGATGGCGGTCAAGGATGTGTTCGATCCCGGCTGGCTGCTGAACCCGGCCAAGGTGTTCCCGCTGTCGACATCCGAACCGCGCCGCAGCGCTGCGCTGGCGGCCGAATAACCGCAGCCCTCGCGCCGCACCAAGACCCAAAGGCCGCCCGCGATCCGCGCATCGGATCCCAGGCGGCTAGCAGGAAAGAGATCCGAACATGATGACGCCCAAGACCGAGGCCGAACTGGCCGAAACCATTGCGTCTGCCTCAGCGCCGCTGGCCATTCGGGGCGGCGGGACACGCGGGCTGCCGCTGGCGGGGGATCCGCTGGATGTGTCGGGCCTGTCGGGGGTGACCCTCTATGAGCCCGGCGCGCTGACCATCGTCGCGCAGGCCGGCACCCCGGTGGCCGACATTGAAACCGCGCTGGCCGCTGAAAATCAGCGTCTGGCCTTCGAGCCGATGGACCATCGCGGGATCATGGGCACCGATGGCGCCCCCACCATCGGCGGCGTGATCGCCGGCAATATCAGCGGCCCGCGCCGCATTCAGGGCGGGGCCGCGCGCGATTTCCTGTTGGGGGTGCGCTATGTCGATGGCTCGGGGCAGGTGATCCGCAATGGCGGGCGGGTGATGAAAAACGTCACCGGCTATGATCTGGTCAAGCTGATGGCGGGGTCCTGGGGGACGCTGGGGGTGCTGACCG
>JAOXSC010000007.1 GCA_025800215.1 Marinibacterium sp.
GTCACCGCCCACCGCGTCATAGACCACATCCACGCCTTCGCCGCCCGCCAGCGATTTGATTTCTGCCGACAGCGCCTTTTGCGCGGCGCGGTCCATCTCGCGCGGGTAGACAAGCGTCTTGTCAGCGCCCAGCTCGCGGCAGAACGCGGCTTTTTCTTCTGACGACACGGCCGCGATCACGGTGGCGCCCGCGGCCTTGCCCAGCTCGATCGCGGCGGCCCCGACACCGCCCGCCGCACCCAGGATCAGCAGCGTTTCGCCCGGTTTGATCGCCGCGCGATCCTTGAGCGCATGATGCGAGGTGCCGTAGGTGAAAATGAAACATGCCGCGTCATCATAGGGCATGCCATCGGGGATCTTGATCGCGGCATTTGCCTTGAGCGTCACATGCGTGGCAAAGCCCCCGTGACCGGTCAGCGCCAGCACCCGATCACCCGGGGCAAAGCCCGTGACGCCTTCGCCGATGCCGATCACCTCGCCCGCGATTTCGCCACCGGGGGCAAAGGGGCGGGGCGGTTTCATCTGATAGAGATCGCGGATGATCAGCGTATCAGGGAAATTCACGCCCGCCGCATGCACCCGCACCAGCAATTCGCCCTTGCGCGGTTCCGGATCAGGCAGCTCGGTCCATTCGAGCGTTTCGGGGCCGCCCGGGGCGGTGCTGAGCATGGCTTTCATCTGATCCTCCCAAATCATGGCCCGCCAGAGCCGTGCAGGCGGACGCTACGTTCCCATAGGTCGGGCCCGGGGCGGGCTTGTCAACGCGCAGGTGCAATGCGACCGTGACGTCACTTTGGCCGCCAGTCTGGGAGGAACGACCGTGCCATCCGAAGACCTTAGCCCCGGCGACGGGGTGCGCTGATGGGCGAATTGCTGGTGATCCGCCACGGGCAGGCGGCATTTGGATCCGACAATTACGACCGGCTGTCGGATCTGGGGCGGCGGCAGGCCGCGCTGGCGGGCGACATGCTGCGTCAGATGGGCTGGGTGCCGGATCTGTGTGTCACGGGCACGCTCACGCGGCAGATCGACACCGCCACGGGCATGGGCTTTGCCCCGGACGAGACCCATGGAGGGTTCAACGAATACGATTTCCACGACCTCTTGCGCGCCCGGTTCGGGGGCGAGATCCCGCATGATGTTCGCGCCGACCGCAAGACTCATTTCCGCACCCTGCGCGACACCGTGCTGGCCTGGCAAAGCGGCGATCTGAACGGCACGTCCGAAACCTATCAGGGCTTTGCGGGCAGGGTCGAAGCCGCCCGCGCATCGGCCTGTCGCAGCGGGTTGGAACGGGTGCTGGTGGTCAGCTCGGGCGGGGTGATCGGGCAGCTTGCCGCACGCGCCGTTCAAGCGCCCGATGCCATGATGATGACCCTGAACCTGCAGGTCAAGAACACCAGCTTTTCGCGGTTCGTCTTTACCGATAAACGCTTTTTTCTAAGCGAATTCAACGCGACGCCGCAATTTGCACATGCTGATACCGCCGTGCTGTCCAGCTACAGCTAGGCGCATCGAAAAACGGGGCGAGGGAGGCCGCCTGACACATGACAACAGATACCCAGACATTGGATCTTGGCGCGGTTGCGTCCTATCTGTCGCAGCATCTGGACGGGTTTGAAGGCCCGCTTGAGGCGACCAAGTTCCAGGGCGGACAGTCGAACCCGACATTCCTTTTGAAGACGCCGGCGCGCAGCTATGTCCTGCGCCGCAAACCGCCTGGGGTGCTGCTGAAATCGGCCCATGCGGTGGACCGCGAATTCCGCGTCCAAAGCGCGCTGGCCGGGACGGATGTGCCGGTGGCGCGCATGCACCTTTTGTGTGAAGACGATGATGTGATCGGGTCGGCCTTTTACATCATGGATCACGTGGCGGGGCGCAACTTCAACGATCCCACGATGGACGGGTGCAGCAATGCCGAACGCGGCGGCGTGATTGATGAAATGAACCGCGTTCTGGCCGCGCTGCACAATGTGGACGTGGATGGCGTTGGGCTGGGCGATTACGGCCCGCCGGGCAATTATTTCGAACGTCAGCTGGCCCGCTGGACGAAACAATATCGCGCTTCGGAAACCGAAGCGGTGCCGGCGATGGACCGGCTGATCGACATGCTGGCCGAGCGCATGCCCCGCGACGATGGTCAGCGCACGCTGGTCCATGGGGACTACCGGATCGACAACATGATCTTTGCCGCCGAAGGCACCAATTGTCTTGCGGTGCTGGACTGGGAGCTGTCGACCACCGGGCATCCCTTTGCGGATCTGGCGTCGGTGATCATGCAATGGCAGCTTCCGCCCGGCTCGGACGGGCGCGGGCTGGCCGGGGTGGACCGGGCCGGGCTGGGGCTGCCCAGCGATCAGGCCTTTGTTGACCTTTATTGCGAGCGTCGGGGCATCGGACCGATTGACGATTTCGAATTCTACCTCGCTTTCTGCTTTTTCCGCATGGGTGCGATCATTCAGGGCGTGCTGAAACGGGCGCTGGATGGCAATGCGTCCAACCCCAAACGCGCTCGCCAGCTGGGCAGCTATGTGCCGCTGTTTGGCGGCATGGGCGTTGCGCAGCTGGAAAAGGGCTGAGCGCCCCGGCTTGGGCTGATGCGGCAATGCAGCGTTTCATGCTGCGTTGCCGCAAATACTTTTGATCAATTTCAATACGTTACGTCCTGTCGCAAATGCTTGACATTGATCAGTGCTGTGCGACGCTGCCCTTGGATGACGGCGCACCCAGTTCGGGACAAGACCGCCGCACCACCATAGGGAGGAGAAACCATGCGTGACACCACACGCCTTGGCGTGACGGCTGTTCTGGCCCTTGCGCTGACAGCAACGGCGTCGTTTGCCGACAACATCAAGATTGCATTCATTGATCCGCTGTCAGGGCCGTTTGCAAGCACCGGCACCAACGGGCTGCATCAATATGAATTCGCCGCCGAAGAGCTGGTGAACAAGGATGGCGGCGTCCTGGACGGGCAGATGTTCGAGATTGTCGGCTTTGACAACAAGATCAGCCCCAAGGAATCCCTGATCCAGCTGCAGGTCGCGATCGACCAGGGGATCCGCTATATCGCGCAGGGCAACAGCTCGGGCGTGGCCAACGCGCTGACCGAGGCGATCAACAAGCACAATCGCCGCAACCCCGATGATCGGGTGTTGTTCCTCAACTATTCGGCGGTCGACCCGGCGCTGACCAATGACAAATGCAACTTCTGGCATTTCCGCTTTGACGCCAATGCCGACATCAAGATGGATGCCCTGACCGACGTCATCGCTGCGGATGACGGGATCACATCGGTCTATGTGATCGGTCAGGATTACAGCTTTGGCAAGGCCGTGGCGTCGGCGGCGCAGCGCATGATCACGGAAAAGCGCCCCGATATCGAGATCGTCGGAAACGAGCTGCACCCGATCGGCAAGGTCAAGGATTTCACACCCTATGCGCGCAAGATCGTGTCGTCGGGTGCGGATGCGATGATCACCGGCAACTGGGGGGCTGACATGGTCGGTCTGGGCCGTGCGGTGCTGGAAAACGGCTTTACCGGTCCGATCTTCACCTATTACGGCGCAGCCGACGGGATCACCGCCGCCTTTGGCGAGGCCGGCAAAGGATCGCTGCGGCTGGTGGCCGAAGGCCAGATCAACCCGCCCGCATCCGATCGCGCCGCCGCCTATTACGAGGCGTTCAAGGCCAAATACCCTGATGGCAACATCAGCCAGTCGCGCATCACCAATGTGATCGAAATGCTGGCCAAGGCCATTGATCAGGCGGGCAGTGCCACCGATGTGGTGGCCGTGGCCAACGCGCTTGAGGGGATGGAGCATGAAAACCTCTGGGGCGGCACCGTCTACATGCGCCCGCAGGATCACCAGCTGATCCAGGACGTGCATATCCACGCCCATACCGATGACGGCGTCACCTTTGACTATGACAATTCCGGCTATGGTCTGCTGGCCGAAAGCACGGTTGAAATGGCCGCCAAGGACAGCGCGACCACCTGCGACATGAAACGCCCGTAACCGGGCAGTGCAGGCGCCCCCGATGCGGGGCGCCTGCCATGATGCCGTGTCAGCCGCGGCTGAGGATCCATTCAAGATCCCCAAGGCTGTCCTTGCCAAAAAAGATCTCATCCCCCAGCAGCATGGTCGGTGATCCGAACGCCCCGCGCGCGACCGCCTGTTCGGTGCTGGTGATCAGCGTGGTTTTGACCTCATCGGTGGACATGGCCTGAAGGATCTCGGGCCCCGGAAGGTCTGCGTCCTGCAGAACCTGCAACAGCACCTCGCCATCGTCGAGCTTTTGCCCATGGATCCACATGGCATCGAACATCGCGTCGATGAACCGGGTTTCCCATGGTTTATCAAGCGCATAGGCACCGGCACGCATGGCGCCAAGCGTGCTGACCGGAAAGTGCGGGTTCATGTGAAACCGCAGCCCGTGTCGTTCGACAAAGCGCTGAAATTCGATGCGCTGATAGGCCAGTTTGGGTTCGACATCGCGATAGGCGATCATCGGCGGGCGGTTGTTGGTGGCCTTAAACACCCCGCCCAACAGGATCGGCACATAGCGCAGCCCGACGCCGTGGCGCGCTGCGATCTCGGGCAGAACCTTGTGAACCAGATATGTGTTGGGGCTTCCGAAATCATAGAGAAACTCGATCACTGGCATGGGTCCGGTCTCCGTCGGGGCAAGGGGATGATGGGCAGGTCAGAGCGCCAGGGCGCGCACAAGCGCCGGGCGCTCGGCCAGTCGGGCGTTATAGGCGCGAATATTGGGCAGCGCAGACAGATCCACGCCGACGCGGCCCGACATCAGGCAGGCATGGCCGGTCATGATGTCGGCGGCGGTAAAGTCATCGACAAGGTAATCACGACCCTCAAGCCGCTGTTCGATGGCCACCAGCATCTGGCCCAGCAGTTTGGTGGCGCGGCGCGCGTGCACCTCGCTGCGGCGATCGGGCGGCAACAGGATGGTTTCGACGACGATGCTGTTCATGGGCGGCATGACCATGCCTTCGCAATAGTGGAACCACTGCAGGTAAATCGGGAATTCCGCGCTGTCTTCAGAAGGTTGCAGGCGCCCCTTTGCGTGGCGTGCAAGGATGTACTGGATGATGGCACCGGATTCGAACATGACGGTATCGCCATCCTGCAGCGCCGGGACACGGCCCATCGGGTGCACATTCAGATAGTCGGGTGCGCGCATTTCGGGCTGACCCAGCTGGAACCGCTCCAGGTCATAGTCAAGCCCCAGCTCTTCGAGCAGCCAGGCGATGCGCACGGCCCGGCTGTTTGGCGCAAAATACAGTTTCATGATGTCCCCCCGATAGACCCCAGATGCCTGGATGGGCCCAGATGCCTGAATGGGCGTTGCGCCCACAGCCAGCCTAGCGAGCGGTCCGGCCATGCGTCAATCATCGCAAGAGCCAGCGCATTGAAGCGCACGCGCAAGCGGTGCAAGATGCCCCCAACAAGAGGGAGACGGAAGAGTGAACATGTCGGACGCGGGTCGGGGATCGGGCCAATCAGGGTTTGATCAGGGCCGCCTGGAACACATCAAGATCTGGATGCAACGCTATGTGGATGAACGGAAATACCCCGGATCATCCCTGTTGATCCGTCGCCACGGCCACGAGGCAGTCTATCACCAGTGCGGTCAGCGAAATCTTGCCACCGGTCAGAGCTGGGGGCGTGACACGCTGGTGCGGCTGTTTTCCATGACCAAACCCGTGACCAGCGTCGCGGCGCTGATGCTGATGGAGCGCGGTCTGCTGTCGCTGGATGCACCGCTCAGCGCCTTTATCCCGGAGTTTTCCGACATGCGGGCGCTGGTGCCCGGCGCCGAGCGCATCGACCAGACCGAAGCCGCACCCAGCCCCACGCTGCATCAGCTGATGGTGCACACGTCGGGCCTGAGCTATTCGTTCAACCCCGGTCCGCTGGGGGCCGAAATGGCCCATCGCAAGCTTGATTTCGGGCCGCGTCAGGGCCAGCTGGCGGATATGGCGCGGCAGGTGGCGGATCTGCCGCTGGCGTTCCAGCCCGGCCAGCGTTGGGAATATTCGGTGGGCATCGACATTCTGGGCCGCGTGATCGAGGTCGTGAGCGGCAAGAGCCTGGGCCAGTTCTTCGTGGATGAGATCTTTGACCCCCTCGGCATGACCGAAACCGGGTTTTCGGTGCCGCAGGGCACGCAGGACCGGTTTGCGGCGCTTTATTCTCCGCATGACGGCGACACCATGACGCTCGAGGTCGGCGCGGGTGCCAGCGACACGCTGAACCTCAATGACGCGCCGGACAGCTCGCGCTATCTGCAGGCCACGATGCACAGCGGCGGTGGCGGGCTGGTCGGCAGCATTGACGACTATATGGCTTTTGCCGAGATGCTGCGCCGCAAAGGGCAGGGCAGGGACGGGTATCTTGTCAGCCCGCGCACGCTGGATTTTGCGATGCGCAACCATCTGCGCGGCGACATCGCCAGCATGGGCCCGTCCAGCTTTGCCGAACAGCCCATGGATGGCATCGGCTTTGGCCTGGGCGGATCGGTGGTTCTTGATCCGGCGCTGGCGCGGGTGCCCGGCAGCGTGGGCGATTTCAGCTGGGGCGGGCTGGCCTCGACCTTTTTCTGGGTCGATCCGGTTCTGGACCTGTCGGTGGTATTTCTGACGCAATTGGCGCCGTCATCGGCCTATCCGTCACGGGCAGAGCTGAAGGCTCTGGTCCACGGCTGCCTCGTGGGGTAACCGAATGGATGTGCCTGTTTTTTTCCGCGTGCAGAAAGGATCAACATGACGGATGACACCGGAGAGATCTCGGGTCCGACGCTGCTGGATATGCTCGATCTTGAACAGCTCGAGGTGACGCTGTTTCGCGGCACCGGCGCGGGCGGCGAGACGACGAACCGAATCTTTGGCGGGCAGGTGATCGCGCAGGCGCTGATGGCGGCCTATCGCACTGTCGAAGATCGGCTGTGCCATTCACTGCATGCCTATTTCATCCGTCCCGGCGACCCGTCGATCCCGGTGATCTACGAGGTCGACCGCGCGCGCGATGGCGGCAGCTTTACCACCCGCCGCGTGGTTGCCATCCAGCACGGCAAGCAGATCCTGAACATGGCGGCATCCTTCCACAGCGCCGAAGACGGCTGGGAGCATCAGCACCCGATGCCCGATGTGCCCGGCCCCGACGAACTGATCGACCGCACCGCCCATGCGGCGGCCAATCTCGACAAGCTGCCCAAGGCCGTTCACGCCGAAGCCCTGCGCAAGCGCCCGATCGAACTGCGCGAGGTCGCCCCGCGTGATTTCATTGCGCCCGAACCGACCAGTGATGTGAACCATGCCTGGTTCCGCATTCCCGCCGCTGCGGGCACCAGCCCGATGATGCAGCATGTGCTGCTGGCCTACATGACCGACATCAGCCTTCTGGGATCGGGGCTGCGCCCGCATGGGCAGACTTGGTTCACCGGCAATGTGATGGGCGCTAGCCTGGATCATGCGATCTGGTTTCACGGGCCGATCAATGCGGAAAACTGGCACCTTTACACCATGGACGCGCCCTTTACCGGGGGCGCGCGCGGGTTCAATCGCGGTGCGATCTATGACCGGGCAGGGCGGCTGGTGGCCAGCACCGCACAAGAGGGACTGATCCGTCCGCGCAAGCCCGGTTAGGGGTCACCCCTCGGGCGTGCCCATATCGGCGAACATGCGGTTGAGCTTGCGCATGCCGCCCAGCCAGCGGTCGTAATCGGCCGCCTTGAGCTGCATGTAGTCGCGCACCGTCTTGTGCGGCAGGATCAGGAATTCCCCCTTGTCCAGTGCCTCGACACAGGCATCGGCCACGTCTTCGGGGCTGAGCATGCCGTCAATGCTCGCGGCGTGCTCTTCAAAGCCGCGGGTCATGTCGGTGCGGACGGCCTGCGGGCACAGGGCCGACACCTTGATCCCGTCATCGCCATGCGACATCGCCAGCCATTCGGCAAACCCCACGGCGGCGTGCTTGGTGACCCCGTAAGGCGCCGATCCGATCTGGTTCAGCAGCCCGGCTGCTGACGCCGTGATCAGGAACGTGCCGCCGCCGCGCGCGGTCATGCGCGGCACCAGATGGCGCGCGGCCCAGACATGAGACATCAGGTTCACGTCCCAGATCTTGGACCATTTGTCATTGCCCACGTCGATGCCGCCATGGATCAGGATCCCGGCATTGGAGCAAAACAGGTCAATCGGGCCGATCTCGTCTTCGACATGGCGGATCAGCGCGGCGATCTCGTCTTCGGATCCCACATCGGTACGCAGCGCAAGCCCGTCGATCTCGGCAGCGACACGTTCGGCGGCCTCAAGGCTGATGTCGCTGCACACCACCTTCTTGGCGCCTTCGGCCGCGAACCGCTGCGCCAGGGCCGCTCCGATACCGCCGCCCGCGCCGGTCACCACAACGATTTTATCTTTTATAGTCATATCTTTATGTCCACATGTTGGTGCCGCCACAGACGGCCATGGCCTGACCGGTCATGTACCGGCTGGCATCCGAGGCCAGAAACACCGCCAGCCCCCTGAAATCATCCGGCTCGCCCAGACGGCCCAGCGGAATATCCCGTTCCGCACGCCGCACGGCATCGGGGTTGTCCCACAGCGCGCGGGCAAATTCGGTGCGGATCAGCCCCGGACAGATCGCATTGGCGCGGATGCCGCTGGGGCCGAATTCCTGGGCCAGATTTCGCACCAGACCGATCAGCGCCAGCTTGGACATGCCGTAAACGCCCAGCGGGTTCGACGGTTTGAGCGCGGCCACCGAGCTGGTGAAGATCATCGAGCCCGATCCCTTGGCCACCATGTCGGGCGCCACCAGACGGGCCAGCCACAGGTTGGCCTGCACATTGGTCTGCATCGTCTTTTCATAGGCGTCATCGGGGATGTCGCGGATGGGCCCGTAATGCGGGTTCACGCCGGCATTGCCGATGATGATGTCGATGGGGCCTGCTTGCGCGCGGGACTGCGCGACGAGAGTTTCCAGATCGTCCTTGCGCCCGGCATTGGCCGCAATCGGGATCACGCGACGGGCGTCAAGCCGGTCGTTGATGTCGGCGGCAACGTCGTCCAGCGCGGGCTGCTTGCGCGCCGAGATCACCACCGTCGCGCCGTGATCGGCAAGCGCTTCGGCCATGGCGCGGCCCATGCCGCGCGATGCGCCGGTCAGCAGCGCAACCTTGCCCGACAGATCGAATAGCGGGCTCATGGACCGCGCCCGATCCGGTGCACAGGGATGTGTGGTGTCATTGATGTCCTCCCAGATCGACACAGGTCAGGGCACCGCGTCCTGCGCGGGTCTTATGTCTGTGACGGTTTCCTCCCATGGCGGACCCGAGGGCCGCCGCGATCAAGCCTAGGAGGCGCCAGCAGGCTTGCCAACCGTTTCAGGCTTGACGTTTCGTCATCTTCTGAGAGAGCTTGGAGCGCACAAGTCACCGGATCTTAAACAGATTTCACCATTGCGACCCTGCGGGCGGCTCAGTCATATATTGTACATAATACTGATTATAGCATTGACGAATTGTGGATAACTCGCCCCGACCGATGGCCGACCCGCATGGCGCGGGTCGGTTGAGATGTCGCTTTGCCGATCAGTAGAACGCTTGCAGACCGGTCTGTGCACGCCCCAGGATCAGCGCGTGCACGTCATGGGTGCCTTCATAGGTGTTCACCGTCTCAAGGTTCACCATGTGGCGCACCACCTGGAATTCCAGGCTGATCCCGTTGCCGCCATGCATATCGCGGGCCATGCGGGCGATATCCAGTGCCTTGCCGCAATTGTTGCGCTTGACGATCGAAATCATCTCGGGCGCGGCCTGGGCGTCGTCCATCAGACGGCCCACACGCAGGCTGGCCTGCAGGCCAAGTGCGATTTCGGTCTGCATATCAGCCAGTTTGCGCTGAAACAGCTGGGTCTGCGCCAGCGGCTTGTTGAACTGCTTGCGGTCGAGCCCATAGTTGCGCGCCGCGTGCCAGCAGCACTCGGCCGCGCCCATCGCGCCCCAGCTGATGCCATAGCGCGCGCGGTTCAGACAGCCGAACGGACCTTTGAGCCCTTCGACATGCGGCAGCAGCGCGTCTTCTCCGACCTCGACATTATCAAGCACGATCTCACCGGTGATCGACGCGCGCAGCGACAGCTTGTTTTCGATCTTGGGCGCGCTCAGGCCTTTCATGCCTTTTTCCAGCACAAAGCCGCGGATCTTGCCGCCATGGGCTTCGGATTTGGCCCAGACCACAAACACATCGGCAATCGGGCTGTTGGAAATCCACATCTTGGACCCCGTCAGACGGTAGCCATCGGCGGTCTTTTCGGCGCGGGTTTTCATCCCCGCAGGATCGCTGCCCGCATCCGGTTCGGTCAGGCCAAAGCAGCCGATATATTCGCCGCTGGCCAGTTTCGGTAGGTATTTCTGGCGCTGCTCTTCGCTGCCATAGGCATAGATCGGATACATCACCAGCGACGACTGCACCGACATCATCGACCGATAGCCGCTGTCCACGCGTTCAACTTCGCGCGCGACCAGCCCATAGGACACATACGACGCTCCGACCCCGCCATAGGCTTCGGGAATGGTGGTGCCCAGAAAGCCCATGCTGCCCATTTCGCGAAAGATCTCGGGATCGGTCTGTTCGCCGGCAAAGGCAGCGGTGACGCGCGGCTGCAGCTTTTCCTGGGCATAGCTGCGGGCGCTTTCGGAAATCAGCCGCTCTTCTTCGGTCAGCTGATCGGCCAGGCGGAACGGATCTTCCCATGCAAAGCGGCCGAGGTCGGGCGCGTCTTTGGGTTTCAGGGCCGGGGTTGCAGGGGTTTCGACGTTCATGGCGGATCTCCGGTTGCGGGGTGTGGGCACCCTAGCGCCGCTCGGCCCCGAAAAACAGCGAGACTTGCGCAGGCAAACATGACAAAAGCTCATACATGAACCTGTCTCGCCGCACCCTGCCCTCGCTGTCGTCTCTGCGCGCTTTGGAAGCGCTCGACCGGCTTGGCAGCGCGTCTGCCGTCGCCAAGGAACTGGACCTGACCCAAAGCGCCATCAGCCGTCAGTTGCAAACGCTCGAGGCGCAGATGGGCGTGCAGATGGTGCTGCGCCATGAAAAGCGCCTGTCGCTGACGCCCGAGGCCCGCGCCTTTGCCGGAGAGGCGCGCGAAGCGCTTGGCCGGCTGGGTCAGGCGGTGGTGCGGCTACAATCGGGGCCGGTGGGCGGGACGCTGACGTTGGCCATTCTGCCCACATTCGGGATGCGCTGGCTGATGCCGAAATTGCCCGATTTCTCGCGCAGGCACCCCAATGTGACGCTCAACATGAGCACGCGCATGACGATGTTCGACTTTGCCCGCGAACCCTTTGACGCGGCGATCCATTTCGGCCAGCCCGACTGGCCGGGATCGGATCATCTGCTGCTGAAACACGAAACGCTGGTTCCGGTCGCGGCACCGGGGCTCTTGGCCGGGGCGACCCTGCGCGGGCCACGCGACCTGTTGAAGCTGCCGCTGCTGCACATCCAGACCCGGCCCGGTGCCTGGGCGGAATGGTTCGATCGGCATGGGCTGCCTCAGACCCAGGCGATTCCGGGCATGATCCATGACCAATTTTCAACCATCATTCAGGCCGCATTGCATGGGCTGGGGGTGGGGCTTCTGCCCGATTATCTGATCGAAGAAGAGCGCGCCACCGGCCAGCTTGAGGTCGCCTGGGGTGCCCCGATCGAGGCGCGCGGATCCTATTATCTGGTCTGGCCCAACCGCCGGACCCATGATCCGGCGCTGCGCGATTTCCGCCAGTGGCTGGCCGAGCAGGCCGAGCCCGAAGACCCCCTGCCCCGCTGACCCCGTCAGCCGAGCGCGTAGCCCGCCCCGCGCACCGTGCGCACCGGATCGGCGCCGCCATGCTGGGTCAGCGCCTTGCGCAGACGTCCGATATGCACGTCCACCGTGCGCGTATCGACATAGATGTCGCGGCCCCAGACGCGGTCCAGAAGCTGTTCGCGGCTCCAGACGCGGCCGGGTTTCTCCATGAAGGTGCTGAGCAGGCGGAATTCGGTCGGCCCCAGTTTCAGCGGCTGTTCAGACCGGCTGACCTTGTGGGTTTCGGCATCCAGCACGATGTCGTCGAATTCCAGCCGCAGCCCCACGGTGGACGGTCGAACCCGGCGCAGCTGCGACCGCACGCGCGCCATCAGTTCAAGCACCGAATAGGGTTTGACCACGTAATCATCGGCACCGGTTTCCAGCCCGCGCACCTTGTCCACCTCTTCCGAGCGTGCAGACAGCATGATGATCGGGATCGACCGCGTGTCCGGCTTGGTCTTGAGACGGCGGCAGACTTCGATACCGCTGAGGTTGGGCATCATCCAGTCCAGCACGATGATGTCGGGCATCATTTCGTCCACGACCAGCAAGGCTTCATCGCCGTTTTCGGCCTTGGCCACGCGAAAGCCTTCGGCTTCGAGGTTATAGGCCAGCACTTCGCGCTGTGCGAGTTCATCTTCCACCACCAGAACGGTGGGCTGATCTGCCGACATGGCCGTCTCTCCTCATGCGCCGGGGCACTCCGCGATGCGGTCGTGGGGCCCGGTCGGCGCGCAAATTCAAACAGGACCGATCATCACGACAGGATCGGCCTGCCGTGATGGTATCCTAGATTACATCCGCTGTGCGGTCGCCTTTGGGGCGGCCATCTTCGGGGCGGGACCCGGTCACCAGATAGACCACCTGCTCAGCCACCGATGTGACATGATCGCCCATGCGTTCCAGGTTCTTGGCGATGAAATGCAGATGCATGCAGGGCGTGATGTGGCGCGGGTCTTCCATCATGAAGGTCAGGAATTCGCGGAACAGCGCGTTGTACATCTGGTCGATTTCCAGATCGCGTTCGATGATGTCGCGGGCCAGTTCTTCGTCGCGCTGGATATAGGCATCCAGCGCATCGCGCAGCATCAATTCGACCTCGCGTGCCATGCGGCGCAGGGATCCCGCGCTGTCTTCGACGCGCGGCATATGCGCCAGCACGCTGGTGCGCTTGGCCAGGTTTTTGGAATAATCGCCGATCCGCTCAAGATTGCCGCTGATCTTCATCACCGACAGCACCACCCGCAGGTCAATGGCCGATGGCGAACGGATCGCCAGAAGGCGGATGCATTCTTCGTTGATCTGCTCTTCCAGCTCGTCGATCTGCCGGTCACCAAGGCGGACCTTGGTGGCGAGTTCCTCGTCACGGGTTTCAAGCGAGCGCGCCGCATCCACGATCGAGGCCTCGACCAGCCCGCCCATGCGCATGATCTGCGCCTGGACGGTTTCGAGATCCCGGTCAAAGGACGAAACGATATGACGTTCGAGTTCTTTCGCCACGGGCCCTTTTCCTTATCCGATCCGACCGGTGATGTAGCTTTCGGTCCGCGAATCCTGGGGGTTGGTGAAGATCTGGTTGGTGTCCCCAAACTCCACAAGGTTCCCCAGGTGGAAAAACGCGGTCTTCTGGCTGACGCGGGCCGCCTGCTGCATCGAGTGCGTGACGATCACCACCGAAAAGTTTTCGCGCAGCTCGTCGATCAGTTCTTCGACCTGGCTGGTGGCGATCGGGTCAAGCGCCGAACAGGGTTCGTCCATCAGCAGCACTTCGGGTTCGGTGGCCACGGCGCGCGCGATGCACAGGCGCTGCTGCTGACCACCCGACAGGCCCGTGCCCGGCGCATCCAGCCGGTCCTTGACCTCGTTCCAGATGGCGCCGCGGCGCAGCGCCTTTTCGACGATGTCATCCAGCTCGGCCTTGTTCTTGGCCAGACCGTGGATGCGCGGGCCATAGGCCACGTTGTCATAGATCGACTTGGGAAACGGGTTGGGTTTCTGAAACACCATGCCCACCTTGGCGCGCAGCTGCACCGGGTCGACCTTCTTGTCGTAGATGTCTTCGCCATCCAGCAGAAAGCTGCCCTGCACGCGCGCCACGTCGATGGTGTCGTTCATCCGGTTGAGGCAGCGCAGGAAGGTCGACTTGCCACAGCCCGACGGGCCGATAAACGCGGTGACGGTGCGGTCACGCAGGTCGCAGCTGACGTCTTTGATGGCATGGGTGTCGCCGTAGTAAACTTGGCAATCAGTGCACTTGAACTTGACTTCGTTGCTTTCCACGGCTGCGTCCCTGTTCGTGTTCGGAATATCGTACATGGATCCGGTCCTTGTTGCTTACCAGCGGCGCTCAAAGCGACGGCGCAGGATGATGGCGATGATGTTCATGGTCAGCAGGAAGGCGAGAAGGATGATGATCCCGCCCCAGGCTTTTTCCGTGAACACGACGTCGGAACGCGACGCCCAGTTGTAGATCTGTGCAGGCATGGCCGAATTGGGGCCTTCGAACCCGCCCAGGAAGCTGTCGGGATAGCGGGCGATAAAGCCGACCATGCCGATCAGCAGCAGCGGCGCGGTTTCCCCAAGCGCCTGCGCCAGACCAATGATGGTGCCGGTCAGGATCCCCGGTGCGGCCAGCGGCAGCACATGGTGAAAGACCGACTGCATCTTGGACGCGCCCACACCCAATGCCGCATCGCGGATCGAAGGCGGCACCGATTTCAGCGACGCGCGGGTCGAGATGATGATCGTCGGCAGCGTCATCAGCGTCAGCACCAGACCACCCACCAGCGGTGCCGATTGCGGCAGGTGCATGAACTGGATGAACACGGCCAGACCCAGGATACCAAAGACGATCGACGGCACCGCAGCCAGGTTCGAGATGTTGACCTCGATGAAATCGGTAAAGCGGTTCTTGGGGGCAAATTCCTCAAGATAGATCGACGCGGCAACCCCGATGGGCAGCGCCAGGCACAACACCACCAGCATCATCAGGAACGAGCCCAGAACCGAAGCCCCGATTCCGGCCCCACCTGCGTTGTCCACGCCGGTGTCGACACCGGTGATGAAGGTCCAGTTGAAGGCCGACCGCACGATCCCCGCATCCTTCAGCGCATCGACCAGATCGAAATCGCTCTGATGGAAGAACCGGTTGTCCGATGTCAGGTCAGCGCGGGTGAACCCGCCTTTGAGATAGCGGTCGACGCGGGATGCGGCGGGCAGCTCAAAGCTGATCTCCTGCCCGATCTTGTCGGGGTTCTCGCGGTAAAATCCACGCATCTGACCGCCGACCTTGCCCAGGATGCGGTCGATGGCCTTGGCGTCGAACTGTGCGGTCACGCCTTCGGCCTGCAGCTTCTGTTCGAGCGCGCTGATGAAGTAACCGGTATAGACCTTGGTCTTCAGCGTCGCCGATTCCGCTTCGTCAAACTGCGCCTGGGTCAGGGTGAAGTCCATCTTCACCACCGCCTGTTTGAACGCGGGCAGCCCGTTGCTCAGGATGGCAAAGACCAGCACCACCAGAAAGAACGCGCCCGCTGCGATGGCCGCAAGGCCGAAATACTGGAACCGTTTTTCGGCTGCGTTGCGCGCATTGGTGCGGGCGTCCGCGGCCAGAAGCGATGTCTTGGGTTTCGGTTTGGGGTCGGCAGGGGTGTTTGCGGTTGCGTCCGTCATTCGTACTGCTCCCGGTATTTCCGCACGATGTGCAGAGCAAGAATATTGAGCCCGAGCGTCACCACAAACAGGGTCATCCCAAGGGCAAAGGCAACAAGCGCTTCGGGCGAAGCAAAATCGGAATCGCCGGTCAGCTGGCTCACGATCTTGGCGGTCACCGTGGTCATCGCTTCGAACGGGTTGAGGCTCAGCCGGCCGGCCGCCCCTGCCCCCATCACCACGATCATGGTTTCACCGATGGCGCGCGATGCGGCCAGGATGATGGCGCCCACGATCCCAGGCAGGGCTGCG
>JAOXSC010000009.1 GCA_025800215.1 Marinibacterium sp.
GGGTCACGTTGCTGGCGCGGCCTTTGATGTGTTCTCTGAGGAACCAGCCAAAGAAAACGCTCTGTTCAACCTGCCCAACGTGGTCTGCACCCCGCATCTAGGCGCGGCGACGACCGAAGCGCAGGAGAACGTCGCCTTGCAGGTGGCCGAGCAGATGTCGAACTATCTGCTGACCGGCGCTGTTGAGAATGCGCTGAACATGCCCTCTGTCACCGCCGAAGAGGCGCAGATCATGGGGCCGTGGGTCAAGCTGGCTGGTCATCTGGGCAGCTTCTCGGGCCAGATGACGGATGAGCCGATCAAGGCGATCAACATCCTTTACGACGGGGTGGCGTCGTCGATGAACCTGGATGCGCTGAACTGCGCGGTTGTGGCGGGGATCATGAAGCGGGCCAACCCGGATGTGAACATGGTGTCGGCCCCGGTCATCGCCAAGGAACGTGGCGTGCAGATTTCGACCACCAGCCAGGACAAATCCGGCGCCTTTGAAGGCTATATCAAGGTCACCGTCGTCACCGAGCTGCGCGAGCGCTCGGTCGGGGGCACCGTGTTCAGCGATGGCAAGCCGCGTTTCATCCAGATCAAGGGCATCAATGTGGATGCCGAGATCGGTTCGCACATGCTTTACACCACCAACGAAGACGTGCCGGGCATCATCGGGACGCTGGGCCAGACCATGGGTGAAAACGGCGTGAACATCGCCAACTTTACCCTGGGCCGTGCCGAAGCCGGGGGCGAGGCGATCGCGCTGCTCTATGTGGACAGTGCCGTGCCCGCGCCGGTTCTGGACAAGCTGTGCGACACCGGCATGTTCACGCAGGTCAAGCCGTTGGAATTCGACGTCGCCTGACCCCGAGCATCCTGTCCGACGGATCTGGCCGCCCCCGTCCGGGGCGGCCTTTTTTGTGGGGCAGTGCCATAAATCTTGCGATTCTGGCGCCTGTGGGGCAGTGACGTAGGGACCACAGGACGACCGCATGACACAGCCCATCTACGCCATCGGCGACATTCACGGTTATGTGGATGAACTTCATCAGGCGCTTGACCGGATTGCCGCCGACGGCGGAGCCGACGCGCAGATCGTCTTTACCGGCGACTATACCGATCGCGGGCCCGACAGCGCTGCGGTGATCCGCACCCTTGCCGAAGGGGTCAGCGCGGGCCGGAACTGGATCGTGCTGCGGGGCAATCATGACCGCATGTTCTGCAACTTTGTTGCCGATGGCACGGTTCACGATCACAATATCCGGTCCGGCCGATCCTGGCTGCACCCCAATCTGGGCGGGGTTGCGACGCTGGCATCCTATGGCGTGGATGTGGATCCAGATGCCCCGGTTGGCAGCATCGCGGCCGCCGCCCGTGCCGCCGTGCCCGCGCACCATGTGACATTCCTGCGCGACCGGCCGCTGTATCACGTGGCCGGGGATCTGCTGTTTGTGCATGCGGGTATCCGCCCCGGTGTGGCGCTTGGCCATCAGAGCGAAGATGACATGGTCTGGATCCGCGAGCCGTTTCTGACCTATGACCGCCCGTTTCCCTGGCTGGTGGTGCATGGGCACACCGCGCTGGAACGGCCCCGCCATTTCGGCAACCGGGTGGATATTGACGGCGGCGCGGGGTTTGGCCGCCCGCTGCTGCCGGTGGTGTTTGAAGGTCGCAGCTGCTGGACGCTGGGCCCGGCCGGGCACAGCCGGCTGTTGCCGGACAGAGGATAGGGTCCGCGCGCCGGTCAATCCTTTGGTAAGTGCTATCTGCAATTGTGCCGCCGGTTGCCACCGGCCAGGGGTAGAAAGTGCAGCGTTGAATGGTGGGCCTGGTGGTGGCCACGCCGACCCAGGACATGGGTTCCGCCCGTCGCCACGCCCGGCGCGCCCGGATGCTACCCGTCCCGAACGATCAGAAAGGCGCGCGCGCTGTCGCTGTCGGCGACGATGGCGTGGGGCTGGTCGGCGGCATAGCGTGCGGTGTCGCCAGGGCACAGCGCGATAGTGTCGGTACCCGCGGTGACGCTGATCTGACCGTCCAGCACCGTCAGCTGTTCGCGCGCGCCGCGCTGATGCGGCGCACTGTCGAGCCGCCCGCCGGCGCGGAATTCGAGCTGATAGACCTCATGCGTGCCGACCTCTTCCGGGGGCGACAAGATGAGGATGCGGCAGGCGGTGCCCAGCTTGTCGATCACCGGGTGCTGGCCGCTGCGCAGCACCTCGATCCTGGGTTCGGGTGCGTTGTCGTCCAGCAGCCCGGCAAAATCCACCTGCAGTGCGCGTGTCAGGTTCAGCAGGGTTGCGATGGTCGGGCTGCTTTCGCCGCGTTCGATCTGGCTGACCATCGAGCGCGACACGCCCGACAGTTTGGCCACCGCATCCAGCGACAGGCCCTGGGCGCGACGCGCCTCTTTCAGCTTGCCGGGCAGTTGCGTCAGGATGGTGTCGGTCTGTTCCGTCATGACGGAACTCATCCCGCTCAGACGGCGGCTTGTCAACTAACGCCGCGTAAGTGACGGTACGGAAAACCCTGTGCGGGGCGGGTCTTTGTTGACCGGGCGGTCGGGACACGGTGTTACGGACAGGACAGCTCAAATGACTGCAGTTGCAGCATGAAATGGAGGATTTGCCATGACGGATGTCGTTATTCTGGACGGTGCGCGCACCGCGGTTGGAACCTTTGGCGGCTCGCTGGCCAGCACGGCGCCGATTGATCTTGCCACCGTGGTGGCCGAGGCCGCGATGGAGCGTTCGGGTGTCGAAGGCGCACAGATCGGCAATGTCGTCTTTGGCCACGTGATCAACACCGAACCGCGTGACATGTATCTGAGCCGCGCGGCCGCGATCCAGGCCGGTGTGCCGGAAACCACACCCGCGATGAACGTGAACCGCCTGTGCGGATCGGGCGCGCAGGCCATCGTGTCGGCGGTGCAGTCGCTGATGCTGGGTGATGCGGAATTTGCCCTGGCCGGTGGTGCCGAAAGCATGTCGCGCAGCCCCTATATCCTGCCGCAGGCCCGCTGGGGTCAGAAGATGGGCGATATCAAATCGCAGGACATGATGCTGGGCGCGCTGAACTGCCCCTTTGGCACGGGCCATATGGGCGTGACGGCGGAAAACGTCGCTGACGAACACCAGATCACCCGCGAAGACATGGACGCCTTTGCCCTGACCAGCCAGAACCGCGCGGCGCATGCGCTGGCCGAAGGCTATTTCGACAGCCAGATCACGCCGGTTCAGGTGAAGGTCAAGCGCGACATGGTCGATTTCAAGGTGGATGAGCACCCCAAGGCGACATCGGCCGAGGCGCTGGCGGGTCTGCGCCCGGCATTCCGCAAGGACGGCCGCGTCACCGCTGGCAATGCAAGCGGTCTGAATGATGGTGCGGCGGCAATCGTGATGTCGACCGCGGATGCGGCCGAACGTGCGGGCCTGAAGCCGCGCGCGCGGGTGCTGGGCTATGCCGTGTCGGGCGTGCGCCCCGAGGTGATGGGCATCGGCCCGATCCCCGCGGTGCGTCAGCTGATGGAAAAGACCGGTCTGAGCATCGGGGATTTCGACGTCATCGAATCGAACGAAGCCTTTGCCAGCCAGGCGCTTGCGGTGTCGAACGAGCTGGGCATGGACCCGGCCAAGGTGAATCCCAATGGTGGCGCGATTGCCCTGGGTCACCCGGTGGGCGCCACGGGCGCGATCATCACCGTCAAGACTCTGTACGAGCTGGAGCGCACCGGCGGGTCGAAGGGCCTGATCACCATGTGCATCGGCGGCGGGCAGGGGATTGCCATCGCGGTCGAGCGTCTCTGAGGGCGGCAGGGGGCTCTGCCCCCTCTGGCTTTGCCATTCACCCCCGAGGTATTTGGCGCCACAAAGAAAGAGGGGCGGGTCCTGCATGGCCCGCCCCTGATCGTTTTGAGAGGATGTGGTTTGGTCAGCCGATCTGGCTGAGCAGCGTCACAAGCAGCCCGCCCGCAAGCGCGCCGCCAAGCACCGGTATCAGGGTGCGGCGCAGGCCGGTGCGCGGTTCGGGCGCGGGTGGGGTGGTTTGGGCCATCAGCGCCTGTTCCACCAGCCCTGGCAGGCGCGGGCCAAAGCGCGAGAGCACCTGCGCGGTGTTCCACAGGTCGCTGGCAACTGCGCGGGGGCCGATCGAACGCTGGATGTAGTCGCTGACCACGGGGCTTGCGGTTTCCCAGATGTTCATATGCGGGTTGAGCGAGCGTGCGACGCCTTCGACCACCACCATGGTGCGCTGCAGCAGGATCAGTTCGGTCCGGGTTTCCATGCCAAAGCGTTCGGTGACTTCGAACAGGTAGTTCAGCAGCCGCCCCATGGAGATGCGCGTTGCATCCATGCCGAAGATCGGTTCGCCCACTGCGCGCAGCGCGCGGGCGAATTCATCGACATCGCGGTCGGCGGGGACGTAGCCGGCTTCGAAATGGACTTCGGCCACACGTTTGTAGTCGCGGCGGATGAACCCGAAGAGGATTTCGGCATAGACCCGGCGGGTGTATTCGTCGATATGGCCCATGATGCCGTAGTCATAGGCGATGATATCGCTGTTGGCGG
>JAOXSC010000013.1 GCA_025800215.1 Marinibacterium sp.
CCGTTCTTCGGATAGATAACCTCCCAGATCGGATCGTCATGGGGAAACACTTTGCCGTCCCAGGCCAGGTGTTCGTCGCGCGGCTGCTTGGGCTCGCGGGTCTCTGCGTGGACGTACAGCCAGTAGGGACGGATCTTGACCATCTCGGGGTCGCGCATCTGTTTGAGCCGCCCGGCCTGATGGGCGGTGCGCAGATTGGTCTCGTAAATCACGCGGGTGCGCCAGTTGCGCGACCCCTTGTATTGCCAGCCGCTTCGCTCGACGATCTGGTCAAAGTCCTTGCGAAACGCCTCAAGCCCGCCCCCGCCGCTCATGGCGCGATCCAGGGCACCGCGAATATCCTCGACCAGTGCGACGGAATCCGCCCCAGCCACGACGAAGGCGCGGTCGTGCGCCTGGTGCAGCGTTTCTGCCCAGGACTTACTGGGCAAGCTGACCTTTTGACGTTGAAACTCCTGGGCTTCCTTGAACGTCACGGTGCCAAGTTTCGGTTCAGCCAGCGCCGGACCGTCCTCCTCGAGCACCTCAGCGCGCCCGATCAGATCGGCAAGTGCAAGAGCGTCGCCAAGTGCATCGACATACTCGGGAGCTGAAAGGTTGGCCTGCCATTCGAGGATGTCCTGCGCAAGTTCAGCTGCATCAATGTCACCGATGGCTGTGCGCACCAGGGCACGCAACTCGGCGACCCACCGCTCGTGGGTTGGCCGGATCGCGGCCTCAAGCGCCATAAGCAGGTCATCGACGCGCGGATCTTCGGGGGCGGCAAACGCTAACTCAGGTGTTTTTTTTTGAGCGGGCGCGCTGGCCGGGAGCGGGGTGGCGCGCACCGGCCCGTCCATCGCCTGTTCCATCCAGCTCTCCATATGTGCTGGCTCAAAGCCCGCATCACGCATCCCCTTGAGCACTTCGAGATCCTTCAGCTTGCGCTCTGCGCGCTTTCGCTTGAGCTCTTCTTCGGCCATCTCGTTGGCTGGTCGCGGCCGCCAGATCGTCGGCATCGCGGCGTTGGGGTAGTTGAATTCGATCAGCCAGCGCACCATCTGGGCGTTCAGTGTTCCCGACAGGAGATCGGAATCGCTGTCGATCAGGGCGTCCAGGACGTCGGCGTGGGTCTCCGATGCGGCACGTGCCCCGGTCTTGCCCATTTCGGTTGTCAGCGTCTCGCCCAACACTGCTTTGGACATTTCCGTGTTCCAGAACTTGCCCCACTCGGAATAGTCAACGGTACCTGTTCGGCGCGCCTCGAACGTTTCCAGCTCTGTGCCGATGGGCACTGTAATGGCTGATGATCGGTTCATCGTTTGCAGCACACGCATCAGCTCCTGCTGGTGGCGCGTACCGCGCCCCTCAACGTATTTGCCAACGGGGATTGGCGAGGCGAAACGCTCGAGGAATTGCATCCAGTAGGCCACGCCATTTTTCTTGAACAGGACAGGCCAGAAGAGGCGCGTGCCGAGGCCCAGCCCGTAAGGGTTGTTCCCTTTGACCCCAAAGCGGTGGACAACGAATTTGCGGGCTGGCAGCTCTTCGCCATTGCGGGCCGCCGTGGTGGTCAGTAGCCGCGGCTGCCAGGCGCGGTCAAAGACAAAGCGGCGTTGTTCGAGGATGGAAACGTGATCGACCCGCACGTGCCGTCCGTCCTGCGTGTAGATCATCTCACCAATCGAAAAACCCTTCAGGGTCGCATCCAGCAGCCCATCACAGATCTGATCGAACGGGATGCTCATGAGCTGGTCACGAACAAAATCGGCAGCGGCGATATCGTCACGGCCGTCACCGCCCGGTTTGACAACCCATTCGCGCCCGATCAGTTTCTGGCGACGTTTTTGCAGGACCGACCAGGCGTGAGTATCTCGCTCGAGTGCGTCGTAGATCTTCAGGCCCTCGCCGCCGCCGCGCTCGATCAGCGTGTCGTCGAGCGGATGCAGGACATCCGAGTAGTTGGCGATTGTGATATCGTTGGCAACTGTTGCGACTGCACCACCTGTGTCCAGCTGCTCTGTGCTCGCCGATTTCGTCTTGCGCTTGGCCATGTTCAATATCCTGCCGTCGGATCAGTTTGAGCAGCGGTTGCGATGCGGTTGTCGTCCGTCGAGACACCGCCATATTTCAGGGCGTGCGAGTGCAGCATCTCAAGGCAATCGGGTCCGTCATCGTGCGCCGCGTTGGGCCACTGCAACAGTTGGTCGATCAGTGTGCGCTGCGTGCTGTGAAATCGGATCAGGCCACCTGCCACTGGCGGCTGCAGCCGTTCGATGCGCAACGCCTTGTCGGCCATCGGCACCACTGGCATGCAGGGCATCGCGATGCCTTGCTTGGCGCCTCGAGCCATCAGCTCGGTCCGCAGCATTTCCTGAAACTGAACAGTTTCGACGAACCAGAGCGCGCAGTTGTGCTCGCGCTGCAGCGCCAGAGCGTCCTCTATGATGACGTCCGGCAGGCGCTTGCGGATCGACGCCTCGACCACATCGAGAACGCCTGTGCTAGGGGAGTAACCGCCGATCAGAATGGCACTCGGATCCCGCCCTTTGTTCTGCTTGCCCAGCGACGGGTCAATGGCGCCGAACATGATCCAGTCAGATCGCGTGGTCACCCAGTAGGTCAGATCGCGAAACGCCGTATCGCCGTTTATCGGGTTGTTCTGGTACTCGCTCTCAAAGCTATCGTGATCACCGGCGCGTTCCTTCATCAGAAAGAGCAGGCTGTGCATCTCGGGCCAGTTGACGATAGCACCCCTGATCAGCTCGGACTGGTGCTTGAGCCAGTAGGCCTCGGCGGCGGCTTCGTCGTTGAGGTAGAGCTCTTCCCACTCATCCCACAGATCCATCCGGTCGGGCCACTTCAGCAGCGCCTGGTAGCGAGACACCTTCCAGCCAGGTTTCTGAGAAAACCGCACAATAACCGCGTCAAACAGCAGCACCGTGCCCGCATAGAGCACATCCATGCTGCCATCCGTCGGGCCAAGTTTCATCACCGCCTTGGAGATCCACTTTTCCAGTTTGTCCCGCTGCCGTGGATTTTCGACGTTTTCGTCGTTTTCGACATCGTCCATGACAACCAGATCGGGACGGAACGGCCCGTGGCGCCGCCCCCGGATCTTTTTGCCCGTGCCAAATCCCTCAACCTTGACGTTGTTGCGGGTCACAACCACGCCTTCGCGCCATGTCCGGCCACCCCCCGCCACATCGGGGAAGTCGTAAGCAATGCGCGGATTGACCTCGAGCTCAGCCTTGATCGCTTCAATCATAACGGCCGCCTGTTCAAAGGCGTCCATGATGAGACAGATATAGTGCTTCTGGCCTGTCAGGATGCACCATAGGGGAAAGCCCTGGGAGATATGGGTCGATTTCGCAGATCCGCGCGGGGCAATGACCAGGCGGCGCTGCCCCTCTGGCGCTGCGATCATTGCCGGGAGATCTCGGTAGAGCTCTTGGTGGAGCAGAGATGGCGGCTTGCCCAGGTAATGGGGCAGGTAGGTTTCCATGAAAAACCGATAACCGCTCTGGGGATCGTGCACCTGCGCGAGCCGTTGCGCCCGCGCGCGCTCGTCGACAGGGAAGGCTTCGACCTCAAGCTCGATCTTGTGACGAAATCCTTCAGCGAGATCGGTGATGCTGTCGAGGAATTCGTTTGGCTTCATGTCTGATATGCCCGCAGAATTTCAACGCCAAAGGGCTCCAGGATCTCCTGAAACGCATCGCCATGCTGCGGGAAATCTTGCAGGACAAACTCTGCCATCCGCTTGAGCACATCTGACGCAATCGCCAGCTCGCTGAGCTTGGGTGCGGCCCGTCCGGCAGCCAGGATCATCTTGTTGAAACTATCGGCCAGCGAAGCCATCAGCTTCGTTTTTTCGGCGGGTTCGATGTCAGGGTGATCCTGGACCTGCTCAATGGTCACCTGGAACATGATGGTGAAGTCCTCGATCACCGCAGAGACCATTGCCTCGCGGCCTTCGCCCTTCATGGTCGCGGCCGCGCGCGCGATGTCCCAGCAATCACCGGACTTCTTGGCGTCAGCTTTCCACCGGCGCAGTGTCCCTTCGGACACGTCCAGGGCTGCGCTGATCGTTGGCATGGCGCAGCGGTTCTGCACGTACATGGTGCGCGCCTTGATGCGCGTATCCCGAGGATGCGCCATTGGTTCTCACGACCCGCCGCGCGTCATGTAGTCTTTGACCAGCGCCAGGCCGACGCCCACGACGCCGCCCGCCACCGCGCCGGAAATGGCACTTTTCGTCTCGACCGCCCGCAAGCGTGTGTCCATGCGGTCGATCTTCTCGCCCTGGGCGTCCATCTTGGCGTTGAGATTTTTGAGATGGGCCGTGATCTCACCAAGCTCCCGTTCGACCGTCATAGTCCAAGGGCCTCCTTGTACATTTTAAGGATCGCCTCCTCTTCGGCGATGTCGTCCTTGTCTCGCTTGCGCAGGGCGATGATCTTGCGCATCACCCCGGTGTCGTAGCCGCGCCCCTTGGCTTCGGCCATGACTTCTTTCTGCTGGTCGGCGAGGTCTTTTTTCTCGGCTTCCAGGCGTTCGAACCGTTCGATGAACTGGCGCAATTCATCGGCGGTCACGCGGTAGCTGTCTGTTTGATCAGTCATGGCCGATCAGGAGGTCACATGTTTGACGGCCCACATGACCGCCTGTTCCGCGTTGGTGATCGCAGTCGACATTTCGCGGCTCTTGCCGATCTCGCGGCACTTCTCGACAAAGGCCTCGCCAAGATCCTTCAGATCGTTCACTTGCGTCTTCTCCAGATCGGACAGGGTGCGGTACGTGTGGCGAACGGTGTTGTTTTTCACCCGCTCATCCGATCCGCTGTTTACGTGATCATCAGACATCTTTGGATCCTTCAGCTCGGGCGGCCCACACCTGCAGCGCCGCGTTAGATTGACCTTCTGAGCCGTGCGCCACGGCCCGTGCGAGCGCGCTGTCTGTCCCGGTGTCGGCAACACCGGGCGAGGTGTGGTCGAGACCGCGCAGCGTTTCGATATTGCCCACGACCTGCGGAACACGCGCCATTGTTTCGGCAAGTGATCGCTGGAACTGTTGCGCCTTGGCCTGGTGGCGCGCCCCGAAATAGAATGAGACGATCACACCCATGAGCCACCAGAGCGGTTCGGGCACGAGCGACAGGCCCTGCATCCGCGCCGAGAACCAAACGGGATCGACCATCGCGGATGCGAAGAGTAGGATCACCGACAAGGCCAGCAGTGGGCGCGGCAGACGGTTCACGCCATCGACCAGACTGTCAAACCACCCCTGATCCGCCCCGCCGAACTCGCCAGCGAACTGCGCCAGCGTCGCTGCATCATAGTCATGGGCGCGCTGAGCACCGGCTTCGGCGTTTTCCCGAAACACCTCGGCCGTCTCGGCGATTACGTTGCGCCCGCCGCCAAAAAGCCCACCGAAGATCATGTGAAAGAGGCTCATCGCCATTCCCTCCGTTCGATCAGCCCCATGCCGATACCCGTGCGCGAAACTCGGCGTCGCTCAGGTGATACTTCGGCGAGATGAATTCTTCGGCGCGCTGGATCCAGCCACCCTTGCCGCCCGCGCGGGTGCGCGCGTATTTGCGAGATGCCGGACGGCGATCTGCAATGCGGAAATAGTAGTTGCGCCGGGCAATCCCGTAGGAATCGCGCAGCAGACCACGATCCACTGCGGCAGCGTCATGCACTGCCGCCAGTGTTTGTGGCCCGATGACGCCGTCAGCTGCGATCTTGTACCCCATGTCACGCATCAGCCGCTGCAGGATTTTGACCGCATTGGCGCCCGCGTTCACATGCATGTCGAACACGCTGGCCTGCAGCGCCTGCGGCAATTTCTCGATACCGGGCCGTGCGAAATAGTGCTCAATGAAGATATCGACCGCTTGCGCACGTGTCAGTTGGCGCACGTCGGCGGTGTCCACATCGCCGTCACGGTCGAGGTCGATCCCGAGCCGCCGCATCGTATGAATGGTGACGCCGTATTTCGTGGCACCGCCAGGGTCATCTGGATCGTTCACGAACCCGCCTTCGCGGTGGACGATCTCTTCAGCAATCTCTCGGACTGTTTTCACCTGCCTGCTCCTGCACTGTGCAGGGACAGCATGTCATCGCCACCGTCGGTGGTCGCCCTGAACTCAGTTCAGGTCAAACAGGGGCAGTTGATCGGGGTGGACTTTGTTGGCGATCTTCGGCGCGCCCGCCGCTTTTCGGATGCGAAAGACGTAGGTCTGACTGATCCCCAACCTTGCGGCGATCTCGGAGGTCGTCAAGCCCTGGTCAACCAGCGCCTCCACCTCTTCAAAACGATCTTCAGGGCGCACCCGCGTGGACAGGAGCGATGGAACATAGATGATGTCACCGCCGAACTCGGCGATCAGTGCGTCCGCGTATTGACGATCCAACCCGGCCAGCGGGCCTTTGTCAGTGTACTTTTGCGGTACGTAGAAACGGGTTCCGGGCAGCGTGCGCTGCAGGGCATGGGCGCAGGCGTCTCCGCAGCGGTCGGCGACGGTTCCCATGACGCCCCTCCAGCGGCTCATGTGTCGTCCGCCCAATTCAGGGGGCGAACATTCTGGCGGCCCGCTATCACTGTTGTGACCACCCCGCCGCGCATACGGTAGTCGGTACCGTTAACCATGCACTGACTGGCGCCGCTGTTTAACGCTTCGCGCGTTTCGCGGTGGATCTGGCGCCGCACGGCCTCAATGTCGATCATGGCGACGCGCTCCAGCCAACGCAGGACAGCGTGATCGCTGACAGGTACCTTCCGTTTGCCCATCAGCGCTGCCCCATTTTCTTGAGCGCCTCGATCACGTCGGAGGCCTCGCTGAAGCTCAGCCATTCAGGATCGTCACAGCCCGTCATCTTTTTGACAAACGCGCGCAGAGACGCCGGATCTGGATTGCTCCAAACACCGTCGCGCTTCAGTTGGCCCCAGATTGCGAAGATCTTCCGAACATACCCCTTCTTCGAAATCTCGCGCTTCTGGCCTTTCCAGCCCATGCGCTTGAATTCGGACACCACCGCTTCTTTTTGACGAACTGTCAGGCCAGACGCGCTGCGCACGCCCGCGACGCGCTCCAGCACATCGCGATAGATGTCGTCATCCATCCGTAGCTCTTTTTTTGCGATGTGAATTTGAGCCAGGAGAGGATCACGCGCCATGTCGACACCGCGCGCAGGTGTCCAGGTTATCTGCCGTTGCTGCAAACTCTTTTTGGCAGATCGAGCAGGTTTCCCGGTGAGTTCCGGGCAGCGATCCGACCGTGGGCAGGGCGGCGTTCTCAGATTTTGCGGGCGCTGGCGCAAACGTCCGCGCGCGCTGTTTATTCGAGGCCCATTTCGCGCGCAGGACCGTCCAGCTGCGGCCGTAGCGGGCGGCCACGTCTTTCACGGCCGACCCTGCCGCCAGCATCACAAAGGCGCCCTGAAGCTCCTTTTCGCTCCAATTGCCCGGCGCGGTATCCCCGGTTTCGCCCACCGCGCTTGTGTGCGCATTGGGTGCGGCCGCGTCAGTTGAGGCCTTGTGAGCCGTGACGCCACCGTCTGGCGGGTTTTGCGGCAGCTCGGCGGCAGGGCCTGCGTCGAGTTGATCAATCATTGCAGAGCAAAACAGTTCCGCGTGTGCCTTTTCGCAAAAGCGCCCGATGGTGACGATCTGCACCTGTTGAACTTCAAACGCCCCATCATCGCCCGGCGTCTGTTTGATCCTCAATTCCATATCTTCATCTCCTGGCTGCTCGTCAGATCGGGGCCACCACGCCCCGATGACCGCCCCGACCGGGGCGGTTTCGCTGTCGTGAAGTGTGCCGATCAGCTGCCGTTCATCCGGTCCTTGAGGGCCTTTGAAGGCCTGAACGTGATCGACCGTGTCGCAGGGATTTTGATGGGTTCACCAGTTGCCGGATTGCGGCCTTTGCGCGGTGCGCGATCCGTCGCTTTGAACTTGCCGAAATTGGGCAAGGACACCTCCACACCGTCCGCCGCCGACTGGCCAACGGCTTCGAGAAAGGCGTCAATGGTAGCGCCCACCGTGTCTTGCGACATCTCATGCGCTTGAGCGATTTCGCGGATGATGTCTGTTTTGGTCAGAGATTTCATATTCGCTTCTCCTTTGTTGCGATTGATCTTTGGCGTTTCAGGCCGATGCGGCTGCTTCGGTAATGTTGAGGATTGCTTTTCTGGCCTGCGAGGGGGCTTTTCGGTACGCGTTGATCAGCGCGATCTCATCCTGGACGAGAAAATCTGCATCAGTCGTAGGCGCATCCCATCCGTCGAAGAAAAAGACGGGCGGCACCTGAAGCGCACGGGCAATGTCACACAAACGCGAGACGCTGATGTGATTGGCGCCGGTCTCGTACTTCTGCATCTGCTGACACGTCACGCCGACCTGGGCAGCCAGATCTTGCATCGACATCTGACGCACCCATCGCTTGTGACGGATGAGCCTGCCAACACGGAGGTCTTCTGAACGGGGCATTCGTTCGTTCCTTTCTTGGCGTTTAGGCTGCGCGCTCAGGCAGGCGGTAGAGACCCAGACCTTGGAGACTTTCGATTTCAGACGACCAGCCGTGCTGGGCAGCGATTGCCGTGTGCATCTGAAATTCGGCGATGATGCCGCAGGCACGCTCGATCTCGCCACGCGGATCGCGAGGGATGTCCGCGCCCATGAGCATGATGCTCTCGGCCAGATAGGCGAGATGGTCATAGTGCGCGACGAGCTCGAAATCGACGCGATCGGTGTCGATGCACCAGGCGGTGCGGATCTGCGTGTCGATCCGGGCCTTCGCATTATCGACCGCATCCCGGATCAGGTCATAGCACCCAGGCTGTGGCGCATTGGTGGAAATCCATTCAATTGCCGGGGTGATGATGTCTCCGATAAACGCCTCGTGGGCGTCGTGCAGGAGCGCCCAGAGCTTGTCATGCGGGCTCTGACAGAGCCGGGACACCAGCACCGAATGCGCCGCCACCGACCAAGGTTGGGGGGTGCGGCCCGCAAACCGGTTGATCTGCGAGAGCGTGTGCCCCAAGGTGTCGAGGCAAAGTGCTTCGGGCGGGATCCGTGTCAGATCGATAACGCCGTTGGATGTTTGCAAGAGTGTCACAGCTCGTCCTCCGAAGGCGCGGGCAGCGCCAGTTGTTTTTCTTTTGTGATTTTCCTGGGCGTGGCTTTGCGGGTGCTCGGCGCTTTGCGAACTTCTGTTGCACGCCGTTTCTGTTCAGCCTCGATCTCTTTCAGCTGCCTCAGCACATATCCGAGCTCAAAGCCGTCGTTCTCGATGGAGACCGTGATGCGCAGTGTTGCCGTTTTGGAATTGACCGTGCCCGAGAAGCTCTTGAGCTTCATCTTCGGGTCATCCGCAGTGAGAATGAACGCCATCAGCCCACCTTTGCGAAGTCGAGCGGCAGCAACGTTTCCACGCGCGGCGTGACCGAGACATCCACATTGTAGAAATTGACGTAGATGGCCGAACTGTCGCGGATAATCGCCTTTTCGATAGCGTCCATCGCCTTGTTCCAAAGGGGATCTTTGAACCGGTACTGTCGCAGGCCGAGGATTCCCGCGGTGTTGAGCCGGCCCTTCTGGTTCACCTTGATCTCGCGCTCGATGATCTGGTGGATGGGGGCCGATCCGCCCTTCGTCAGTTCCTGCTCGAGAAACTGATCGATCAACGCGGTTGCCGCCTCAAGCTCCGGGCCAAAGGTCACATACTTGCTGACGGTCATTTTGATCATGAAGCGCCCGCAGAGCGAGCGCAGCGTCAGATTCCCCTCTTTCCCGCCGACGGTGACGCCGTGGTCGGCCAGCATCATCTCGCGATATCCGCTCATTTCATCCAGCGCGAGACGCTTGAGCCGGGTCAGCTGGTCATGCGCCGCTGTCGCCATCGGGAACAGAGTGGTGACCAGCTCGTGCGCCAGTGCGTGGCGAGGTTCAACATCTTCCAGGTCAACGTAGCTACCGTCGGGGCGGCGGATCAGGTCTTCAGGTTTCATGTGCGGAGCCCTCGATTTCGGTGATGGGGTCGATCTGCATGCCGATCTCGGTCTCTTCCTTGATCGCGCTGAGAAAGGCGTGTGCCGGTGAGGTTTCGGGGATCTGTTTGAGCGCGACGAGCGCGCCAGCGCGGATCTTGGCCAGCGAGCTGACGGCGTCGACATAGGCCATCGCGATTTGGTCAGGCATCGGTCTTTCCTTTGCGGTTTGGGTTGAAGTTGCAGTGTTGACAGGCGGTCCAGTGCCGGAAACGCGCAGGGCTATTCGTGGGCATCGGGCTGGTGCGGTGCTCGGCGCAGGCCGAAGGGCTGATCGGATGTTTGAGGTGCGGGCAGTGATGCCCTTCCCCGTAGGCCTCCAGGAACTTGGCTCGGATGCGATCCGTTCGCGCCTGATATCGCCCGTGCACGATGTGTGAGATCGCAACGCGCGAGTACCCAAGCCGACGCCCCACGGCTGCACAGCTGGTCGCCGCGACTTCGCGCCTCAACTGTTCGATCCAATCGCTCACAGACCGATCTCCTGCCCCGAGTTGTGGTCGAAGAGCACCAGACCATTCCGCCGAAGCGTCGGCGCCACCGGGCCAAGGTCGTGAACCAGCGTGTACTGGGGAAAGCCCGGCGATGACGGCGCTGTGCCCGGCACGCGGACGGGGAGGCAGCGAATGACCTGCGCTTTTCTGAGCGACCTCACATAGCGTTGCAGATTATTGGCAGCGCCCCGCTCATCGCCCAGTGCGGTATCCGTGATCAGGTCAGGAATGGAGAACCTGCGACGGATACGCATGGCCGACCAGGCGCGCTGGCGCAGCGTGTTCTGGCGCGGTGAGCGTTGGCTCTTGTGCGGGCCATTTGGCCCGGAGGTGATGCGTTCGCCATTGGCGACAGCCGTGTGCCCCTCAGCCGTCAACTGAAAGCAGCCAGCCTCGACGCGCTCTACAAATCCACGCTGGATCAGCCCGGATGCGGCATCGCTGATCTGGCGACTGTTCATCTCAAGTGTTGTGCGCAGTTCATCAATGGTCTGGCACGTGCGGCCCAGATGATAGAGCAGCGCTGTCTGATGCGCGCCGCCGCTCATGCGACCACCCCAAGGTTCGAAGGAACGCGGATCGGCTGGCCAGATTTTCGGTCGTTGATCAGGTGTTGCCCAGCCATTTCACGGATGGTGAGACCCAGATCAGGGTCGGCGGGCGCGTTGCGCAGGCCGAACCGCTCAATCGCCACGAGCGCTTCCTTGATCTCGCGGTTGTACCCGCCGGTGCAGCGCCGCACAAATTCGGCCAGGCAGGGGGCAACAGGCACTTCGCACTTTTCGGACAGAAAGTGCTCAACATCCTGCTGGCTCGCGGTCGAAAACCGGACATAACCGCTGACACGCGATGCGATCTGGGGAAACCTGGTCAGGTTGTCTCGGATCTTACCCATGCCGACCAGAACGAACGGAACGCCGCTGAGATCCGCGAGATCTCGAACAGTCTCAATCACTTTCTGACGGCCCGAAATGTGGTCAGCTTCGTCGATCACCACGGCAAATTGACGACCGGAGTTTTCAGCGAGCAAAGCGCGCTCGCCGAGCGCCTGAAGCGCAGCCTTGAACCGGGCTTCGTGGCGGTGGGGCTTGGTGACCCGCGCCTCGTCCAGAAGCTCGGCGATAAACCACGAGGACTGCCACTCAGTCTTCGCGCGCAGATAGATACAGCCATTCTCCGACGCCCACCGGCTCAGGATGGTGGTCTTGCCAAGACCCGGCTCGCCATCGACAACGACAAGCTGGCACTCTTCCGCGCCTCGGCCGTTCAGGCTCTTCAGGGCGGCGTGGAACGCGTGGTAATTATGCGTTTTCACAAATACAGGTTTCATGGTAGTTAACCTTTGCTACTGCTCTTCAGTGGTTCTTGGGCTGCCGCTATGCGGTCTGCTAAATCTGCCAGTGGCAGCCCCACCTCCTTCATCATGTCCACGGCCGCGCGATTTTGGAGCACGCTCTGCATCAGCCGGACATGGCCGATAGGGATGTTGGTGCCGACGGGCGCATCCACGATGTTCCAGGCCAGATCGATGTCCGGGTCTTGGTACGGGTTGCGGCGGTCCGGCGGCGGCGCAGGGTCAAAACTCAGCACCTCGGCATCGATTGCCTCGGGTGCCGCTGTACGGATCGGCGGGCGCTCGGGCGGCAGATCCAGTTGGACAACCTGCTGGTGTTCGAGTTGCGGCCGCGCTTCCTCAACGGCCTCTTCGCGCTTGGCGTCAATCCGCCGGATGCGCCCCTTGAGCCGCTTCTCCTCGGCCAGTCGCTGTGCGCTGACCGGGATATAGCGCCGTTCATTGCCCGCAAACTCGGCCACGCAGATCAGGGCGCCGGGGGTGTCCGCACCGTCGACCTGATCAATGGCGCGCACCCAAACGTGCTGGGGGTCGTGGATGTCGTAGCCGACGAATACGTGCTGACCGTGGAACGGCTCGAGAGCGAGCGAGAAATAGCTGTTGGTGTGAAGATCGATCAGTCCGCGTGTGGTCCGGCGCTTTTCGTATGGGCGATACAGGTCGTCTGCTTCGCCGGGCTGAAGGTGGAACGGCTCGAAACCGTTTTCTTCAAACTGCGCCCAGATCTCGTTCGGGCTGGCCTTGCGGTTCCGGCCTGTTTCGGGGTCGCGGATCCGCAGCGAAGAGTGCGGCGTATCGTTGTAGTCAGCAATCGCGCGCGCCACATCTTCAAGAAACTGGGGCCAGCTGATGATCAGCCGCGCATAGGTTGCAGCAGCGCGCGCTTGCTCAGCGGCTCCAGCGACTTGTCGTTTTCCTGAAATGATCGCCAGGGCTTTGCGGCTCTCTTTGAAGACCTGTTTGGCGGCGTCCCGGTCCATATCCTTGCCCATGTAGCTGGGATATTCTTTCGCGAGCCGGTTCCAAATCGTGGCGTGAGATCGTTCGATCACGCCGCGCGCCTGGGAATTGTACGGAAGTGAGTGGGTGGCTGTTGTTCCCAGGCGCGCACAAAGACTGTGGGCACTTGTGCTGATGCGGAGGTTTAAGAACCCCGCCCCCCGATCAGCATAGAGAATGGCGGAAACTCCACAGGTCTGCGCCGCGTGCAGAAGACTGGATGCGGTGCCATCGGCGTTCTCGTCCAACCCCACCGACCAACCAACGGCCTTTCGCGTCGCAA
Source organism: Marinibacterium sp. (assembly GCA_025800215.1). GTDB lineage: Bacteria > Pseudomonadota > Alphaproteobacteria > Rhodobacterales > Rhodobacteraceae > JAOXSC01. The sequence continues at coordinate 13,165 of JAOXSC010000013.1, forward strand.
CATCCAGGATGCAGGTGATTTCCGGTCGGAACGGGCGGCCGTGGCGCGGGTGCTGCACCTCGGCGTCAAACGTTTTGCCGTCGGCGGTATAGATCGTACCGGGCTCCAGGCCTTCGGTCGAGCGCGAGACGTAGGCCGCGCGCGCCTTCAGAGCCAGCGGTCCTTCTCGGCCCTTATGGCGCAACAGGTAGTCTGATGTTCCAGCCAACGCCTTCAGGGCGCGCCTGACCTGGTCGTAGCTGGGCGCCGCGCCGATACACTCCGGCGATTTTGCAAAGTTGTCCAAGGCCTGGGCGATGGTCGGCTTGCTTGGGCGCGCGAAATGACGAAGAAACGGAAGCATCCAGTCGGGCATCGCCTGCTTGGTCTCTTGCGGCCGTTTCTGAGGCACCAGAGCGAGCGGGTTGCCATCGGCTTCCCGCAATGCCTTGCGCCAATTGTAGAGCGTTGGGCGGGATGGGACATCGCTGCGCCCCTTTTCGACGGCAACCTTGGCAGCCTTGGCCAGGGTGTCATCCAGCAGTCCAGCCTTTGCATCTGCGATAAACTCGGCGACGGCCTGACCGAATTTACCGGTCAGGATCGTGCGGCGCTCAAGCTCTCGCAAAACGACCGCACGGGCCTCCATCATTTGCCGACGTCGCGCGCTGAGGCTGCCCGCTGTTGCCGCGACCAGCTCTGTTTCTGTTTTTGCGCGCTCCGCGACGTGCGTCTCGGCAATCTCAGCGCGCATGCGGCGCGCATAGTCGGCCTGCGCGGCGTCGGGCAGACAGCTCAGATGATATTCCCAGCCACCGCCGCGCCCAGACCGTTTGCGGGCCTTTTCGGGGCCCTGCAAGCGCCACAACTCTCGTTTGGACAAAGCCTCGAGCCCTTGCCTAGTATGCGGCAAGCCCCTCAGTTGTAGGGAGCACCAATCATTTGCGCTTCGCCACTCGCTCATCGGCCAGCCCTCCACCGTGCCAGCGTTGCGCTCTTGCGGGCCGCCAGAGCCTGTTCCTGCTCTTCGATGAAATGAAGGTCGATGATGTCACGATACCGCTCATGCACGACCACCAGACCGAACTGCTCAGCGATAAAGCCCAAAAGCCCATGCTGGCCGGTCACGTGGATCAGCGCCATCATCCGCTCGACCGTTATTTTGTGGCTCTCGCGCGCCTCAGATGCATAGGCGTCCAGCATGTTCTTGCTGATCTCGTCGCCCAGGTAGTCGGACATCTCCGCAGCAATCTCTTCGCGGCTACGGCCCGCCGCCTTCAGCGCACGGCTGACCGCCCGCGCGAGCTGGCTGCCAAGGTTGCCGCCGGTTGTGACCTCTGGTGGCAGGGACACGCTGACCTGCGGCGGTCGCCAGTCGCGGAACATGTCCAATGTGTTGGGGTCGCGCGCTTTAGGCATGACGCGCCCCAGACCAGTCACGGTGACACGCGATCATTGTGCACCTGCCGAAAACTGTGCGGCCAACTCTGGCAAGAGGCCCAGGAGGTAGGGGCCGCAGATGACGCCCAAAGCGAAAATCGTGAAGACCACGAACAACGCTGCGATTTCGCTGATCCGAAACAGGACGCGCGCTCGATCTTCGATCAATCTGACACAAAAAAGACGCGGCATGTTCATGCTGCCGCTGTTTTTTGACTGGTTTTTGTCAGAGTTTCGCCGCTAATCTTGGCGCGTTGGTGGCGGTGCAGCGGCCGTCCTGACTGATCATATCGTGTAGGCCAAAGGGTGGCCGGGTGGACACCCAGAAACTCTGCGATTGCCTGCTCACCTGCATAGCACGGTGACCGCAATGCGCGGGACGGTGTGCTGTTGTGCAGGCCCGCCCGCGCGGCGATGGCAGACAGGCTAGACCCCTGTTTTGCGATCATCGCCCGTATATCGGCGGGGTGCGTGTTGACGGTCAGGTTTGGTTTGCTCATCTGCTCGTTCTCGTGGCCGTTGTGGCGGCTCAGGTTGTGTTTATCGGCGTAACACTGATGAACATTGTACGAAAAAGCGGACGCTGACAACGATAAATCGCCGTTGCGTGTTCGATTTTTCGACCATCGTGCGCGCTACAGAGAAATTACGTTTAATTTCAGCCACTTGCGATACATGCAAATGGCAGGGAAGATGCAAAAGGTCGTTGCAGGATGGCGCACAAGAACATGCAAACGCTGAGCGAACGAGTTTTTTCGGCTTATGGCACAGAGAGTGTCCGTGAAATCGCACGAAAGTCCGATATTCCGGTCAGCACCTTGGGCAGCATCGTTTCAGGGTCACAACCGCGATTGGACAATTTGATTGCGCTTGCCGCAGGAGCGAAAGTAGACATTAGCTGGCTCGCGACCGGCGAAGGGTACATGCGCCCTGAAAGCATCAACTCAGGCCATCATGCCGTGAGCATTCCCCGTTACCCAGTAAGTGCTTCGGCGGGAAGCGGCCGCTTCCTCGACGATGATCAACCGATTGATCACGTCCCGTTTCCATCGGATTTCTTTTCTGCGCACGTGCGCAGTGATCCCAACGACGTGTTCTTAATCAATGCCGCAGGCGATAGTATGGAGCCATCGATAGGTGATGGTGATATGATCATGATAGACCGTCGGGCCGCCCAAGGCCCTATTGCGGGCGGTATATACTGCTTCACCTACGGTGATCTAACATTTGTCAAACGGCTTCAGCAGCTACCTGATGGGATCCTGGCTCGTTCTGACAACAAGGACTACGCGGACTTTATGATGAAGATTGATCAGCTCGATCAGTTTCACGCGATTGGCAGAGTGGTGTGGATCGGACGATCCCTCTGATTGCGTTCATTACGCGTTCATTCCGTCTCATTCGGGCCGCCAAAGTGAGCGCCTCTCGCACATTCCGTCTATTTTCACCGTTTCGCCCCCGAGGCCTTGTGAGCCCTGTTTTTAAGGGATTTCCTGCGGATCTCACCGCATCTAGCGCAGTCTAAACTGGTTCACCCCCCTATACCACTTCGCGGACGAAATAATCTGTCCAGTCATTGGTGACGGACACCAGAAGCTTGGTGGGGGCGTATTCGCGCATGTCAGAGCCTGTGTTCACGACCCAGACGCCTTCGTTTTCGGCAACCGTCACGACCGATGGTGTGTCCTGATGCAGCGAAAACAGGACATCCGCCCCCTGACTGACCAGCGCGCGGGCGGCTTCCTGTGCTTTGGGCGGGTCGAACCAGGTGTTGATCCAGACGATTTTCACCTGCACATCGGGGTTCACGGACTGTGCCGCCAGGGTGATCGCGTTGACTTCGGCCACCAGTTCGGGGATCGGGAAGGCCCCGACCAGACCGATGACATTGCTTTGCGTTTTCATGCCTGCGGCCATCCCGGCCAGATAGAACCCTTCGTAGTTGCGGGCCGTGAAGGTCCCGAAATTGTCGGTCTGCTTGAACCCCGATGCGTGGATCATGGCGATGTCGGGGTGTTTGCGTCCCAGCTTGATCCCGTCATTCATATAGCCGAAGGATCCCAGCATCAGAAACTTTGCACCGTCCGACACCATCTGGTTCATGACACGCGCGGCATCGGGCCCTTCGGGGACGCTGTCGACCACGACCGAGGCCACCCGGTCGCCATAGGCCGCTTCGACGGCTTCGCGGCCCAGATCCAGCTGCTTTGCCCATCCCACATCGGCAACCGGCGCGGGGTAGATATAGCCGACGGTCAGGTCCTGGGCGATGGCGGCGGTGCTCAGTCCCAGAGCGGCAAGGGTGGCTAGAACGGTTCGTTTCATATGTCGTCTCTTTCGGCAGATCATTTGGTTGGAAGATAAGGCTGGCCCAGGGAAACGGGCGCGTTCAGCCAGGTGAGTTTCGGGTTCATCGACAGCAGCGCGATGGCGACAATCGTGACGATGTAGGGGATCGACGTCAGAAGCTGGGACGGGATCGCCACGCCGGTGGTCTGCACAAGCAGGCCCGACAACGTCGCGAGACCAAAGAGATAGGCGCCAATCGCGATCCGCCCCGCGCGCCACGTTCCGAAGACCACAAGCGCCACGACGATCCAGCCGCGGCCCGCGATGATCCCGTCGGCCCAAAGCGTTGCGGACACGACCGAGATGAAGCCGCCGGCAACGCCCGCACAGAAGCCGCCGTAAAGCGTGGCGCAGAAGCGGACAAACCGGACATTGATCCCGATCGAATTGGCGGCATCCGGGTTTTCCCCCGCAGACCGCAGCAACAGCCCCAACCGGGTGCGCGTCAGCATCAGCCAGGTCGCCAGTGCGAGGACCGGTGCAAGATAGACAACCGGAACATGGTCAAACAGCCCCCGCCCCAGAACGGGCAGCCCAGCCAGGCCGGGGATCGGCAGTTTTGGCATGGGCGGTACGGTCTGGGCTTCGAACGGATCACCGATCAGCCCCGCCAACCCAAGCCCCAGAATGCCGACGGCCAGCCCGGCAGCCACCTGGTTGGCCAGGGTGAAGATGACAACAACCGCAAAAAGCGCCGCAACAACCAGCGCGGCCATCCCGCCCGCTGCAAGGGCGACCCAATAGCTGCCCCCGCCCGTGACAACCATGAACGCAAAGATTGCGCCGACGGCCATCATTCCTTCGACCGACAGGTTCAGGATGCCGGATTTTTCGGTCACCAGTTCGCCCAACGCGGCAATCAGCAAAGGTGTACCTGCCAACAATGTGCCACTTAGAAGAAACGTCAGCGTTTCCGTCATGCTTTTGCCCTTTGTGACCAAGTGACCTGGTAGTCGGTGAAGACGCGGGCGGCGACATAGGTCACCAGCAGGACGCCCTGCAGAACCAGGTTGACGGTATGCGGCACCCCCGCAGCGGTTTGGGCGACGTCTCCGCCCACATAGATCACCGCCATGAAGAACGACGCGGCCAGAATGCCCACCGGGTTCAGCCCGCCCAGAAAGGCGACGATGATGGCCGCAAACCCGTATCCGGGGGTCACGACCCGCTGCAGTTGCCCCAGCGGGCCGGCCACTTCGAAGACACCGGCCAGCCCGGCGGCACCTCCGCCGATCAGAAGGGCCATCCAGATCGCACGGTGTTCGCTGAAGCCTGCATAGCGCGCAGCACCGGGCGCCAGCCCACCGACCCTGAGCCTGAACCCGACAAAGCTGCGCTGCGTAAGCCCCCAGGCCAGCAGGGTGGCGGCCAGCGCGACGATCAATGCCGAATTGGCCCGTGTGCCGCTGATCAGCGTGGGCAACATGGCCACGTCGGGGAACAGCGCGGATTGCGGGAAGTTATAGCCGTAGGGGTCGCGCAGGGGGCCGGATACGAGGTAATAGAGCAGCTGCAGCGCGATTGAATTCAGCATCAGCGTGACAAGGATTTCGTTGGCATTGAACCGCGTCCTCAGCCACGCTGCGATGGCCGCCCAGCCCATGCCGAACACCATGCCAATCGCCGCCATGGCAGGCAGCATCAGCGGGTTCACGCTGTCATTGAAGGCGACGGGCAACAGGCTTCCGCCGATTGCGCCCAGGATCAGCTGACCTTCGGCGCCGATGTTCCAGATGCGGGCGCGAAACCCGATGGCCAGCGCCTGCGCAATGATCAGGAGGGGCGCCATTTTCAGCAGGACTTCGGCGAAATTGAAGCGCGACGAAAAGGGCGCGACATAAAGATAGTGCAGCGCGTCCAGGGGCGGGACACCAAGGATGTTCAGGATCACCGTGCTTGCAAGGATCGTGGCCAGCACCGCCAGGACAGGCGGAACCGCCGCCCATAGGCCCGGTGCGCGAGTTCTGGGTTCGATGCGGATCATGAGGCCGCCACCGCTTCGGCAAAGGATCCGGCCATGAGGGCGCCGATGACGTCTTCGCGCGCCTCGGCCCGCGGGATCGACGCAGACAGCTGGCCGCGGAACATCACATGGATGCGATCCGAAATCTCGAGCAGATCGTCAAGCTCGTCACTGATCACCAGCACCCCGAGCCCGTCCTGACGCAGATCGACAAGTTTCTGGTGGATCGCCTGCGCCGCGCCAATATCCACGCCCCAGGTGGGCTGCGCTGCGATCAGCAGCCTGGGGGTCAAGGCCAGTTCGCGCCCGACGATGAACTTCTGCAGGTTCCCGCCTGAAAGCGATCTGGCCTCGGCCCCAGTGCCTGCGCACCGCACATCCATGTCGTCGATGCAGCGTTCGGAAAAGGCGGTTGCGGCGGCGCGGCGGATCAGCCCGTGTTGGATCAGACCGGCCATGTGCCCGGTCAAAAGCGCGTTTTCCGTCAGGGACAGCTCGGGCACCGACCCCTGGGCCTGCCGGTCTTCGGGGACATAGGCCAGCCCGGCTGCGCGCCGTTCGGCGACCCCGTGCCGCCCCACGGGGCGACCGTCAAACACGATGTCCCCTTGTCCGGGGGACAGCGGGATTTCCCCCGACAGCACATGCGCCAGAAGCTGCTGACCATTGCCGGAAATCCCGGCAATGCCGACGATCTCGCCACCATGCACGGTCAGAGACACGTCTTTCAAAGTTGTGCCAAACGGGTTGTCGTCTGCAACTGTGACATCCGTCACCTTCAGGATGGGCGTGTCCGAAACGGTTGCCACAGCCCGCTTTGGGTGGGGAATATCGCGCCCGATCATGAGACGGGCCAGATCCGCTTGGCTTGTTTCGGTTGGATCCACCGTGGCGACGATCTGGCCCCGGCGCATCACGGTCGCGGTGTGACACAATGTGCGGATTTCTGACAGCTTGTGCGAAATGAACAGAACCGCACAGCCCGCAGCCGCCAGATCCCGGACGATCCCGAAAAAGCCGGGGATCGCCGTGGGCGCAAGAACCGATGTCGGTTCGTCCATGATGATCAGCTTTGGATCGCCCATCAGCGCACGGATGATTTCGACGCGCTGGCGTTCGCCCTGGCTGAGCGCGTGAACCTTGGCAGCGGCGGGGATCTCAAGCCCGAACCGGGCGCCGGATCTTTCGATATGGGTGGTCGCCCGGGCAACGCTCACGCCGCTGGACAGCGCAACATTTTCGGCCACCGTCAGCGTCTCGAACAGGGAAAAGTGCTGGAAGACCATGCCGATGCCATACGCGCGTGCCTGCGCCGGGTTTTCGATGTGCAGCGGCTGACCATCCCACGACATTGTCCCGGCATCGGCCTGCAACACGCCGTAGATGATCTTCATCAGCGTTGACTTGCCCGCGCCGTTTTCACCGAGAATCGCGTGGATTTCGCCGGGTTGGATCGACAGGTCCAGACTTTGGGCGGCTGTGACCGCGCCAAAGGATTTGGTGATCCCGCAGAGCTCGAGCAGGGCCATTACACGAACTCGGGCACGCCAGAGACAGCGTCAAAGCGCGGCAGACGCCGGAACGCCTTTTGCCAGATACGCAGGTTCGGATAGTGCTCCTGCCCGATCCCGCCATCCCCCGACAGGGCGACATAGGGAAAACAGGCCACGTCCGCGATGGTGGGGGTGTCCCCCACCAGCCATGTCTGTCCAAGGATCTGCCGCTCGGCCAGATGATCATCCAGAACAGCAAACGCCGCATGGGCGTCACTGCGGGCGCGGTCGATGTCCAGATCGAACCCAAACGCATCATGCAGCCGCGCGGCTGACGCGGCCATCAGCTCGGTGCCGGCAAAGCCAAGCCACATCATCACCTGACCAAATCGCGCCGGATCGTCGGGCAGCCAGGTGCGCCCTGTGTCATAGCGTCTGGCCAGATAGGCCAGGATGGCCTGCGCATCGCGCAGCCGCAGATTGCCATCGTCCAGAACGGGGATCTGCTGCAGCGGGTTGATGGCGCTGAATTCGACCGATTTGTGTTCCTGGCCGGGAAAGAAATCGACAGCCACCAGTTCGTGCTGGATTTCAAGAAAGCCCAGCAACAGCCGCACTTTGTAGCAGCTGCCCGAGAGGGTGTAGTTGTGAAGACGGATCATCAGGCCGCGTCCTCGAGCAGCAGGCCAAAGCGCAGCCCCTTGTCCTTGAGCCAGCGGCGATAGGCGACCGAGCTGAGATCGGCGCGCGTCGGCATCTCGGAGCGGGGCGAAATCGGCAGAAGCCGGGGGCGCTGATTTTCCAGAATGATGCGGTCCTGCAGAAAGATCGTCTGCTGAAAGTCAATCATGCTGGTGGTGCTGGATACGTCATCAAGCAGCGCCATGGGCATATAGGCGATGCAGTCGGTTTCTGTCTTGGGCTGGATGAACAGGCAGATCGCGTCGAGCCGATCCGCGTACCCCATCGCCGTCTTGTAGAGCATCACGGAAAACGGGCTGGTGATGCGATAGATATAGTCGGTCAGCTGACCCGCCGATGCGTCACGCGCCGACTGCGAAGCCGCAGGTTGGAAGAACTTGCAATCGGTGGCCCAGATTTCGTCCACATCTTCGTGCAGCCGGGTTTTGTAGCTTAGAACCTCGGTTTCGTCGACTGCGCCCAGAATGTCGGTATGCACAAAGCAGAAATGCGCCATGTCCAGGAAATTCTCGACAATCCGGCAGGGGCTTGTCTGCACTCCGACGGATCCGCAATTGACGACGCGGCGGTCGGGCTCGTCGAATTCCTGGATGACAGGCATCGGGCGCGGGTTGTCGCCAAGGGTGGTGAAGACAAGCGTAAAGGCCCGGATCGTCGGCAGGGTGTCACCGGTTTGGGTCTGCACCGTCAGATCGCCGCTGGCGTCCGCGCGAAGTGTCAGCGGTTCGCCAAGAAGTATCGTATCGCGCGACGCGCCCGGTTTCACCTGCCCGTCATAGGCCACCGGAAACCATTGGTTCAAAGCAACGCTGTCTGAGGTGATCGTCATCACGTGGTCTCCTGTGTCATGGCCTGACGATGGTCGACCAGCGCTCGCGCCAGTGACAGGCGTTTGTCCATGTCGGGATGCGTGGTGGTCACATGGATCGCGCTGTGCCCGTCGGATGTGGCGTGCAGGGCCACGGCAACCTGGTGGGTGTCGATCGTGCCCAGCATGAACGGGCCATCCGTGCGCCAAGGTGTTTCGGATATGTCCGGGATCGCCACATCCTGCAGCGGGCGCGGCACAAAGATCGTGCGCACGCCGTACCACGTCCCGTCATCGTGGGGGGCGCCGTTCAGAACCACCATCCCAAAGCGCTCGGCCACGGCAAAGGGTTTGGCGCACAGGGTCTTGGGCGGTTCCAGATCGGGATGGGCGGGGATGCGTTTGCAGCCGCTGTCACTGCCGAATTCCCAACCGTGATAGAGGCAGGTCAGCCTGTCCTGACGCACGAAGCCAAAGCTCAGGCGCATGCCGCGATGCGGGCAGCGGTCTTCCCAGAGGTTCAGCTGTCCAGCGCTGTCGCGCCACACTGCCAGCTCAAACCCGTTCAAGATCGCCGGGTGAACGTCGCCGGGTGGGATATGCGCCGAAAGCGCCAGTGCCGTTGCCTGTGTGGTGTCGAGTGCCAAAGCAGCCCCCATAGATGCCTTGATCCAAACTGCCGAACCGCGTGTGTCTTGCTAGATGACAAAACTGATACTAGCGTCCAATTATGTTAGACGTATATGGGCCCAACGATGCAGCTTGATGATATTCATGTTTTTTTACAGGTGGTTGAAAGCGGTTCGGTCTCACGGGCTGCACGGGTGCTGCGTCGTCCCAAGGCGTCGGTCAGCCACAACTTGAGGCGGCTTGAGCAAAATTTGGGCGCGCAATTGCTGACGCGCGACAAGAATACGGTTTGCCTGAACGATGCCGGGCGGGTTTTTCTGCCTCAGGCCCGCACCATCGTGCGGACCTGCGAGACCGCAACCGACACGGTTCGGGCCAGCCTTGCCAGACAATCGGGAAAGATCCGGCTGGCCTCGACCAGTGAGTTTGCGTCGAACATCATGTCATCCATTTTCATGGATCTCGCGAAGCAAGAGGTCGAGCTGGACATACAGGCGATGACCCACCCCCATGACGTCTTGTCCGAACTGCGGATGCAGTATGATTGCATCATCCATCTGGGCGCGCCGAAGGTCAGCAGCTTTCCCGAAATGACGCAACGCACGCTTGGGCACTTCAACTATCAGCTTTTTGCCGCCAAAGACTATCTGGCCCGGCATCCCGCGCCGGACCATCCTGAACAGCTCTCGGATTACCAACTTCTGGTGCAGATTGGCCGGGATGAAACCGAAGCCTGGCATCTGAGCGACGGCGTGCAGAGCACCGAACTGACCCCCAGCCCGGCCTTCACCAGCAACGACCCCTGGATCGTGAAGCTGGCGGCCGTCCATGGCCGTGGCATCTGTTTTCTGCCGACATTCTTTGCCCGGCAAGAGGTCGCGGCCGGGGCGCTGGTCCCGGTGCTGCCTGACTGGTCCTCGGCCGAGGTCGGGGTGTTCGCGCTTTACTGGTCGCATCGCTACGCAAACCCCAACCTTGCCATGCTGCTGGATCTTGCGACGTCAAGCTTCGGGCAGATTGATCAGTATCTGTATACGGCCTCCTCCCCCTAGCGGACGGCATCTCGGGCCGGCCCGCCGATTTGCGGTGCTCAAAAAGGCATCATTTACTTGACAATTTTAGTCACCTAAGCGAAGGGGGCGCAGATCATGGCGCGTGCCGTGACCCCATAGAAAAGGAGAGACCCATGTCCGTCAGATCATTGACAGGGGGTCTTTGCTCCGCTGCCGTAGCCATGACGCTTACCTGTGCGTCCGCCACGCTCGCCCTTGCAGAGACGATCACAGTCACCGACATCGCGGGCCGCGTTGTCGAAGTGGAAAAGAATCCGTCCAAGGTGGTGCTTGGCGAAGGGCGCATGATCTATTCGATCGCGCTCTTGGATCAGGACAACCCGTTTGCCCGTGTCGTCGGCTGGAAAGACGACATGATCAACTATGACCCCGACGCCTATCGCAAATACCTTGCCGTCTATCCCGACATCGCGGACCTGCCCAGCTTTGGCAGCCCCTATTCGGATGAATGGAACCTCGAAGCGGTGCTGTCGCTGGGCACCGAAGTGGTGTTCATGAACCTTGGCAATCTGCTCAAGGCGCAGGAAAGCGGCATCATCGACAAGCTTGACGAGGCGGGCGTCGCCACCGTCTTTGTCGATTTCCGCCAGAACCCGACCGAAAACGCCATGCCCAGCATTCAGCTGATGGGGCGGATCCTGGACAAGCGGGACGAAGCCGACGCCTTTGCCGATTTCTATCAGCAGCAGACCAAGCTGATCTATTCGCGCGTGGCGCAGATCCCGGTCGAAGATCGCCCGGTGGTCTTTATCGAAAACGCGGCCGGCTATAACCCGAACAAATGCTGCACCACCTATGGTGCCGCCAATCTGGGGCGTCTGGTGGACCTGTCGGGCGGGCGCAACTGGGGGTCGATGAAGTTTCCCGGCTTCAAGACCAATGTCAGCCTCGAGGCGCTGTTTGCCGACGACCCCGAGGTGATCATCGGCACCGGTGCCAACTGGTCCGAAGCCAACCCCGCCACCATGGCTGTGCTGTTTGGCTATGAGGCCAGCGACGCCGCCGTGCAGGAGCGTCTGGCCGGTCTTGCGGCGCGCGAAGGCTGGCCCGAGCTGTCGGCGGTCAGGAACGGGCGGTTCCATTCGGTCTATCACCAGTTCTACAACAGCCCCTATCACTTCGTGGCGATGCAGGCCTTTGCGAAATGGCTGCACCCGGATCTCTTTGCCGATGTGGATCCTGACGCGACCATGAAGCAGCTGCATGATGAATTCCTGCCCATCGACTATTCGGGTGTCTTCTGGGGCACCCTGGCCGCGGGCGGCTGACCTGTCGGCCCGCCCGGTCCGCGTTGCGTGGGTCGGGCGGGCACGCGAAGGGCATTTTCCATGACACCGGATGCAAACGCCGCGCAGATGCGGCAGGCCTATGCCGCGCGCACCCATCGCCGCTATGGCATGATGGGGCTGGTCTTTGTGCTGCTGGCACTCAGCTTTCTGCTCGACATCACCACGGGGCCGGGACACTACAGCCTGTCGACCGTGTTCGAGGTTCTCAGCGATCCCATGTCGCACGGCGTGCGGCTCAAGGTCATCGTGTGGGATTACCGCTTGCCGGTGGCCATCACGGCGGTGATCGTCGGGGCGCTGCTGGCGGTGGCCGGGGCGCAGATGCAGACCATTCTTAATAACCCCCTGGCCGAGCCCTTTACACTGGGCGTGTCGGCGGCGGCCAGTTTCGGGGCGTCGCTGGCCATCGTGCTGGGCATATCGGTGATCCCGGCGGTGGGGCCGATCCTTGTGACCACGAACGCTTTTGTCTTTGCGCTGCTGACCTGCGGGGTGATCCTGCTGGCCACGCGGCTCAAGGGGGTTGGGTCGGAAACCATGATCCTGTTCGGGATCGCCATCTTCTTTACCTTTTCGGCCCTGCTGGCGCTGATGCAGTACATGGCGTCCGAAGATCAGATCGCGCGTATCGTGTTCTGGATGATGGGATCGCTCAGCCGGGCAAGCTGGGAAAAGATCCTGCTGGGCGCGCTGCTGCTGGCGGTGGCGATCCCGTTCAGCCTCTATCGGACCTGGCCGATGACCGCGCTGCGCATGGGCGAGGCCACCGCCGAAAGCATGGGCGTGGACGTGGCGCGCCTGCGGGTCGAGATGCTGATCTGCATTTCGCTGCTGGCAGCAACGGCGGTGTCCTTTGTGGGCACGGTGGGCTTTGTGGGGCTGGTCGGGCCGCATATCGCGCGGCTGCTGGTGGGCGAGGATCAGCGCTATTTCATTCCGCTGTCGGCGCTGGTGGGGGCGTTGGTGCTGTCGCTGACATCGTTGATTTCCAAAAGCATCACGCCGGGCATCATCTATCCCATCGGGATCATCACATCGCTGATCGGCGTTCCGGTCTTTGTGTCGATCATCCTGGGGACACGGCGGGACAGGCTGTCATGACATTGGAGATCGAAACCCTCACATCCGGGTATGGCCGGACCGAGATTCTGCACGGCGTGTCGATCCCCGCGATTGCGGGCGGCAGTTTCGTCGGGCTGATCGGGCCCAATGCGTCGGGCAAGTCGACGCTGTTCAAGACGCTGGCAGGGCTGGTTGCGCCACATGCGGGGCGCATCACCATTGATGGTCAGGACGTTACCCATCTGCGCCGCCGCCAGCGCGCGCGGCAGGTCGCTTACATGCCGCAGGCGTTTGGCTGCAATGCCCTGCTGAGCGTGTTTGAAAGCGTGCTGCTGGCGCTCAAGCAAAGTTCGGGCTGGCGGGTGCGGTCGGATCATCTTGATCAGGTGTCGGACACGCTGAACGCGCTGAACCTGTCGCATCTGGCCGATCGCGGCATTGCCGATCTGAGCGGCGGGCAGGCGCAGATGGTGGCCGTGGCCCAGACCATCGTGCGGGCGCCGCGTGTCATCCTGCTGGACGAACCGACAAGCGCGCTGGATCTGCACCACCAGCTTTCGATTCTGACGTCGATCCGCAGCGAGATGCAGCGCAGGCAGCCCGTTGTCATGGCTGCGCTGCATGATCTCAACCTGGCGGCCAAGTTCTGCGACCGTCTGGTGCTGCTGCGGCAGGGGGTGCTGCTGGCCGATGGCGCGCCCGAGCAGATCCTCGGGCTGCCCGAGATCGGCGAAACCTACCGTGTCGAAACCGATCTGGAACGCACCGCACGCGGCGCCCTTTATGTGGATGCGCGCCTGCCCGCCTGATGAGGCGCGGGCGGTCTGTGGGCGCTCTGCGGGGCCGGGTGCGCTGGCGTGACGCAGGGTTAGGCCCTTGTTTCAACACCTTTTTTGCAGCGTTTCCCGATGTGCGCTGCTATGCCAATCCCACGATGAACGCCATCCTGTGCCGGGGGCCTCGGCAGGGTGCCGCGCCCCGGCTGAGCTGTCTGTCCGACCAGCGCGTGCTCTGGCCCCATGCTGCGTCGCAGACCCTGCGCGATGGCGTTGACATGCCCGCGGGCCTTGGCCCCGCGCGGCCGGACTACGCCCGAACGGGCAGGATAGGAGGAAACAGATGTCCGGAACCATGATGCACCAGCCGCTGACGATCAATTCGCTGATCGACCACGCGGCGCGATACCATGGCGCGACCGAGGTCGTGTCGGTCGAAACCGAAGGTGGCGTGGCGCGCTCGACCTGGGGTGAGGTTGCCGCCAACGCGCGAAAGCTTGCTTCGGCGCTGGACAAGATGGGGGTCGCGGATGGCGCACGCGTGGCAACCATCGCCTGGAACAACCGCCGCCATCTCGAGGCGTATTTCGGCATCGCCGGCAGCGGTCGGGTGACCCACACGATCAACCCGCGTCTGTTTCCCGAACAGATCACCTATATCGTCAACCATGCCGAAGATAAGGTGCTGATGTTCGATGCCACCTTCCTGCCGCTGGTGGCTGCGGTGCGCAATCATTTCGATACCGTCGAGCATTTCGTGATGATGGGCCCGCGCGACGACAAGGCAGCGGCCACCATTCCGGGCCTGCTGTTCTATGATGACTGGATCGAAACCGGCGATGCCGATCATGTGTGGGGGGATCTGGACGAAACCCTGCCTGCATCGCTGTGCTATACATCGGGGACCACCGGCAACCCCAAGGGCGTGCAGTATACGCACCGCTCGACCGTGCTGCATTCGCTGGCGGGCAATCAGCCGGACGGGATGGGCATTTCGGCCATGGATACGGTGATGCCGGTGGTGCCGATGTTCCACGTGAACGCCTGGGGCGTGCCCTATATCGCGGCCATGAACGGGTCGAAGCTGGTGCTGCCGGGGCCGAACCTGGATGGCGAAAGCCTCGCGCGGCTGATCGACGCCGAAGAGGTGACAATGTCGCTGGGTGTGCCGACGATCTGGATGGGGCTGCTGGATGGTCTGAAAAAGACCGGCGCCACCGCCAAGTCGATGAAACGCACCGTTGTCGGCGGATCGGCCCTGCCGCCGTCGATGATCCCCGAATTCCGCGATACCTATGGGGTTGAGCTGGTGCATGCCTGGGGCATGACCGAAACCAGCCCGCTGGGCACGCTGAACCAGCTGCTGCAAAAGCACACCCATCTGTCGGATGACGAACAGGCCGAAATCCGTCTGGGTCAGGGCCGTCCGCCCTGGGGGGTCGAGCTGCGCATTGTTGACGACAATGGCGACGCGCTGCCCCATGATGGCGAAACCCAGGGCGAGCTGCATATTCGCGGCCACTGGATCGTGGACAGCTATTTCAAGCGCGACAGCGGTACGCTGACCGAAGATGGCTGGTTCGACACCGGTGACATCGCCACTATCGACGCCGATGGCTACATGATCATCCGGGACCGGTCCAAGGACATCATCAAATCGGGCGGCGAATGGATTTCCACGGTCGAGCTGGAAAACATCGCCATCTCTCACCCCGAGATCGCCAATGCCGCCGCCATTGCGGCACGCCACAAGAAATGGACCGAACGCCCCGTGGTCGTGGCCGTCAAAGCGCCCGAGGCCGAGGTCAGCGAAGAAGACGTGATCAAATACTATGACGGTCACATCGCGTCCTGGCAGATCCCCGACCGGGTGATCTTTGTCGACAGCCTGCCGCTGGGGGCCACCGGCAAGGTGCTCAAGGCCAAGCTGCGCGAAGAATTCGGCGGCGTGCTGGAAGACGCGGAATAAGGCACGGCAATCCGTGTGATACTGCCCCCGGCTTTCTGATCTGAAAGCCGGGGGTTTTTTGTGCTCTGGCCCCTTAGCGTTTGCCGTTGACCCGCACGCTGAAGGGCAGGGTGCCCCCGGTGGGGGTTGGGGGGAACGGCGCGGCGCGTTTGACCTGGGCCAGCGCCATGCGGTCAAGCTTGGGCGATCCCGAACTGCGGGCCACGCGGGCCGATCCAAGCTGCCCGTTGGGCCGGATGGAAATCGCCACCATGACCGAGCCCCGCACATTGACCGACCCGCGCCGCGCGCGCGCGATCTTGCGCAGAACCTGACCTTTGTAGTTCGACACTTTGGCATTACCCGATGCCTGTTTTGCCTTGGCCCCCGCGCCGCTGGCCGCAGCCTTGGCGCTTTTCTGTCCCGACTTTGTGCCCGTCTTGGCGTTGCGGTCGGCATTTCCGGCGGGCGCGGGTTTGGCTTTGGGTTTTGGCTTGGGGTCGGTTTTGGGCTTGGCTTGTGTGACTTTGCGCGGGGCAGGCGGCGGGGCCGCTTTGGCGGCAACGGCGGCGTGCCGGGGGCGCGCAATGGGGCGGGGGGTTTCTTTGCTGGGTGTTTGGGCGGCTGTCGGATGCGGTGCCGGATCCGCCGCCGGGCTTGGCGCGGGCGCGGGCGCGGCGGCCGCGCTGTGTGCGGGCGGTTCGGGCGTGGGCGCAGGGGCCGGGCCGGGCGCCACCGCAACCGCCGTTGGGGCGGGGGCCGTAGAGGGCACTGCGACGGGTGTGGCGGCAGGAGCAGGGGCCGGGACGGTGGCAGGGGTGGCTTCTGTCGGTGCCTCGGGCGTGGTGGTGGGATCGGGCGGCGGGGTTTCGTCCGCCGCGACGGGTTGGCTCAGGCCCATCGCCATGTCTTCGAACGCCGACCCAAGGGCCGCCTGCACCGGGGCTGCGGATCCCGCGATCTCGGCGGTGTCACGCGGCCCCCCGTCATAGAAGGCCAGCGCATGCAGCGCGGTGGCCGCACACAGGCAAACGGCCATCACGACTCTTGATCGCGGGATCATTCCAGCCCCCGTTCGGTTACGATCAGGATCCGTTCAGCCCCCAGCCCGCGCATCTCGCGGGCGTGGCCGATCAGCGTGCGCGCGGGCAGGTCACGATCCGGCACGATGCGCAGGGCGCTGCGGTCTTCGTCGCTCAGCCGGTCGACAAACGCCTCGACCGAGGTCAGTTCGATCCCGCGCAGATAAAGCGTGCCATCGGCCCGGATCACCAGCGTGTCGGGCGGCTCTTGGCCGTCAAGATCGCGGGTGCTCACAAGGGCCACGTCGCGATCCATGGGCGGCGCCAGCGTGCCCGCGATCAGGAAAAAGATCAGCATCAGAAAGACAATGTTGATCAGTGCGATGGTCGGTTCGGCCTTGCCCCGGCCCGGTGGCGCGGTGCGGATCATTCCAGCACCAGAACCTGCAGCCCGGCCAGCCCGTGAAGCACCGCCAGAATGTCCACCAGCCCCTGCGATGTGGTGGCGGCATCCAGCGACACCAGCGCCAGCGCGTCGCGCCCGTTGCGCAGGGTGGCGATCCGGTCGGGCAGCTCCAGCGGATCCACCGGTGCCCCGTTCAGCCAAAGCCCGGCCGGGCGCAGGCTGAGAAACAGTTTCTGCCGGTCGCTTTCGCCGCCCGCCCCCTGGCCACCGGCCATCAGCTCCACATCGCCAAAGCGCGAAAAGGTCGATGTGAGCATGAAGAACAGCAGCAGCAGAAAGATGACATCAATCAGTGATGTCATCGACAGCCGCCGCCGCCGGCGCATCTGCGTGTCAAGCGCCATGGGGCAGGGCCTCGGGCAGCTCGGGCGCGGTGTGATGCGTCCCCAGCCCCGGCGCGCCGATGATGCGCAGCGCGCGGTTGGCAAAGACACGTTCGGCGCGCATGCGCGCTTCGAACCAGCCCAGCAGGACGGATGTAGGCATCGCCACCGCAAGCCCCGCAGCCGTGGTCATCAGCGCCACCCAGATGCCCCCGGCCAGCAGCGACGGATCGACCGAACTGCCTGCCGATTGCAGCTTCTGGAAGGCTTCGATCATGCCCAGAACGGTGCCGAACAGCCCCAGAAGCGGGGCCAGCTGTGCCACCATGTCCAGCAGGCCCAGGCCCCTCTCGAGCGTGGCAAAGCGCGCTTCGGCTTCGGCATCGGCGCGCTCGGCGGCTTCGGGGCCGGTTGTGGTCATGGCCATGTCGATCACCGGAACAAGATAGCTGCGGCTAAGGTTCAGATGGGCGCGGGCAGCGGCCCGGTCGCCGGCATCCCAGGCCTCCAGCGCGCGTGACAGCGCCTGATGCTGGCCGACGCGGGCGGCGCGGTATTGCCAGATCTTGTAAAGGATCATCGCCGCCACCAGCACCGACACCGCCAGCAGCAGCGCGACCACCGGGCCGCCCATGCTCAGCACGTCCGCAAGCCCTGTTGCGATGCTTTGGATCATGGTCATCCGATCAGCTCCTGTTTGGTGCGGGTGCTCAGGCGCAGCCCGTCGATGCAGGCGCCCGGCGTCTGGGCGGTGCAGGTCTGCGCGCCGTTGATCAGCACGCGTGAAATCTCGGTGCAGGCCGTTTCGGCGAACTGGAACTGGCGCACACGCGGGCGACCTGCGGGCAGGTCGCGGAAATCAAGAAGGGTCAGTTGCAGCACCTCGCCCCCGGTGCCGAACAGCACGGTTTCATAGACCGCCTGATCAATGGCGTGGCCGGTGTCGTTCTGTGCCAGAAAGCTGATGCGGCACGCCCCGTCGAGCGTATCGGCACTGCTCAGTTCAATGGACACACCGGGCTGGGCCGGTGTGTCCTGAGCAAGTGCGGCGGAGGGAAAATAGCCACCCATGACAAATGGGATGGCTGCGACCAGGGGCCGGATGGCTGTCTTTTTCGTCATCGAAATGCTCCTGTTTGTCCGGCTCAGAAGGTCTTGGCCAGCGTGATCTTGAAGTTCCGGCCCGGTGCGGGACGGGTCGACAGATAGGGTTGGTAGTCCTGGTTGAAGATGTTTTCGACGCCCAGACGAAGCTCGGCCCCCTGCCAGACATCGCCCTGCGGACGATAGGTGGCGCGCAGGTTGTTGACGCCAAAGCCAGCGGTGCGGTCGCCGTTGCCTTCGGTCACGCCCTGGTTGCCGACGATTTCCCAGCTGACATCCCAGGTTTCGTTGAACCGTTTGCCGACCGTCAGACGGGCGCTGTTGGCCGGCGTGTTCACCCAGCGTTGCGACCCGCCATTGGTGTCATAGCCGGTGCCGTCCACGATATTGGCGTTGAAGTCGAAATAAAGCCCGCTTTCCATCGCGTACGAGGCTTCGATCTCGGCGCCTTCGACGCTGATCACATCCGTGCGCGAATAGGACGTCACATCCCACAGGCGCGTCTTGTACAGGTTCACCTTGGCGCGCAGGGCGTCGCCTTGGGAAAACAGATCGCCCGACGCATAGGATGCCCCGGCTTCGAATGTGTGCGACCGTTCGGGCTGGGTCATGAACAGCGGCGTGCCCAGATCGTCGATGATCGGCAGGGATTCGGTATAGGCCGCGCCCCCGAACAGCGCAAAGCCGCTGGCAAATTCATAGCGTGCCGACATCCCGCCCATCAGCGCGTCATTGTCGTAGCTGTCGGTATA
Organism: Marinibacterium sp.; assembly: GCA_025800215.1. GTDB lineage: Bacteria > Pseudomonadota > Alphaproteobacteria > Rhodobacterales > Rhodobacteraceae > JAOXSC01. The sequence continues at coordinate 32,344 of JAOXSC010000013.1, forward strand.
TTTACCGTTGCCTTCCAGCTTTTGTGTTTCATAGCGCAGCGCAGGCGACAGGGTCAGCCCGCCGGTGGTCATGTCATCGACCACGAAGAGCGCCACCCGGTCATCCACACCACCCGGCGCCGAAGCGGCATCCAGACGGTCGCGGCGGATGAATTCGATGCCGGTGCGCAGGTCGTGATCCAGTGCGCCGGTGGTGAAATAGGCGGTGTTCTTGGCCGTCAGCTTAGTGGTTTCATAGCGGTGATCGGCATTCAGCAGCGCCGACACGCGACGGTCGCAGCCGGGAAAGCCGCAGGTGCCGGTGATATAGGTGCTGTCGATCTTCTGATCCGAATAGGTCAGGTTGACCGACACGTTTACCGTATCCAGATCGACCGGGTTGAATTCGTATTTCAGCCCTGCCACCCGCGTGGTGATGTCGCGGTCCACATTGCCAAAGGCGCCACCGGTGGTGCCAAAGCTGTCATAGGGCACGTCGCGCTCGGCCGAGGTGCTCTGGTTGAACGACGCGGTCACGGCGTGTTCGTCATTGTTGCCAAAGCTGTACTTACCCTTGACCAGGTAGGATGGCAGGCGGAACGCGCTGTTGCCGATTTCGTCGCCGTTGCCATCATCCTGATCGCTCTGGCGGCGCAGCGAATAGTTCACCAGGAATTCGATGTCTTCGCGGGCCTGCCAGGCCAGTGTCGACGAGGTGGCAAAGCCCGACCCGTTCGACGTCCCTTCGAGCACCTGACGGAAGCGCACGCCGACCTCGCCGCCGGTAAAGTCCGACGCGTCCTTGGTCTCAAGCTGCACAACGCCGCCCACAACGCCCGAGCCATATTCAAAGCTGCCGATCGTGCCGCGGTTGACCGTGACCTCTTTGTAAAGCTGGGGGTCGGTGAACAGCTGGTTGCCGATGCGGTAGAGTTCCTCCGCACCGGTGGTTGCGCCATCGACCAGGATCAGCACCTTCTGGTCGGTGCCATAGGTTCCATTGGCGCCAAAGCCCCGGATGTTGATGCCCGACCCTTGCGGAGTGGACCCGTTCACCAGCGTCACGCCGGGAACGGAATCGATCAGTTCGCCCACGGTGCCGGCCTGACGGTCATCAATCTCTTCCTGGTTGATGACGGTCACGGCGTTGGCGGTGTCGGTCTGGATGTCGCGTTTGCTGGCGCCCAGTTCGATGTCGCCCAGAAATTCGCCTTCGATGTCCTCGGCGGCGGGCGGGGTGGCCGTATCCTGCGCCATCAGGGGCATCGCGCCTGCCATCAGTCCAATTACCGACACTGTGCCCAAGGCCAGTGCGCGCAACGTGTTTCCACGCATGAATTATCCCTTCGTGTGTCCGTTTAACCCGAAAGGCTTGCAAAGGCTGGCGCTTGGTTGGTCGTGTTTGAATGTGGTGGAACCGGTCAAGTTCCGACTTGAGCCCGATAGGTTATCTGACTAAAAAGGTCAACATTCGATCTTTTATCCCGGATCGATACAGCCAGGCGCATGTGACCTTTGGGTCACCCCAGCGAGCTTTCCCCGTTTTTCCCCGGCCCCCGCAGCGATGCGGGGCGTCTGGCATGCACAGCTCCGGACAAGGACATGACACATAGCACCTATCTCAGCCCTGCCGAAATGCGCGCCGAATGCGCCAAGGCGGCAGGCACCCGTGGCCGCGATCTGGCCGATGCGCTTGGCCTGACCGAAGCCGAGCTTGTGGCCGCCCATGTGGGCCATGGCACCACCCGCATCCAGCCATCGCCGGATGCGATCATGCCGATGCTTGGCGGGCTGGGCGAGGTCATGGCCCTGACCCGCAATGATCACTGTGTGATCGAAAAGGTGGGGGTGTATGACAATTACCATTCGGGGGCGCATGCCTCGATGATCCTCAATGACGCGATCGACCTGCGGATGTTTGCATCCCATTGGGTGTCGGCCTTTGCGGTGGAAACCGAAAGCGACACGGGCACGCGCCGCAGCCTGCAGGTTTTCGATGCGGCCGGTGACGCGGTCCACAAGATCCATCTGCGCCCGGCGTCGGATCTCGGGCACTGGGAAAGGATCAAGACCGAGCTGGCGCTGGACGAGCAGTCCGACACGCTTGCCGTGGCCGAGCGCGCGCCGGTCGAAGGCCCCCGATACAACCCCGAAAAGGTCGAAATCCTGCGCAAGGAATGGGCGCGCATGACCGACACGCACCAGTTCCTGCGCCTGACGTCCAAGCTCAAGATGAACCGGCTTGGGGCCTATCGCAGCGCCGGCGCGCCGCTGGCGCGGCCGCTTGCTGTGGCGGCGGTCGATCAGGCCCTGCAGCAGGTGATGGATGACGGGATCGAAGTGATGCTGTTTGTCGGCAATCGCGGCTGCATCGAAATCCATGGCGGGCCGATCGGGTCGCTCAAGCCCATGGGGCCCTGGCAGAATGTGCTGGATCCTGAATTCAACCTGCATCTGCGTGCCGACCGCGTGGCCGAAGTCTGGGCCGTTACCAAACCAACGCAGCGCGGCGATGCAGTGTCGCTGGAATGCTTTGCCAGTGACGGCGGGCTGATCTTTCAGATGTTCGGTCGCCGGACCGATGCCCGCGACAGCCGCCCCGACTGGAACGCCCTTGTCGCCGCGCTGCCCGGCGCCCAACCGGTCGAGGTTGCCTGATCATGTTCCGCATCACGTCGCATATCACCGCCCTTGCGCTGGCCTGCCTGCCCTGTGCCGCTCTTGCCGCCGAACCTGCATCCGACGCCGCCGATCTGAGGGTGATTTCGGTGGGGGGGGCGACCACGGAAATCATCTATGCGCTGGGCGCGGGCGATCAGATCATCGCGCGCGACACCACATCGACCTTTCCCCCCGAAGCCAATGACCTGCCCAATGTGGGCTATGCCCGGTCGCTGTCGCCCGAAGGCGTGCTGTCGCTCGAGGCTGACATGGTGATTTCAACCGAAAACGCTGGCCCGCCCGAAACGCTCGAAGTGCTCGACGCGGCGGACGTGGATCTGATCCTGCTGCCCGAAACCTACACGGTCGACGGGATTGCCGACAAGGTCACCCGCGTCGGCGCCGCCCTTGACCGCGAAGCCGAGGCCGCAGCCCTGGTGGCCGATTTGCGCGACACGATCACAGCGGCGTCCGACATCGCCCACGCCCGGTCCGGCGACAGCCCGCCAAAGGTGCTGTTCGTCCTGGGCACGGCCAGCGGGCGCATCACCGCAGCGGGCGCCAATACTGGCGCTGACGGGATCCTGAAACTGGCCGGGGCGCAGAACGCCATGACCGGGCTGAGCGGGTACAAACAGGTCTCGAGCGAGGCGATCATTGCAGCCGCCCCCGATGCGATCCTGATGATGGACCGGGGCGGCGATCACGCGGTGGCCGATGACGATCTGTTCGCGCTGCCTGCCATTGCGACCACCCCGGCGGGACGCAACAAACGGGTGATCCGCATGGACGGGCTGCGGCTTTTGGGGTTCGGGCCGCGCACTGCCGAGGCCGTGCACGAGCTGTCGCGCGCCCTGCATGAAGGTGACGCGCAATGACGATGGTGGCCGATGGGGCTGTGCTGCCATTGCCGTCCCGGCGCCAGCGGCAGGCCCGCCTGACGACCTGGGGGCTGGCGGTGCTGCTGGTGGTCAGTTCGCTGGCGTCGCTGTCCATGGGGGCATCGGACACGCCGTTCTGGTCGCAGATGGTGACGCTGGTTCAGGGCAAAGAGCTGGACCGGGTGGACCGCATCATCCTGTTTGACGTGCGCCTGCCGCGTCTGGTCACGGCGCTGCTTGTCGGGGCTGCGCTGGCGGTGTCGGGGGCGGTGATGCAGGGGCTTTTCCGCAATCCGCTGGCCGATCCGGGCATTGTGGGGGTCAGCTCGGGCGCCGGGCTGGGGGCGATCAGCGCCATCGTCCTGGGCGCCTATCTGCCGGCCGCGCTGCTGGATCAGGCGGGATCCTATCTGATTGCGCTGGCGGCCTTTGTTGGCGGTCTGGCATCGACGCTGCTGCTGTATCGGGTGGCCACGCGGGGCGGGCAGACATCGGTGGCCACCATGCTGCTGGCGGGCATTGCGCTGGCCGCGCTGGTGGGGGCGGTGTCGGGCATCCTGATCTACATGGCCGATGATACGCAGCTGCGTGATCTGACATTCTGGGGGTTGGGATCGCTGGCGGGCAGCACCTGGACCAAGGTGGTGTCGATTGCGCCCATCGTGGTGATCTGCGTGCTGGCGTCCTTTACGCTGGCGCGCGGGCTGAACGGGCTGGCCCTGGGCGAAGCGGCGGCGATGCATATGGGCATTCCGGTGCAGCGTGCCAAGCGCGGCGCCATCCTGTGTGTCGCGGCGGCCACCGGATCGGCGGTGGCGGTGTCGGGGGGCATCGGGTTCATCGGCATCGTGGTGCCGCATCTGCTGCGGCTGGCCTGTGGCCCCGATCACCGCAGTCTGCTGCCCAATGCGGCGCTGCTGGGGGCGGTGCTGCTGCTGGGGGCGGACATGATCAGCCGCTCTATCGTGGCACCTGCCGAATTGCCCATCGGCATCGTCACGGCGGTGCTGGGGGCGCCGGTGTTTCTGTACATCCTGCTCAAGCGGCGCAACACGCTGGGTTTCTGAAGGGTCTGACCATGATTGCACGCGACATCCATGTCGAGATCGGCGGCAAGCCGGTGATCCGAGGCGTCGATTTCAATGCCCGCTCGGGCGAGGTGACCGCCATCATCGGCCCCAACGGGTCGGGCAAATCCACGCTGCTGCGGGCGCTGACGGGCGAAATCCCCGCACGTGGGCGCATGAGCCTGAACTGCACAGCCATCGCCGCAACCCCGGCCTGGGAGCTGGCCGCCATCCGCGCCGTTCAGGCCCAGAGCACCACCGTCGCCTTTCCGTTCGAGGTCGATGAGATCGTGCGCCTGGGCCATGCGGCGGGTCTTGCGGCGGGTGACCCTTCGGTGCCAGCTAGGGCCCTGGCCGAAGTCGGCCTGTCGGGCTTTGGCCACCGGCCCTATCACGGGCTCTCTGGGGGCGAACAGCAGCGCGTGCATCTGGCACGCGCGCTGGCGCAGGTCTGGCCGGTGCCGGGCCGGGACACGCCGCGCTGGCTGTTTCTGGATGAACCGGTATCCAGCCTGGACATCGGCCACCAGCTGATGGTGATCGAGCTGCTGCAGCGCTTTGCACGCGATGGTGGCGGGGTGGTGGCGGTGATGCATGACCTCAATCTGACGGCGATGTTTGCCGACCGGGTGGTGCTGTTGCGAGATGGGCGGGTGCTGGCGGATGCGCCGCCGGCGGACACGCTGACCACGTCCAACATCTCGCGCGCGTATAATTGCCCGCTGCGCATGGGGCAGGCGGCCGGAACCGGCCTGCCTGCGCTGTTGCCTCAGGATCAGATGCGGGCCTGAGCGCCCGCATCCCCATACCCTGTCAGTTGCGGAAGGCCGCGATGACGGCGATGGCCACGGCAGCCACGGCCAGTGCTGTGACCAGCTCGGCCCCGTGGGTGTGAAAGCTGCCATCAGCATGGGCCAGCGCCGGGCTGGCGGCGGCCATCAGGCCAAGTGCGGGGGCAAGACGTGTCATGTTTCGATCTCCTGTTTGCGTTGGAAAAGAAAGTCGCGGATGTCGAGCAACGATTTTTCGTCCATCGATACATAGACCAGCGACATGTTGGTGCGTTCCCGGACCATCTGGCCGGGAAAGGGCAGATAGCTCAGTTCGCGCGATCCGAATGATGGTGACGCGGTGCCCACCTGCCAGTCGGTTCGCAGCTCGACATCAATCAGTTTGAGCGCCCGGTCGCCATCGCGCGACGGGCGTTCGAACGGCACCCCGGCAAGCTTGAGATAGCTTGTCTTGTCGGCGGCCTGCAGAAAGCCGTCGATGAACTGGGTGGCCAGAACCTGCAGGTCGGCGGCGTCATCGGCGTGATGCATGTGGCTGTGCAGGTGATCGCCATGGGCGTGGTTGTGGCCGTGCTCATGGTGATGCCTGTGGTTGTGCCCGTGGTCGTGATGATCATGTGGCATTGGACCACCTCCGGCCTTCGAAGGCGCCGTGTGGGATCGACACGGGCTTGTCGATCATCGGCTTGTGCGCCCCCATCTTGCCGTTTGACACCAGCGCCCCCAGCACATCCACGATCACCCGCGTGCCCATCAGGGCGGTGATGTCGGATGTGTCATAGGGCGGCGACACCTCGACCAGCTCCATGCCGCAGATGCCTTCGGCGGCGATGCCCGACGCCAGTGCCAGCGCTTCGCGCGGCAGAAAACCGCCCGGCTCCGGCCAGCCGGTGCCGGGGACAAAGCCACAGTCGATGCTGTCGATGTCAAAGGACATATAGACCATGTCGACCCCGTCCCAGGCCATGTCGAGCGCCATTTCAATGGTCTTGTCCACGCCCATCTTTTCCATGTCACCCATGGTGATGATGTTGGTTTCGCGTTCGCGCGCGACCTTGACCGCCTCGCGCGGGACCTGCCAGCCGCCGATGCCGATCTGCACCAGATTGCGCGCCGGGACATTGGGCAGGTTGGTGGAATGGAACCACGGCGTGGTGTGCATGCGTTCGTCCAGGTCCTTTTCCTGAATGTCGGCATGGCGGTCGAAATGCACGATGCCGATCTTCTTGGACGTGCATTCGGCGATCCCGCGCACGCAGGGAAAGCCGATGGAATGATCCCCGCCGATCATGATCGGCAGCGAGCCCGAGCTGAACACATGGCTGACCGCCCGGCTGATCTGGTCAAAGCTCTTTTCGATATTGGCGGGGATGGTGAACACGTCGCCGGCATCGCACAGCGTCATCTGTTCGCGCAGATCCACGCCGATTTCATAGTTGTAGGGGGTATAGAGCGCGCTGATCTTGCGCACGCCCTGCGGCCCGAACCGGGTACCGGGCCGATAGGTGGTGCCGCCATCAAAGGGGATGCCCAGAACGGTGGCATCGTAATCGGCGACCTCAAGCACGTCTTCGGCATAGGGCGCCTTGAGAAAGGTGTTGATGCCCGCAAAATGGGGCAGTTCCCCGCGCGCAAAGGTGGGGATGGATTTGTCTTCGATACTGTCGGCGCCGGTCAGCCCCATGCGCAGCGCCCAGCGTCGTTCTTCGTCATGCCGCCCTTCGGGCAGGTCGGCCTCTTTCTGCATGGCTTTCCAGCCCGCCAGTTTGGTCAGGTCGGGGTGGTGCGGGCGCCTTTCGCGCGTTTTGAACAGGTCAATCAGATCCGCAGGATGGTGGGATCGTGAACGGTGGGGATCAGAAAACAAAGGTGCCTCCGAAATCAGGGATCCGCCGATGGCGGGGTGGATCCGGGCCTTGGTGAACAGGACATGCGGGGCCCGGCGGCGCATCCCCCGGTCGGGTCAGGTCGCGCGCAGCGACGGGTAGCGATCCAGCAGATCCTGAAACGGGATGCCGCCTGCGCTTGTGTCGAAATCATAGGTGATGGTGGCGCCGACAAGGTCGGGGTCGTCGGGATCCCAGCGGGGTTTGTCGAAGACCAGCACCCGGTCGCCCAGCTTGAAGCCTTCGTGCAGATCATGGGTGACCATGAACACGGTCATCTGGGTTTCGGCCCGCAGCTCCATCAGGAATTCATGCATCTGCAGCCGGGTGCCGGGATCGAGCGCGCCAAAGGGTTCGTCCAGCAACAGGATACGCGGCTTGGCCGTCAGCGCCTGTCCGATGGCCAGACGCTGCTGCATCCCGCCCGACAGCGCGGCGGGAAACTGCCGGGCCACATGGGCCAGGCCGATCCGGTCAAGCATCGCGTCGGCGCGCGCGGCGGCCTCGGCACGGGCCGCGCCGCGCAGACGGCCCAGGGGGCGCGAAAAGCTCTCGGCGGCGATCAGGTTGTCGCGCACGCTGAGATGGGCGAAGACCGAATAGCGCTGGAACACCACGCCGCGTTCGCGGTTGGGTTCGACGGCCGGGGCGCCACCGTCGATGCGGATGTCGCCCTTCCACGGGGTTTCTTCGGCCAGAAGCATGCGCAGAAAGGTCGATTTCCCGCAGCCCGACGCCCCGACGATGGACAGGAATTCGCCCTTGTCGACGGACAGGTTGACCCGTTCCAGGATCGGTCGGCGGCCATAGCGCTGCCAGACATTGCGGACGCTCACGAAACTCATAGCCCGGCCTCCATCCAGGGAAAGGCGCGTCGCGACAGGGCTTTCAGCAACCAGTCGATGACAAAGGCCAGAAGGGTGATCCAGATCACGTAGGTCAGGATCACATCCATCGCCAGATAACGGCGCACCAGAAAGATGCGGTATCCAAGCCCCACATTCGACGCCACCGCTTCGGCGGCGATCAGAAACAGCCAGGCCGATCCCAGCGACAGGCGGATATTGCCGATCAGCCGCGGCAGCACCTGCGGCAGCGCCACCCGCAGCGCGATCACCGCGCTGGATGCACCCAGGGTCTGGGCCTTGACGATCTGTTCCTTGGGGATCTCAAGCACCCGCTGCGCCAGATCGCGGGTCATGAAGGGGGTGATGCCGATGATGATGAGCACGACCTTGGACAGCTCGCCCAGACCAAAGACGATAAACAGGATCGGCAGCAAGGCCAGCGGCGGCACCATGGACAGAACCGCCACAAAGCCCGACAGCATCGACCGTGCATAAGGCAAAAGCCCGATTGCCAGCCCCAGCACCAGCGACAGCGCCGCCGAAATCGCGACCCCGCCCAGCAGACGTGCCAGGCTGGCAAAGGTGTCGTTCCACAGCAGGATCTCTTTGGAGCGCCGGTCGGCTTCGGTAAAGAGCCGCTGCGCGGTCTCGATGATCGTGGCCGGGGCGGGCAGCAGCTTGTCCTGGGGGTTCGCCTCAAGCCGGATGTCGGATGCGATGGCATAGGCCAGCAGCATCAGCACGAAGGGCAGCGTCGCCAGCACGATGGCGCCGGGCCGTCCGGGGGTGTGGTTGATCAGTCGCATGGGTGGGATGTCCTGAGCACCGGTTGGATCGGTTGGGGCAGAGCGGGGCAGGGGGTTGCCCCGCTCCGGCGATCACAGGGCGCCGTCGGCGGCCATCTGCATATAGGTGGTGTCAAAGCGGAACCGGACATTGCCCGCATTGCCGCTGACCGACCCATCGGGATAGGCGATGCCGACAAAATCGGCGCTTGGGGCGCCTTCGCCCAGGATGCCCTTGTCAAACAGGAACTCGGCCACGCCGGTCATCGTGCCCGGCAGCGCACCCGCGCTGGCCTGAGCCACCGCGTCGGCGGGATCAAAGAACATCTCGGTCGCGGCCAGCTGCGCCATGTAGCCATCCAGATCGGTGCCCGAGGCTTCGGCCATGGCGCTCAGAGCCGTTTCGTCCCCGGCGGCCATCAGGCTCATGACCTCGTACCAGGCGCCGGTGACGGCTTTGCCAAAGTTCGGATTGGCGGCCAGTGTCTCGGTGTTGACGACCATCAGATCCAGGATCTCACCGGGGATCTGCGAGCTGTCGAACAGATTGACCGCATCGGGGTTCGTGCCAAGGATCTCCGACACCAGCGGGTTCCAGGTGACCACCGCCTGGACGTCCGGGGTGGCGAAGGCCGCGATCATGTCGGCATCCGAGGTGTTGATGACCGATGCCAGATCGGATTCCTCAAGCCCCACACTGTCCAGCCCGCGTGCCAGCAGGTAATGCGACACCGACAGTTCAACCAGATTCACCGGTTTGCCTTTCAGATCGCCAAGCCCGCCTGTCCCTTTCATGATGATGGCATCATTGCCGTTTGAATAATCCCCGATGATCAGCGCGGTGGTGTCGACGCCACCCCCGGCGGGGATCGAGAGCGTGTCCATATTGGTGGCCGACACCCCGTCAAAGGCCCCGGCGGTGTACTGGTTGATCGATTCGACATAGTCGTTGAACTGCACGATCTCGACGTCGATCCCGTATTTGTCGGCCCATTTGTCCATGATGCCGCTGTCTTCCAGATAGCCCCAGGGCATCCAGCCCACATAGATCGACCAGGCCAGCTTGAATTCGGTCTTTTCCTGAGCGGTGGCCGATGTGGCGGCGGCCCCCAGCACGCCCATGGCAAGGGCGGTCGCGGACAGAAGTTTTGCAAATGTCATGTCATTCCCCGTCGTGGCGTCCCGCCGAATGTGCGATTGGGGTCCGGTCCGCTGGCGGAACAACAAAGATCAGGCGCGGACAAAACCAGCGCAGTAATCTCCCGGGATTTTGGCCCGCCGTGTGCCCGCCGGAGTTTGCCGGCAAGGTGGCTCTTCTTGGACCTGACCCGCGCTCCGCCAGTGTGGCCGATGCGCAGCGGAACCCTAAGCGCCCTGCATCCCCAGCCAAGCGCGCGCGCCCGCCACCGCGCAAGGATTGCGGGGCGATGGCGGCTCAGAATCTGCTGCTGCGCGGATTTTGCGCGCAAATCGGGGGGCTCTGCCCAAAATTATGGCCCGGATCCGCGCGTTTCGGCCGGGATCGGGGGCTCGTCTGATGGGCGCCCATCGGTGGTGGCAGTCAAGTTTTGGTGAACAGGTGCGCTCGGCCGTTCACCGATCCCGGCCAAACCCCTACCCATTGAGCATCAGCAAAGGTGATTGACGGTCATGAATCTACGCGATCTGGAATATGTCGTGGCGGTTGCCCGATGTGGCAGCTTTAGCGGTGCGGCGCAGGCGTGCAACGTGTCCCAGCCCGCCCTGTCCAACCAGATCCGCAAGCTGGAAAAGGAACTGGGCACCGATCTGTTCTTGCGGCTGAGCGGCGAAACCCGGCTGACCGCCTGTGGCGAACGGGTGGTGCAGACCGCGCAAGGCATGCTGACGGATGCGCAGCGCATCCGCGACGCGGCCACCGAATTCCGCGATCCCGAAGCGGTGCCGTTTCAGATCGGCCTGACCCCGACGCTGGCCCCCTATCTGACCAAGTATTTTTCCGAGCTGTTCAGCGCGCTGTTCCCGCGTATGCGGGTCACGATGATCGAAGACCTGCCGCAGAACATGCTTGAGATGGTCGAAGACCACCGGCTGGACGTGGCTCTGGTGGCGCAGAGCAATCACAACCCGGCGCTGGACTTCACCTCGATCTGGACCGAACCGCTCTATCTGGCGATGCGGCAGGGCCATCCGCTGGCCACGCTGCCGTCGATCCGCCCCGAAGACGTGCCCGCCCATGATTTCATCCGCCTGCCGCATGCCTTTGGCTATGCGCTCGAAGACCGGCTGCCTGCCCATAACGCGGCGGCGCGGGCCAGTAAGCGGTTCGATCTGACCGCGCTGCGCTTTGAAACCATCTGCCGTCATATCTGCCATTCGGATGATTGTACCATTGTGTCGGCGCTGGCCGCCGAGCAGTTCCGCGCCGACAATTGGCCGCTGTCCTTCGTGCCCTTTGAAGCGCCCGGCCATCTGCGCAACCTGGGCGCCGCGTCGCGGATGAACTGCCCCCGAAAGCCGCTCTTGGCCAAGATCGGCGCCTATATCTTTGACAGCCCGCCCAAAGGGGTCACGCCCACATTCGGGACGTGACCCCGTAGGGATCAGTCATTCGATAAAGGTCCGCGCCAGCCGGTCGCTGAGCGGCTGGGTCAGAAAGCTCAGCGCGGTGCGTTCGCCGGTATTGACGAACAGATCCGCAGGCATCCCCGGCACGAGGTCAAGCGCTGCGACTTGGGCGCTCTGCACATCATCCAGTTCGACACGGGCGGCATAGTAGAACTGCCCGGTGCGCGGATCTTCCAGACTGTCGGCGGAAATGTCGGTGATCCGGCCCGTGGCTTCGGGGACGTCGCCCAGATCAAAGCCCGACAGGCGCACCCGCGACGGCTGGCCGGGGCGCAGCTTGTCGATGTCGGCGGTGTTGACGCGCGCTTCGACCACCAGCGGCTGATCGACGGGCACGATGTCCAGAACCGGTGCGCCGGGGCGCAGCACGCCGCCGGTGGTAAAGACGGTCATGCCCACCACGCGACCCGAGACAGGCGCGGTGATCGCCACCCGGCGCAGACGTTCGGCGGCGCCCACATATTGCGGCTGCAGGCTGGCCAGGGCGGCTTCGATCTGGGCCAGCTCGGCCGAAGCGGCTTCGTCGCGCAGCGTCTGTGCGCCGATCCGGGACAGCCGCAATTCGCTGATGCCGTTGCGAGCCTGAGCCTCTTGCGTGTGCAGGGCGGCATCGACGCCCGACAGGCGCTCGACCTCGACGCGGTTGGCATTCACCCGCGCAACGGCGACAAGCCCCTTGTCCAGCAACCCCTGCAGATCGGCCAGCTCCTGACGGGTGATGTCAAGCTGGCGGCGATTGGCGGCGCGCTGCGCCTGTATGCCCTGGATCTGGTCCTGCAGATTGGCGATGCGCTGATCGGTCAGCGCCTCTTCGGCGCGGCGCGACCGGCGTTCGGCGTCAAACAGCAGGCGCTGATTGGCAAAGGCATCGGCCCAGACTGCCGGATCCAGATCGACGGGCAGCGCGCGCGCCACATCCGCTGCGGCAAAGACCTCTGCTTCTTGCAGCTGCGCCACAAGCCGTGCGCGGCGCACCCCCAGATCCCCGACCTGACTGGCGATCACATCCAGATCAACGCCGCGATCGGTGCTGTCGAGCTCGATCAGCACCTGCCCGGCTTCGACCGTGTCACCGTCGCGCACATGAATGGCGCTGACGATGCCACCATCCAGATGGTCCACCGTCTTGCGGTTGCCATCAATGACGAAAGACGCCGGGGCCACCACCGCGCCATCCAGTTTGGATGCGCTGGCCCAATAGGCGGCCCCGCCCAGAAACAGGGTCACGACGGCAAGCCCGAACAGAACCGGGCCCATGATCCCGGTGCTGGCACGGGCGGGACGGATGCGGCTGTGCTCTTCAAGCAGCAGAACGCTCTGGCGGGGGGTGGTCACGGGTGTCATTGCTGGGCTCCGGTCTGGGTGTGGCTTTGGGACGGGTTCTGGCTCTGGCTCGGGCTCTGGGGGCCGGGTTGATGGGCGGCGATGCGGGCGGGCGCGCCGGTGGTGACGGCTTCGGGCTGGCGCGGGCGCAGGATGTCGGCCTTGTCGCCAAAGCCGGTCTGGCTGCCCTTGCTCAGGGTCAGCACCTTGTTCACCGCTTCCAGCGTGCTGGGGCGATGGGTCATCACAAAGGTGATGGCCCCGCGCGCGCTGGCCCCGCGGATGGCGTTGCGCAGCGCCAGTTCGCCCTGCGCGTCCAGATCCGAATTCGGTTCGTCCAGCACCAGAATGAACGGATCGTCATAGAGCGCACGGGCCAACGCGATGCGCTGACGCTGGCCACCCGACAGGTGAAACCCGCTGCCGATTTCGGTGGCATAGCCATCGGGCAGGCTGCTGATCAGGTCATGCACATCCGCAGCCATCGCCGCCGCCAGAACCTTGGTGTCGTCCACTGCCGTGGAAAAGCGGGCGATGTTGTCGCGAATGGTGCCGTCAAACAGCTGCACATCCTGCGGCAGATAGCCGATCAGCTTGCCGAGCTCTTCTGGGTCCCATTTGGCCATGGGCGTGCCATCCAGCCGGATCGCGCCGCGCTGCGGCACCCAGATCCCCGCCAGCATGCGCGCCAGCGTGGATTTGCCCGACCCGCTATGGCCGATCACGGCCACCACATCCCCGGCCTTCAGGACAAAGTCGATGCCACCGATCGTGGCGTGCTGCGCCATCGGCGGTCCGGCCTTGGCGATCGTGGCATTCAGCGAGATCTGCGGCCGGGGCAGCGCCAGACGCCGCGCCGGTTCAGGGTGGCTGAGCGACAGGGCGCGCAGGCTTTTATAGGATCCGCGCGCGGCCAGCAGGGTGCGCCACTGCCCGATCACCTGATCAATGGGCGCCAGCGCGCGGGCCAGCACGATGGTGGCGGCGATCATGACACCGGCGGTGGCCTGGCCCGACACGGCCAGCGCCGCCCCCAGCCCCAGCATCCCCGATTGCAGCGCCATGCGGGTGGTTTTCGACATCACCGAAAAGCTGGCGACGCGGTCGGCGACACGGGTCTTCCAGTCATGGGCGTCATGCTGCAACGCGCCCCAGCGGCGGGCGAGGTCTCCGGTCATGCCCATGGCCTGCACCAGTTCGCCATTCTGCTCGCTGGCGGCAAACAGCGCATCGGCCCGGCTGCGCGCGTCAGACGCCTGGCGCATGGCGGGGGCCGAGCGTGCGTTGTTGATCAGCGCCATCAGCGTCAGAAACAGCGCCCCGGCCAGACCAAGCGCGCCCAGATAGGGGTGCAGCACATAGAGCACGCCCAGATATAGCGGGATCCAGGGCGCATCGAAAAACGCGACAAGAACCGGCCCGGCGATGAAATCGCGCAGACCTGCCACATCGGCGGCGGGGTTGGTGCCCGGCGCGCTGCCCTGCACCCGGCGGCGGATCGCGGCTTCAAGGATGGGCCCGCCGATCTGCAGTTCGAACCGCGCCCCCAGCCGGGTCAGGATCCGCATGCGGATCAGATCCAGCAGGCCGGTGACCACAAACACCCCACCCAGCAGCAGGCTGAGCGCGATCAGCGTGTCCATGTTGCGGCTGGTCAGCACCCGGTCATAGACCTGCAGCATGTAAAGCGGGCCCGCCAGCGCCAGAAGGTTCAGGATCAGGCTGAAAAAGCCGATGGCCACAAAGCCGCCGCGCAGCGCGGCCCAGGCGGATGTGACGGTGGAAACGGTCTGTGACATCTGGTGCGTTCCTTGGATCATGACGGGATGAAAGCGAGGGCTTGAATACGGGTCTTGAATGTCTGTGCAGGGATGGCGGCGCGTGGCCGCCATCCCCGGTTGGTGTCAGGATCAGGCGATGAAATCGTCTTCGGTCAGATCGTTTGCATTGACCCCTTCGAGCCGCACCGAGGCGTCCGACGAGAAGGTCAGCAGAGCGTCATCTCCGTCCTGGCTTACCACCAGATTCTCGGCAAAGTCCGGGCCGAAATCCGAGAAATCGAGCCGATCCGACCCGCTTTCGAAATCGCGGACCGTGTCATTGCCGAACACCCCGTCAAAGGCAAAGATGTCAGCCCCGTCGCCGCCGGTCAGCAGGTCGTCGCCGCCTTTGCCGTTCAGGGTGTTGTCCTGGCCCGAACCGATGATGACATCGCCATCATCAGAGCCGATGACGTTTTCGATCGACACCAGCGTGTCCACTTCGCCGACAGGGTCGATGACAGTGGCACCCGACACGCCCGTCGGCTCTGCCGCATCCAGCGTGCCACCGGCATCCACCAGCGTGTCACGCACCACCGGGCCGTTCTGCCCGGCCGGCGCATTGTGCAGGTGGATGGCCGACAGCGCGCCGGGGGCGGGGGTCTGCAGATCGGCTTCGTTCAGGCCGCTGACGCTGAGCTCGGACGAATAGACCGCCTCGCCCGCTTCGTTGAAGCGGATGGTCAGCGTCGCTTCGCCGGTGGCCGCACTGTCGGATGCGCCGCCGGGTTCCTGCGCGGCATCCAGCGATCCGGCCAGTTCGATCACCCGGCTGTGGCCCGATCCGGTGTCGCTGACCACATGCAGCTGGCCACGGATCTCACCGCCCGGGAAATCCGAGGTGTGGATGTTGTAGTAGAGCGTCCCGGCTTCGGCCTTGGCGACGAAATCGGCGCTGTCGGTGACCACCTGATCGGTCACCGACACGCTGAACCCGGTCTCACGGGTGGCGGTGCCCGCGCCGGTCGCGCCCAGGTTCACGTGAACCGCCACATCCTGATCCGAGAAATCAGCCGTGTCGATCCCGGCGCCGCCATCAATGAAGTCATTGCCGATGCCGCCCACAAGCACGTCGTCGCCATCGCCAGCGATCAGCACATCATCGCCCGCGCCGCCGTCAACGACACCGTTGATCTGGCCCAGGTCGACCACGATGTCATCGCCTGCGCCCAGAAGGACATTGCCGTTCACCACGCCGGTGCTGTCGTTGACAAAGGTCACATCGCCCGCGTCGCGCGCATCAATGGCGTTCACGCGGCCATTGATTTCGCCTTCGTTGACGATGGCGCCCAGCAGATCCAGACCCCCATCAATGCGGATCCCTGCGGCCGCGTCGCTGTCGGTGGAGCCCGAAATGACCCCCTGGTTCTGCACCAGACCAGCGAACTGCGCGTCTTGCTGGCTGGTAAAGAGCCGCAGGCCATCGCCCACCGTGTTGCCTTCGGTGGCGGTGCCGCGCCCTTGCAGGTTGCCCTGGTTGAAGACCGCAGCCGACACCACGTCGCCCGCCACATCTCCGACCTGCAGCGAGACCGCCGAGCCGTTGTTGCCGATCCCGGCATCGACCACGCCGGTGTTGGTAAAGCTGTAATTGTCAGCCGTGCCATCGGCATAGACGGTGCCGTTGCGCTGGTCGCTGGTGCCCAGGATCAGGCCCGCGTTTTCCACCCGCAGCCCGTCGCCGTCGATGTTCAGCGCGCGGCTGCCGGACTGCACGATGCCCGCATTGACGAACGACCCGCCGCTGTGATCGCCGGTGCCGAAATAGACGCCGTTCTGCGCGCCCGCGATCAGCCCCGAATTGGTCAGGCTGCCCTGAAAGTTCACGCCGTTGACGACGCGCACACCGGCCACGGTGCCGTTGGCGCCTTCGGACAGGATAAAGCCCGAGTTGGTGATGGTGGCATCCGTGGTGCCCTGATTGCCCGCGTTGCCCACGCGCACGCCATCCCCGGCCAGACCGGTGCCCGCGCCGCCATTTCCACGGCCCTGGATGGTGCCTGCGTTGCTCAGCTCAAAGCTGTTGACGCCATCTTCCGCGCCGCCGATTTCGGCTGCAAAGCCCGAGCCCAGATTGCCCTGACCGGCGTCGATGGTGCCGCCCACCAGGTTCGACACGCTGAAGTCATCTGCGGTGCCATCTGCATAAACGGTGCCGTTGCGCTGGTTGCCGGTGCCCAGAATGTCGCCCGCATTGGTCAGATCCACGCCGGTGCCGTCGATATTGACCGCGCGGCTGTCGGACTGGATGGTGCCGAAGTTCAGCACATCCAGGTCATGTTCGGCTTCGCCGATATACAGACCGTTGCGCACGCCTTCGATCACGCCGGTGGCGGTGTTGAGGATCCGGCCTTCGGCGGCGACGCCATTGGCGACACGGATGCCCGCTGCGGTGCCCTGATTGCTTTCCGACGAAATCACGCCGCTGTTGACGATGTCGGTCTCGGACACGGCGCCTTGGGCACCTGCGGTCAGACGGATGCCGTCGCCCGCGCCGCCGGTATTGGCTGCGGCCTGACCCCGGCCCTGAATGGTGGCGCCAAAGCCGTTGAAGACGGTGTTGGACACGGTCTCGCCGGGTTCATTGCCAACCTGGAACGAGATCCCGGCGCCGTTGTTGTCTTCGCCAGCATCAATGACCCCGCCGGTGAAGTTCGAGATGTTGACATCTTCAGCGGTGGAATTGGTGTAGATCGTGCCGTTGCGCTGATCGCCGGTGCCGATGATGGTGCCAAAGTTGCGCACCGATACGCCCTGACCCTGAATGTCCACGGCGCGGCTGTCCGACGCGATCACCCCGTCGCGGAAGTTGTCAAGCTGGCCCGCGCTTTCGGCGCCGAACTGAACGGCGTTAAAGTCACCGTCGATGCTGCCGAAATTGCGCAGGCTGGCGCTGCCGTTGATCTGGACGGCGGTGGCCTGGGCATCGGGGCCCGAATTGGCCGTGATGCTGCCCGAGCGGAAGTTGAACAGAGCGGCGTCTTCGCCATTCACCTGCACGGCGGCTTCGGCGTTGTTGGTTTCCACCAGACCGAAATTCAGAAACCGCGCCAGATCGTTGTTGAGCACAAAGGCAGGCGTGTCATCGACCAGAACGCTTTGGAAAAAGCCGTTGGTCAGGGTCTGGCCGTCGCGGACGGTCTCTTGGGACAGGGACGATGTGGTCAGCAATCTGCTGCGCAGGCTGGCAAGAAGTTCGGAAAGCATGGCAAAACTCCGCATGAAATGGGTTCAGTAAGGCAGAGCAGCCGTGGCGTGGCGTCCCCGCTGTCCTAGCAAGTGCGGATGCGCGGCGGGGTTTGAAATTCTTCCTCTGAATGGGGGGCATAAGGATGGGAAATACTCACATTTGTCGTGAGCGGCCCGGTGCCGGAAGCCTTAGAAACAGGGGGTCTGCCGCTGTCAGCGGGGCGGGAGGTCTCTATTCATTGGGGTATGATCACGAAAGCGTGGGCCAAGTTGATCGCCATCCGGGGTGCGGGGGGCGTGCCTGATGGGTCCGTCAGGCGGGGTCGAACTGGATGAACTGCAGCACCGCGCCGTCGGGCCGTATGTCGATTGTCGCATAATGCGGGGCCTCGGGGGCCGCGCGCAGGTCGCCCCATTGCCAGTCCGGGCGCGGGGGCGGGGCCTGAAACGATAGCGCCCCAAGCGTGGAAAAGGGGATCCCCCGCAGGGCGCCGCATGTGGGCCGGTGCACATGGCCCATGAACAGGTGCCGGACCTGCGGATGACGGGCGATCAGATCCAGAAAGTCATCTGCGTCTTCCAGCATCAGCTCGTCCTGACGCGGCAGGCCAAGAGCCATGGGCGGGTGATGCATGAAGATATAGGTGGGCGTATCGGGGGCCCAGCCAAGCATAGCCTCCAGCCAATCGCGCCGCGCGCCACAAAGCTGCCCGGCAGATGATCCGGGCTTGTGGGTGTCAAGGCACAGGATCTGACCTTCGGGGATGGCGATGGCATATTGCACGAAATCGGGCATCGCGCCGTCGGGCAGGGTCAGGTGCCTGCGAAACTCGGACCGGGTGTCATCGTTGCCCATCATCGGGTGGATGAGAAAGGCTGACGCCGTCAGCTGCTCGGCCAGCGCGGCATAGTCGCGGGGGTGATTTTCGCCCACCAGGTCGCCCGACAGGATCCCGAAATCCGCATCGGGATAGTGGGTGCTGGCATGGGTGATCGCGGCCGACAGGTGTGCACGCGGATCAAGGCCCAGAATATCACCTTCGGCCTGAAGATGCGGGTCGGTCATCCAGACAATGCGGGTCATCGGCTGTCCCTTCGCGATTGGGCGGGTTCGGGTGATGCTAGCAGGGCTTGCGGGGCATCGGCCAGCCCTGGCCTTAAGGCGTCGGTACAAAACGCGCGCGGGGGCGGATGATATCCCCGCTCTGGGTCTGTTCGATGGCATGGGCGATCCAGCCCGCCACGCGCCCCACGGCAAAGATCATCGCCGCCAGCTCTGCCGGCGCGCCCAGCTGGGCTGTCAGCGCGGCCAGTGCGCCGTCCACATTGGGCGGCTGGTCAAGGTCCCGCGCCATTGCATGAAGTGCTACAACCGGCGGCGCGCGGTCCGGCAGCGGGGCCAGGATCAGCGGGGCGCGCGGATCGCCACGGGGATAGAGCGGGTGGCCAAAGCCAAACCCGTAAGGATCCCCCTGGGCGCGCAGAAACGCCGCCCCGTCCCCGTGCATCGCCGCCTGCAGGGCCGCCCCGGCAAGATCGGCCACACCGCCATGGCGCGGACCGCTCAGCGTGGCCATTCCCGCCAGCAGCGCGGCGGGCAGGCTTGCCCCGGTCGATGCGCAGACCCGCACCGCAAAGGTCGACGGGTTCAGTTCGTGATCGCTGACCACCACCAGCGCTCGTCGGATCGCATCGCGCCCCACCGCATCGAGCCCGAGCGCCTGGGCAAAGCGCGCATGGACCGGCCCGCTTAGCGGCTGGCCCAGGCAGGCATTGGCCAGTGCGGACAGAAGCGGGCCGGCATCCTGCGCGATCTCGGCGGGGGTGCGGCCCAGCATCGGGGGTGCATCGGCGGCGGCACGGGCCAGGCACTGCATGGCGCGGACAAAGCCGGATCCTGTGCCCGGATGCAAAGGGCCCGGATCGGCTGTGTCGATCTGTGCCACATCGCTCAGCAGGGCGGCGGTGTCTTCCAGCGACAGGGTTGCGGCGCAGTCGGCCACCGAGCGCCCGCGCAACCACAGCATGCCGTCGCGCACTTCGGAAATCGCGGTGCTCAGCACCGGATCGCCCCAGCGAATGGCGGCTTCGGCCACGTCGCGCCGGGCGCGGGGGCGGCGGTTGGCGCGGATCAGCCCGTCGATGTCATCGCGGGCATAAAGGCTGCGGCGCGCGTCGCCCCGATCCGCCCGCGCACGGATCTGCCCCCGGCTGACATAGGCATAAAGCGTCTGCGGCTTCACGCCGAGCATCGCGCAGGCCGTGGGCGCGTCGATCCAGTCGGGTATTTTCATATTGATTATCTTGATCAAGATTTACAGCCGATCAACCCTGCGTTTTGCTGGCCCCCATGCTGCTTGGACTCGCTGAGGAGGCCGTGATGACATCCCCCTTTCCCATCCAGATCGCCAGAGCCCTGGGCGCCGAACCCCCGGCCCCAGTCACCCATGTGGACAGTGCCGATCTGCCATCCTGCTATCCGGTGTCGGCGCTGGCGTCGGCGTCGGTGGGCGCGGCGGCGGGCGAGCTGGGGGCGCTGATCGGCGCGCGCGATGTGGTGGTGGATGATCGTCTGGCGTCGCTCTGGTTTGACATGACGCTGCAGCCGCAGGGCTGGGCGCTGCCATCGCCCTGGGATGCAATCGCGGGCGTCCATCGCGCGTCGGACGGGTGGATCCGCCTGCACACCAATGCGCCCCATCACCGGGATGCGGCACTGCGGGTTCTTGGGTGCGGCCCGGACAAACCAGCCGTGGCCGCCGCGGTGTCGGACTGGGCGCGCGGTGATCTGGAAACGGCCATTGTCGATGCAGGCGGGGCCGCAGCGGCGATGCACGGCGTGGCCGACTGGTCCGCGCATCCGCAGGGGCGCGCGGTGGCCTCTGAACCGCTGATCGCCTGGGCGGATCATGGCACCGGCGCGCCGCCCGTCGCGCTTGATCAGGTGCGGGTGCTTGACCTTACGCGGGTTCTGGCAGGGCCGGTGGCCACCCGGTTTCTGGCAGGTTTCGGTGCGCGGGTGCTGCGGATCGACCCGCCGGGCTGGGCCGAGCCGGGGGTCGAGCCCGAGGTGACCATCGGCAAACGCCGCGCCGGGTTGGATCTGACACGCCAAAGCGACCGCGCCACGTTCGATGCGCTGTTGGCGCAGGCCGATGTGCTGGTACATGGCTATCGCCCCGGTGCGCTGGCGGGGCTGGGCTATGACGCGCAAAGCCTGCGGGCACGCGCGCCGCAGCTGATTGACATAAGCCTGAGTGCCTATGGCCACAGCGGCCCCTGGGCCGGGCGGCGGGGTTTTGACAGTCTGGTTCAGATGAGCTGTGGCATCGCCGCCGAAGGCATGCGGCGCAGCGGCGCGGATGTGCCTCTGCCGCTGCCGGTGCAGGCACTGGATCACGCGACGGGCTATCTGATGGCCGCAGCGGCGCTGCGCGCGCTGCGCCAGCGCAACGCGGGTGGCCGGATCCGGTCGGCGCGGCTGTCGCTTGCGCGCACCGCCGCGCTGCTGATGTCGGGCGGGGCGCGGGATCTGCGCGGCACGGCGATCCCGCCCGAGGGCGTCCGGACCCTGCCCGAAGATACCGGCTGGGGCCCGGCGCGGCGGCCGCATTTCCCGGTGGCCGTGGATGGGCGGGGGCCGCGCTGGCGCCACCCTGCAGGCCCGCTTCGGGTGGATCCGGCCGCCTGGTGACGGGCCTGGCAGGCTTAGCGGCGCGATCTCAGCGCGTCATGGATCCGTTGCAGCCAGGTCAGCACCAGAAAGACGCCGATGACCCAGAGGATCAGCTCGAACGGGGCAAGCTCGGTGCCCCGCAGCCAGCGCGCCAGCAGGCCACCCTGGGGGCGCAGGGTCTCGATCCCGAACAGCCCGTCGCGCGACCACAGCCGGAAATCCCAGAAGCGCGAGACATAGAACAGCGTGGCGGCCACCGCGCCGGTGACGCTCAGCCAGAACAGACGGGGGATCATCGGGTCACCTCGATCGTGTCGGGGTCGATGGCAAAGACCAGAAGGTCGCCATGGCGCGCAATGTCGCCTTCGACGGTGATGAACTGCGCGATCCGGTCATAGGCGGCATCGGGCATGGGCGCACCGCCGGGCCCTGTGATCATCAGGAATTCGGCCCCTTCGACCGGCTGCGTGCTGACAAAGACGGGCGGGATGCCGCCATCCAGACACAGCGTCGCGCAGGCCTTGTGCGCCAGCCCCGTGCCCGGACGCATAGCCCCAGCATAACATTTGCCGTCGCAGATCTCGCCCGCAAGGCGCCAGCGCCCCAGCGGTTCGGGGGCAGGCGGAGCGGCGGGATCGCCTGCGGCGGCGTCCTCTGCGGCGCTCAGCCCGTTGCGGCCGCCGCGCAGCTGCAGCATGTCCAGATCTCCGCGTTCCAGCAGCACGCCCGAGGCCGTGACCCGCTGCCCGGCCAGCGCGTTGGCGCGCGCGACCACGCCGTTCTTGCCCTGCCCAGACAGCATCAGCGTGCGCCCGGCAGGGATCTGATCGCTGCCCTGGGTCACGTGCAGGATCGGGCTTGGGGTCAGCTCCAGCACGCCGGTCACGGTCTGGCGGCCATAGTCAAAGCGGAACGCACCGCTGCCCGGATCGTCCTGTGTGGCGCCGACGGCATAGCCGATCGCCCCCGCGCCGATCACCAGCACCGCCGTCACCGCCCACAGGAACACCCGCAGCGTCGCCGGGGTGGCCAGATAACCCACATAAAACGCTTTGTCTCTGGCCATCACGCAACCTCGCCGGTCAGAAGTGTGGGGGGCAGGGGGATCGGGGGCACCGGTGTGCCGGGCGGGTTGGCCACCGGATCAACCAGCACCGTTTCCCCTTCGAGGCGCAGGTTGTAGGTGGGGATCTTTTCGGTGAACGGGGCGGGCGAGCGCCCCGTGGTCACGTCATATTGAAACCCGTGCCAGGGGCAGGTGACCAGGCAATCCAGAATGCGGCCTTCGCCCAGCGGGCCGTTCTGATGCGCGCAGGCATTGGCAATGGCGCTAAGCTGGCCTTGGTGCCGGAACACCGCAACCCGGTCGCCATCGGGCAGGATGGCGATGCGCGCGCGGCCTTCGGCGATGTCGCCGGCGTCGCAGACCCGCACCCAGTTGTGCCCGCGCGCGCGGGCGTCTCCGGCCAGCGTTTCTTTCAGCGCGGCGGCCAGATGCAGTACCACCACCAGACCTGCGCCAATGACAAAGATCGCCAGCGGGATCGGGTTCTGCATGTCCTGCATCACCCCCAGCCCCACATGGCCGATCAGCGCGGCATAGGCGGGGTAGATCAGATAATGGATGCGTTTCCACAGCGGCGGGCCCAGGAACTTGAGCCAGAAATCATGGCTGGTCACCGCCAGTAGCAGCATGGCAAGCAGGGCAAACACGCCCAGGATCTCATAGGGGAACCCGGCCAGCTGCCCATAGCTGGTGTTGGATCCCAGCAGGGCCGCGTATTTTTCGGTGGGCGAAAAGGCAAAGTACCAGTTCAGCGCAAAGAACGCATGGGTCAGCGCCACCGAACAGGTGAGCACCCCGAAATGGCGGCGATTGTACAACAGCGGCAGGAACCGTGTGTCCAGCCGTGCCAGCGGGCCGATGCACAGGATCACCGTCAGCATGACGAAGGCGCAGGCGCCAAAGGCGCGCATGCGGTGGATCGCGGGGTCGACGGGGCGCGCATGGCCAAGCGCCTCGGGCGTGAGATATAGAAAGACCCACAAGAACAGGCCCGTCCCGGCCACCAGTGCCGCATCATAGGCCCATTTGCTGCGGGTCCATTGCACGGGGGTGTATTTGACACTCATGACGCATCCTCGGGCAGGGTCAGGCGTTGCGGTGCGATGTCGAGCGGCGGCGTCTGGCGGATCACGAATGCCGCGCCCAGCGTGGCGCAGATCGTCAGACCCAGCATCACCGCCACCAGCAGATGCGCCCGGCGCGGCGGGGCATAGCGCCGGTGCCAGTCGTCGCGCCCGCGCCGCAGCACCCACCAGCGCCAGATGACCAGCGGCCAGATCAACATCACTCCGGGGATCAGCAGCGGGCGGAACACATAGGCGCCGCGCGCGTCTTCGTCGATCTGGTCGATGCCGATGGTCAGAAACAGCGCGGCCACCCCGGCCCCGGCGATCAGCCAGAGCCGCGCCAGCGCGACGATGGTTTCGGCGATGGTCATGTCATCCCCCCATAGGTGATGCCCGACAGCTCGGACATGTCGCGTTTCCATGTGGTCAGGTCACCCGCGTTGAACCCCGACAGGTGGTCATGCCCACAGGCCCGCGCCATGACCTGCATAAGCTCGGTGCTGGCGACAAAGAAGTTCGCCAGCTGACGGGCCGATTTTTCCACCACCAGACGGTTGACCAGGTGCGGTTTCTGGGTCGCGATGCCGACCGGGCAATTGTTGGTGTGGCAGGCCCGCATCGCCAGGCAGCCGATCGCCTGCATCGCTGCGTTCGACAGCGCAATGGCGTCGGCCCCAAGCGCCATGGCCTTGATGAAATCGGCCGGTTTGCGCAGCCCGCCGGTGATCACCAGCGTCACATCCCCGCGCCCCGCGCGATCAAGGTGGCGCCGCGCGCGCGCCAGCGCCGGGATGGTGGGGACCGATATGTTGTCGCGAAACAGGATCGGCGCCGCTCCGGTACCGCCGCCGCGCCCGTCAAGGATGATGTAGTCCACCCCAACCTCGAGCGCGGCGTCGATGTCCTTTTCGATATGCTGGGCCGACAGCTTATAGCCGATGGGGATGCCGCCGGTGCGGTCGCGCACTTCGTCGGCAAACTCCCTGATCTGTGCGGGGCGGTCCCAATCGACAAAGCGGGGGGGCGAAATGGCGGGCTCGCCTTCGGCAAGGCCGCGCACCTGGGCGATCTTTCCGGTGACCTTGTGGCCGGGCAGGTGGCCGCCGGTGCCGGTCTTGGCCCCCTGACCACCCTTGAAATGAAAGGCCTGAACGCGCGCCAGCCTGTCCCAGTCAAAGCCGAACCGGGCCGAGGCCAGTTCGTAGAAATAGCGCGACGATGCCCCCTGTTCTTCGTCCAGCATGCCGCCTTCCCCAGAGCAGATGCCGGTGCCTGCGATCTCGGCCCCGCGCGCCAGCGCCAGCTTGGCGGGTTCGGACAGGGCGCCAAAGGACATGTCGGACACAAATAGCGGAATATCCAGCCGCAACGGTTTCTGAGCATTGGGGCCGATCACCACATCGGTGCCCACCGGGTGGTCATCCAGCAGTGGTGCGCGGTGCAGCTGAGCGGTCAGGATCTGGATGTCATCCCAGCCCGGCAACTGGTCACGCGGCACCCCCATGCTGTCAAGCTTTCCGTGGTGGCCGGTGCGGGTCAGCCCGAACCGGGCATAGTGCTGGATCAGCCCGGTATGGGGTTCTTCCGCAGTGCCATGCGCCGTGTCCGCATAGAGCCCCAGATAGGAGTCACGGTTGAAGGGTTGTGGGTTCTGACGCGCCCAGTCGTTGATTTCGTCGGCGTCCACCAGAACCGCGTCGCCGTCGATCCAGGCGGTGAATTTGGGCAGTTTCTCCGAATTGGCATATTCCGACACCCCGCTATCAAGCCGATAGTCCCAGTCATGCACGCCGCAGATCAGGTTGTCGCCGCGCACGAACCCGTCCGCCATCAGGGCTCCGCGATGCAGGCAGCGCCCGTAGAAGACCGACACACTGTCATCGAACCGGACGACGACCAGATCGACCTCTCCGACCAGGGCGTATTCCGGGCTTCGGTCGGCGAGATCACTGAGCTTGGCGACTTGGGTCTTTTGCATGACGGGTCTCCTGGCGTTCTGGATTGTGATGCTGTGTCTATTCGGCGGGTGTCTCCGTCATGACAGCCTGGCTGTCATGCATGGCGGGTGTGGGTTGGGTTTCGGCCATCGGGCCATGGGTTTCGGCACGGGCCGCGATCCGGCGCGCATAGAGGCGCGACAATGGCGCGGCGGTCAGCCCGTGCAGCAGCGCGCTGATCCAGACCGCGTTGATGGCGGTGAACAGGATGGTGTGGCCCAGTTCGGGCCCGAGATCTTCGACCACCATCAGCGCAAACAGCGCCGTCGCCAGACCGCGTGGCCCGAACCAGCCGAAAAAGGCCCGCGTCATCGGCCGAGCATCGGTGCCCGCCAGCGACAGCCAGATCGCCACCGGGCGCACAATGAACAGGCTGGCCAGAATGAACAGAAGCATCGGTACGTCCAGGTGTTCGATGGCCTTGGGCACCAGTGCGGCCCCCAGCAGGAAGAACGCGGCCCAGGCCAGAAACTGGCCTTCGCTTTCGGTGAATTCGAACACAAAGTCGCAGCGCCCGCGCACGATCGCGCCAAAGGCGAGCCCCGCCGAAAACGCCGCGATGAACCCGTTGCCGCCGATGATGTCGGCCAGCAGATAGGCGCTGGTGGCCAGCGCCAGCGCGCCGATGCCTTCGTAGGTGGGCGATGTATAGCGCCTCTCTTTGGCCCAGAGCAGCACCGTGCCCCCCACCAGCCCCACCGCCAGCCCTGCCGCAGGGCCCAGCGTCACCTGCAGGACGCCGAACCACAGCCACCCCATGGCCGGGGCTTCGGCGGCGGGGGCGGCAAGAAAGGCCAGCATCAGGATCGCCGGCAGCGCCAGCCCGTCATTCAGCCCGCTTTCCACGATCAGCGCCCGGCGCGGGCGCTCGGGGATGTCGGGGTTGCTGACCACGGGTTGGCCAAGGGCGGCATCGGTCGGCACCAGAATGGCCGCCAGCAGCGCCAGTGCCACCAGATCAAGATGCGGCAGCAGCACCGCCCCTGACAGCATGCCCAGCACAAGGGCCAGTGGCATCCCGATCAGCAGCATGCGCGCGGGCCAGGCAAAGCCTTTGCGCAGCGCGCGCACGTCGATCTGCGCCGCATCCAGAAACAGCAGGATCACCAGGGTGATTTCGGCCACCACATGCAGCGCTTCGGCAATTTCGGCGGCGGGCAGAATGCGGACCTCGCCCACGAGGACGCCAAAGCCCAGAAAGATCATCGGCGCCGTGAGCACGGTCGAAGACAGCCTCTGGCCGAACATGCAGAATGTCAGCAGTACAAGAACGATGATCAGATAGTCGGTCATTGCAGGCCGCACCCCTTTTTGTTGTGTTCCGTTGCCGGGCCTGACCCCATTCAATGCCAAACGTGGCCCCAACAAAAGACATTCCTGCCGATCGGGCGCGGTTTGGCGTGGTCGTGTTGTGCTGTGAACGGGATCGCGGGCTGGCGGGTGGTCAGGCGGGCGGGCGCAGGTAGTCGGTGTCCGACACCTTGTCGAGCCAGTCTGCGACGCTGTCACCTTTGGCTTCCTGAATGGCCAGATGGGTCATGGCGGTGTCGGGGGCGGCCCCGTGCCAGTGTTCCTGACCGGGCGGGATCCAGACAGTGTCTCCGGCATGGATCAGTCGGGGCGGGGCATCGCGCAGCCCCACCAGGCCCTGCCCATGTTCGACCCACAGGGTCTGGCCCAGCGGGTGGGTGTGCCATGCGGTGCGCGCGCCGGGGGTGAATGTCACCCGCAGGGCGCGCATCCGGGCCGGATCGGGCGCATCAAGGATCGGGTCGAACCAGACGGTGCCGGTGAACCAATCGGGATTGGGAAAATGCGACGGGCGCGTGCCCGCGCGGATGATGTCCATGGTGTCAGGCCCTTTCAGACTGTCCCCTGCCAGAAGGGGGGAACAGGCGGCGCGCAAAGTCAAGCGCGCCGCAGGACGGAGTCAGAGCGCGCCCGCCTCGTCCAGCACCTTGCGGGCCACGCGGAAACACTCCAGCCCCACGGGCACGCCGCAATAGATCGCGATCACATGCACGATGGCACGGATTTCATCCCGGCTGACACCATTGGTCAATGCGCCCCGGCAATGGGTTTCCCATTCGTGCATGCGGCCCAGGGCCCCCAGCATGGCCAGGTTCATCATCGACCGGGTCTTGGCGTCGATCACGTCATCGCCCCAGCCAAAGCCCCAGCACCAGGCGGTCATCGCCTCTTGGAAGGGGCGGGTAAAGTCATCGGCCGCGGCCAGGTTCTGTTCGACATATTCGGCCCCCAGCGTCGCCTTGCGCTGTTCGAGCCCTTTCAGGAACAGGTCTTCGTCAAAGCTGCTCATGCGGTTTCATCCCAGTTTGATTGCGATGTTCTTGGTCTGCACATAGTTCCACAGCGCCTCGCGTCCCTTTTCGCGCCCATAGCCCGATTTGCCATAGCCGCCAAACGGGGTTTCAACCCCGCCCGCGTACCATTCATTGACAAAGACCTGACCGGCGCGCAGACGTCGGGCCGCGCGGGTGGCGCGGTCCAGATCGCGGGTAAAGACACCCCCCACCAACCCGTAATCGGTGCCATTGGCGATCTCGATGGCCTGATCTTCGGTTGCAAAGGGCAGCACCGACAGGACCGGGCCAAAGACTTCGGTGGTGGCGATCTCCATGTCGGGGGTGACGCCCGACAGCACGGTGGGCTCCAGAAACGCGCCGGGCTGGTTGAGCCTGCGACCCCCCGCCGCCGCGCGCGCCCCGGCCTGGGTTGCGCGGGCCACCATGGCTTCGGCCCGGTCGCGCTGCGCGTCGCTGACCATGGCGCCCATATTGGCCCCGAAGTCGGGGCGCTCGGCACCCGGACCCACGGACAGGGACCGGGCGATGCTGGCGGCGCGTTCGACCAGCTCGTCATGGCGGCTTTCGTGTACGATGACCCGCGACATGGCCGAACAGACCTGACCCGCGTTGAAATAGATCCCCCAGCGGATGTCGGTTTCGAACGCGTCCAGATCGGCGTCTTCATGCACGATCGCCGCCGATTTGCCCCCCAGTTCCAGCACGCAGGGCACCACGTTCCGGGCCGCTGCCGTGGCGATGGCGATGCCGGTGGGCACCGATCCGGTAAAGACGATCTGGTTGACATCCCGGTGCCCGGCCAGCGCCGCCCCGGCATCCCGCCCCAGGCCGCAGATCACGTTGACCGTGCCCTTGGGAAACCCGGCTGCCTCGGCCGCGCGGGCGAACCAGGCATTGGTCAGCGGGGTGAGTTCAGGCGATTTGATCACGCAGGCATTGCCGGTGGCCAGCGCGGCCGACAGCGACCGCGCGGTCATTTCCACCGGATAGTTCCACGGGATGATCTGGGCCGAGACGCCAAAGGGCTCGTATTCGGTGAAATCGGCATAGCCCGCGCCCAGCGGGATCGAGCGCCCTTCGACCGTGCTCGCCTGATTGCCGTAATATTCGAAATAGAGCGCAGCCCCTTCGATTTCGATCTGCGATTCCCAAAGTGGCTTGCCCTGTTCGAGGGTCAGAACCCGCGCAATGTCATCCTTGTGATCCAGCAGATACCGCCCCATGGCCTGCACCATGCGGCCGCGTTCGATGGGGCGCATGGCGGTCAGATCCCCCGACAGATGCACCCGCCGCGCGGCCTGCACCGCACGGTCCACATCCGCCGCGTCGGCCAGCGCGTGGCGGGCGATGCGGGTGCCTGTGGCGGGATCGGTGACGTCGATCCAGCCCGCTCCGCCATCGGTCCAGGCGCCGTCAATGTAGTTCTGCCAGGTCTCTTGCATCGGTGTCCTCATATGGGTGTGCATCTGCGACCGTGCGGGCCGGTCGCGGGGTCGTCACCGATTGTTTAGCATCGGCCAAGGGGGCGCTGGCACGCCTGTCTGCGACAGGCCTTGCCGTTTCGGGGCAAGGTTCGGTGCACGGGGCGTTGCAGGGCGCGGGGCAGGGCGCGGGCATCGGGTGCGGTTACACATCCACTGCCTCGCGCATCCATTGCTGCAGCACCTTGATCGAATGTTCGGAATTCACCCCGCAGGCGGGATCCACCACCAGGGGCCCCGGCACATACCCGCGTGAGCGCAGCCCGCGCTGCACCGATTCGACCAGATGAATGTCTTCTTCCACCGTGGTGGCGCGGTCCTGCACGGCCAGGCGGCGGATCACATCGTCATCCCAGCCATCTTCGCTGTACCAGCCGCGCCAGACAGTGACCGTATCGGGCCCTGTCGCCCGCCAGTGATAGGTGTTCAGTACGTTGCCCGGATAGACCTGAAAGGAAAACATCGGCCACAGGAACCAGCTTGAATACTCTTTCGCGTGGGGCTTGGTTGCGTCGATCTCATAGGTCATCGCATCCAGGTTCTGACATTCGGTGGTGTGGCGCAGGCAATAGCCCTGGGGCTGGATGTCATAGGTTTCGGGCTTGACCACACCGGTGGCAAAGGTCGGGTGGTTCAGCGAACAGTGATAGCATTCGGAATAGTTTTCGACGCTGACCTTCCAGTTGCAGCCTTCGGGGATTTCGACCCATTCCAGCGGCTGCAGGCGCTGCCAGTTGTGCACCCAGCGTTCCAGTTCGGCCCGGACACCGGGGAACCAGCTGTCCATGGGGGCGGCATCGGGGTCGAGATTGACAAAGACAAAGCCCAGAAACAGCTCGGTGCGGACCTGGGTCAGGCAGACGGTGGAGCGGTCGAACCCCTCGACATTCCTGATGTTGGGGCCTGCGCGCAGCGCGCCTGTCAGCTCATAGGTCCAGGCGTGATAGGGGCAGACCACCACCCGCGTGCTGCCCGATCCGCTGAGCAGCTCGTGGGCGCGGTGCTGGCAGACGTTGTAAAAGGTGCGGATCTCGCCGTCGCGGCCCCGGATGCAGAACAGGCTTTGGCCGGCCATGTCGAAGGTAAAGTAATCGCCGGTGTTCTGCAGTTGGCTGGCATGGCCGGCAAACTGCCATGTGCGCGACAGCAGCCCAGTGCGCTCGGCGGTGAACACGGCCGGATCGGTATAGTATCTGGCGTCCAGCGACCGGGTCAGCGGGGCGGTCATGCCTTGTCCTCAAGATAGATGCCCAGATCGTGGCGGCGTTTGTGAAAGGTTTCGACCCGTTCGACGATCTCGTCGCTGGCCACGGCGATGACAAAGGACAGCAGCGTTTCCAGCAGAGCAATGGTCGACACCGAGGACGGAAAGAACTGTGGCGTGTCGGCGGCCACCACAAAGCCGTGATCGGCCGACAGGATCAGCGGGCTGGCTGGGCTGTCGGACAGGCCCACCACCGTCAGCCCCTGCTGGCGGGCCAGCGTCGCGGCCTCGATCACTTCGGTCCGGTAGGGGTGGCAGGTCATGGCGATCAGCACATCGCGATCATTGGCCCAGGCCAGATCGTCGATGGCGGTGGATCCGGGGCGGGGGATGGCGTGGAAATCCGACATCCCCGTTGACGCCAGATAGGTAAAGTTGCGCGCGTTGGAATTGTTCACCCCCACGCCCAGCACATAGACCCGCCGCGCCGACCAGATCGCTTCGGCGGCCTGCTGCAGGCGCTGCGGATCGAGCCCGGCAAAGGTGTCTTCGATGTTGCGGATGGCCGCGCCCACCATTTCGGCATAAAGCCCGCCGAGCTCGCCCGATTTGCGGATGCTCTGCAGCCAGCGCGCCCGATCGGGAAAGCTGACCTGCCCGCGCCGGATCGCCTCGCGAAAGGGTTCGCGGAAATCGTCGTAGCCGTCAAAGCCCACCTGCCGGGCCATGCGCACAAAGGTGTTGGGTTTGACATTCGCCGCCTGGGCGATTTCGCGCACCGTCGACACCCCCACATCCTGCGGGTTTTCCAGCACATAGCGTGCCGCCTTCTGCGCTTCGGGCGTCAGCGCGTCCCAGTCTTCGCTCAGCCGGTCAAGGACGGTCGCGGTGTCTGCAAGGGGTGATACATATGTGTCATTCATGATTGACAGTGGTACATATGTGCGCCTAGCCTGTCGAGAGCTTTCTGATGTGCACCCTTTACGGAGCCGCTGCGATGAGCGATGCCACCTTTCCCACCCATGCCCGCGTTGTCATTGTCGGAGGCGGCGTCATGGGCGTGGGTCTGGCCTATCACCTGGCGCATGAGGGCTGGCGCGACGTGGTCCTCTTGGAAAAAGCGGAACTGACCAGCGGCTCCACCTGGCACGCGGCGGGCCAGATCACCCATTCCACGTCCAGCCTTTCGCTGGGCAAATGCGTGGATTACAATATCGGGCTGTATTCCGGCGCGCTCGAGGCTGAAACCGGCCAGCCCGTCACCTGGCATGGCTGCGGGTCGTTCCGGCTGGCCTATACCGAAGATGAAATGGACTGGCTGCGCCACACGCTGTCGGTGGGCCGTAGCCTGGGCTTCAATATCGCGCTGGTGGACCGCGCCTTTGTGGCCTCAAAGCACCCGTTCTACGATCTCGACGGGGTGCTGGGGGCGCTTTACACCCCCGACGATGGCCATGTGGATCCCACCAATGTGACCATGTCGATGGCGGCTGGCGCCCGTGCCCTGGGGGTGCGCATCATCCGTCGGTGCCAGGCCACCAACATCACCCACGCCGAAGGTGGCGAATGGGTGGTCGACACCGACCAGGGCACGATCCGCTGCGAACATGTGGTCAATGCGGGCGGCACCTATGCGCGGCAGATGGGCGAATGGTCGGGCCTGCAGCTGCCGATGACGTCGATGACCCATCATTACTTTGTCACCGAACCGGTGCCGGAATTCGAAGCGCTCGACCGCGAATTGCCGGTGATCCGCGATGACCGCAAAGTGTCGGGCTATATCCGCATGGAACAGAAACGCGGGCTGATCGGGATCTATGAAAAGGCCGATCCCAACGCGGTCTGGATCGACGAATGCCCCTGGGATTATGAAAACTGGCTGTTCGAGGCCGACTATGACCGCGTCATGCCCTGGCTGGAAGAAAGCCTGAACCGGATGCCCATCTTTGCCGATCTGGGCATCCAGCGCGAGGTGCACGGCGCGATTTCGCACCCGCCCGATGGCAACCCGCTGATCGGGCCCGCACCCGGTGTGCGCAATTACTGGTGCTGCTGCGGCACCCAGATCGGCATTGGCTGGGGGCCGGGGCTGACGCGCGAACTGGCGCGCTGGATGGTGCATGGGGCGGCCGACATTTCCATGCGCGACTATGATCCGCGCCGCTTTGGGGCCTATGCGACCAAGGACTGGCAGGTGATCAAGGCGCGCGAAGATTACTGTTTGCGCCACGAAATCCCCTATCCCCATTTCAACCGGCTGGCGGGACGCCCGGTCAAGCCGTCGGCGCTCTATGATCGGTTGTGGGCCAAGGGTGCGGTGTTCGAAGAGGTCTATGGCCATGAACGCCCGCGCTGGTTTGCCAGGGACGGGGTGGCGCAGCACGATCATTATTCGTTCCGGCGCACGGTGGTGCATGACCTTGTGGGCGCCGAATGCCGGGCGGTGCGCAGCGCGGTGGGGATCATGGACATATCCGCCTTTGCCAAGGTCGAACTGGCCGGGCCGGGGGCCGAAGCGCTGCTCGACCGGCTGGTGGCCAACCGCCTGCCGAAGACACCGGGGGGCATCGCGCTGACGCATATGCTGAACGCCCGTGGCCGGATCGAGCTGGAAACCACCGTGGTGCGGATGGCGCCTGACCGGTTCTATCTGGTCTGTGCCGCCTTCTTCGAGCAGCGCCTGCTGGATCATCTGGCGACGCATCAGGGCGACGCCGATGTCAGCGTGACACTGCGGTCGGACGATTGGGGCGCGCTGGCGCTGAACGGGCCGCGCGCGCGGGATGTGCTGGGGGCCTGCACGGATGCGGATCTGGGCAATGCGGCGTTTCGCTGGCTGAGCGCGCAGCAGATAGATGTGGCCGGCCACACGGTATGGGCCCTGCGCCTGTCCTATGCTGGTGAGCTGGGCTGGGAACTGCAC
>JAOXSC010000018.1 GCA_025800215.1 Marinibacterium sp.
GACGGCACCCCCCTGCCGCATCGCCACATCATGTTCGGCCATGCTTACAAAGGCCAGCATTCCGGTCGGGCACTGCTGGAGCGGTTCAAGGCGGGCGGCGGCACGCTCTATGATCTGGAATATCTGGTCGACGAAGACGGCCGACGTGTCGCCGCCTTTGGCTATTGGGCTGGCTATGCCGGCGCCGCGGTCACGCTGAAAACATGGGCCGCACAGCAACGCGGACAGGATTGCCCGCCTGTTGGCGTCTATGCCAACAAAGACGCCCTGAACGCCGAATTGCTGGCCGAGTTGGACGCCACCGGCGTCGACCGCCCCCGTGCCATCGTCATCGGCGCGTTGGGCCGAGTGGGCACAGGTGCCGCAGATATGTGCGAAGCGATGGGTGTCTCTGTCACCAAATGGGACATGGCCGAGACCGCCAGCAGAGGCCCATTCCCGGACATCCTGGATCATGACCTGTTTCTAAACTGCATCTTCGCGCGCCCCGGCACGCCGGTCTTTGTCCCGCGTGACGCTCTGACCGCACCGCGCAAATTGACCGCCATCGGCGACGTGGCCTGTGACCCGGACAGCGACTATAACCCGGTCCCGGTCTATGACCGCGCCACCACGTGGGAGGCCCCCGCCCTGCGCGTTGCCACCGACCCGGTGATGGACGTGATGGCCATCGACAACCTGCCCTCGATGCTGCCGGTCGAAAGCTCGCAAGACTACGCGGCGCAACTGCTGCCGTCCCTGCTGACGCTCACCGATCTGGACAGCGGCGTCTGGGGTCGGGCA
>JAOXSC010000049.1 GCA_025800215.1 Marinibacterium sp.
CCCCAAAGGCGCGCTGCTGGTGGGCCCTCCGGGCACCGGTAAGACGCTGCTGGCGCGCGCCATCGCGGGCGAAGCCGGTGTGCCGTTCTTCACCATCTCGGGGTCGGACTTTGTTGAAATGTTCGTGGGCGTGGGTGCATCGCGGGTGCGCGACATGTTCGAACAGGCCAAGAAAAACGCCCCCTGCATCGTCTTCATCGACGAAATTGACGCCGTTGGCCGCCATCGTGGCGCGGGCTATGGCGGGGGCAATGACGAACGCGAACAGACGCTCAACCAGCTTCTGGTGGAAATGGACGGGTTCGAAGCCAACGAAGGCGTGATCATCATCGCCGCCACCAACCGCAAGGATGTGCTGGACCCCGCGCTGCTGCGTCCGGGCCGGTTCGACCGTCAGGTCACCGTGGGCAACCCCGACATCAAGGGCCGCGAAAAGATCCTGGGCGTGCATGCCCGCAAGACCCCGCTGGGGCCGGATGTGGATCTGCGCATCATCGCGCGCGGCACGCCGGGCTTTTCGGGGGCCGATCTGGCCAACCTCGTGAACGAAGCCGCGCTGATGGCCGCCCGTGTCGGCCGCCGCTTTGTCACGATGGAGGATTTCGAGAACGCCAAGGACAAGGTCATGATGGGGGCCGAACGGCGCTCGATGGTGCTGACGCAGGACCAGAAGGAAAAGACCGCCTATCACGAAGCCGGTCACGCCGTGGTCGGTCTGGCGCTGCCCATGTGCGATCCGGTCTACAAGGCCACGATCATCCCGCGCGGTGGTGCGCTTGGCATGGTGGTGTCGCTGCCCGAAATGGACCGGCTGAACTGGCACAAGGACGAATGTGAACAAAAGCTGGCCATGACCATGGCGGGCAAGGCGGCCGAGATCATCAAATACGGGCCCGAACACGTGTCCAACGGCCCTGCGGGCGACATCATGCAGGCCAGCCAGCTGGCCCGCGCGATGGTGCTGCGGTGGGGCATGTCCGACAAGGTCGGCAATATCGACTATGCCGAAGCGCATGAAGGCTATCAGGGCAATACGGCAGGGTTCTCGGTATCGGCCAACACCAAGGAAATGATCGAGGACGAGGTCAAACACTTTATCCAGCGCGGCTATGACCGCGCCTATGAGATCCTGACCGAGCGCAAGGATGAATGGGAACGTCTGGCGCAGGGGCTTTTGGAATACGAAACCCTCACCGGCGAAGAGATCAAGCGCGTGATGAATGGCGAACCGCCCGAGGATGAAAACGGCGAAGGCGACAACCCTGATCAGGGCAACGCCCCCAGCGTGACCGCCATCCCCAAGACCAAACCGCGCAAAACCCCGCCCGACGGCGGGATGGAGCCCGAACCATCGGCCTGATCCATGGCTTGATCTTGAACGCCCCCGCATCGTCGGGGGCGTTTGTGCAAGCGGGGTACAAAGCACTGTGACGGATCACGCCTGCATTCCCACCCTCTCTGCGCTGGTGGCGCAGTTGGACACGCGGCTGCGTGCGGATCGGGTCCATGTCGTCGGTGTCTGCGGGCATGCAGGTGCAGGCAAGTCGACGCTGTGCCGACAGCTTGTCCACATGTTTGCCGGGCGCGCGGTGCATCTGCCATGCGATCTGTTTTCCAGGCATAGCCTTGCGGATCGACAGGCCCGCATGGACAGCGCGCGCAGGTCGGGCGATGACGCGCGACTTCGGGCCGAAGAAAACCCGATGAACTGGTATGATTGGGATGGGATAGCATGCTGTATTTCCCGGTTGCGCTCCCAACGCCGATCCCGGTGGGATCGCGCCTGGAATTCGCAAACCGGCGCGTTGGATGGCCGTTTTGCCGCTGCCTTGCCGTCTGACGGGCCGGGTCTTGTTCTGTGTGATGGCATCTATCTCTTGCACGCGCCGGTGCGCGGCTGGTTCGATCTGTGCCTGACCGTTGATGCGGACAAGGATGTGATCGCGGCGCGGCGCATGCGGCGCGCGGCCACAGCGGCGGATGCGGATGCCAGCCGCTGTCGGCATGTGCGGTTCGAATTGCCATACTTTCGGGATCACGCAGGGTGCGCGGATTTGCGGGTTGTTCTGACGCCGGATCGCGGTCAGGGATGACAGGCGACCGAGGCGCAGGCCGCGTTGACCGGTCGCGCCCCCCCCGTGTGACAGAACAGGAGACCGCCGATGCCCGCCCTTGTCCCCACCGACCATACCGCCACCGTCACCTGGCTGGGCATTGTCACCAGCCCCGACCGCACAGCGCTTTGGGCGGAGCCGCAAGATCATCTGGACCTGACCTTTGAAGGATTGGCCGGGTCGGTGCATGGGGGGCGTGTAAGGGCGTCGTGCGCGCGGGTGAAATCCCAGCACCCGGTGGGCACCGAGATCATCAATGAACGCCAGCTCAGCATTCTGTGTGCTCAGGAACTGGCGGCGATCGCGGCGCAGATGGGGCTGGATACGGTGGATCCGGCACGCCTTGGGGCGTCGATGGTGATCGACGGGATCCCCGATTTCACCCATGTGCCGCCATCGTCGCGGCTGCAGGCAGCGTCGGGGGCGACGCTGGTGATCGACATGGAAAACCAGCCCTGCCAGTTTCCGGCCAAATCCATCGACATCGTCGCGCCGGGCAAGGGCAAGGGGTTCAAGTCCGCAGCCCAGGGCCGCCGGGGTGTGACCGCCTGGGTGCAGCGGCCCGGCCGCATCCGGCTGGGCGACAGTTTGCGGCTTCACATCCCCGGACAGCGCCCCTGGCAGCCCTGATCGGCGCCGCGCCGCAGCAATTCGGGCCGCGTGTTTCCGATTTGAAACCTTGAATGCGGGCTTGGCCGTTTCAGCCGTCGAAAATGTCGGAATCCAACTCAGGCCTGCGGTATGAGCAGGCTACGAACAGCGCCAGACACGCCCCGAGGGGCGGTCATGAGATCGCAGGAGAGATGGTCCGATGAGCTACAAGACCGACATTGAGATTGCCCGCGAGGCAG
>JAOXSC010000025.1 GCA_025800215.1 Marinibacterium sp.
TGCGGCTGTTTCATCAGCTCGGTCAGACGGGCACCACGGTTCAGCAGGCGCTGCGTGGCGGCGTCAAGGTCGGAACCGAACTGTGCAAAGGCCGCCATTTCGCGGTACTGCGCCAGCTCCAGTTTCACCGAACCGGCCACCGATTTCATTGCGTTGGTCTGTGCCGACGAACCCACACGCGACACCGACAGACCGGTGTTCACGGCGGGGCGGATGCCCTGGTAGAACAGCTCGGTTTCCAGGAAGATCTGGCCGTCGGTGATCGAGATCACGTTGGTCGGAATAAAGGCCGACACGTCGCCGCCCTGGGTTTCGATGACGGGCAGCGCGGTCAGCGAACCGGCGCCGAATGCGTCATCCATCTTGGCCGAACGTTCCAGCAGGCGCGAGTGAAGGTAGAACACGTCACCGGGGTAGGCTTCACGGCCCGGCGGACGACGCAGCAGCAGCGACATCTGACGGTAAGCCACGGCCTGTTTGGACAGGTCATCATAGATGATCAGCGCGTGACGGCCATTGTCGCGGAAATGCTCGGCCATGGCGGTCGCGGTATAGGGCGCCAGGTACTGCATCGGCGCGGGCTCGGACGCGGTTGCGGCAACCACGATCGAATATTCCATCGCACCGGTTTCTTCGAGCTTTTTCACCAGCTGCGCCACGGTCGAACGCTTCTGGCCGACAGCCACGTAGACGCAGTAGAGCTTCTTGCTCTCGTCGTCGCCCGCAGCGTCGTTGTAAACCTTCTGGTTCAGGATGGTGTCGAGCGCCACGGCGGTCTTACCCGTCTGACGGTCACCAATGATCAGCTCGCGCTGGCCGCGGCCGATCGGGATCATCGCGTCGACCGATTTCAGGCCGGTTGCCATCGGCTCGTGCACCGATTTACGCGGGATGATGCCGGGGGCCTTGACGTCGGCCACGCCGCGCTTGGTCGCGGTGATGGGGCCTTTGCCGTCCAGCGGGTTGCCCAGGCCGTCCACAACGCGGCCCAGCAGTTCGTCACCGGTGGGCACGTCCACGATGGCGTTGGTGCGCTTGACGGTGTCGCCTTCCTTGATGTCACGGTCCGACCCGAAGATCACGACACCGACGTTGTCGTTTTCCAGGTTCAGCGCCATGCCCATGATCGACCCGGGGAATTCGACCATCTCGCCGGCTTGCACATTGTCGAGGCCGTGAACGCGGGCAATCCCGTCGCCGACGCTCAGAACGCGACCGATCTCGGACACTTCGGCATCCTTGCCGAAGTTCTTGATCTGGTCCTTCAGGATCGCAGAAATCTCTGCCGCTTGGATACCCATTTATCCGACCTCTTTCATAGCATTCTGGAGGGATGCGAGCTTCGACCGGATCGAGGTGTCGATCATCTTCGAGCCCACTTTGACGACAAGACCACCGATGAGCGTTTCATCGACGGTCGATGTGATGGTGACGGTCTTGCCAAGACGTTCCGACAGGGTGCCTGTCAGGTCCTTGGTCTGTGTTTCGGTCAGCGGCTTGGCGCTGGTGACCTCGGCGGTGACAACGCCCTTTTCTTCGGCGATCCGGTCGGTCAGCGCGCTCAGAAGCTGCGGCAGCACGAACAGGCGGCGCTTTTCGGCCATCAGGCCCAGCCCCTTGAACAGCACCGGCGGCACACCGACCTTGTCGGCCACCGCCGTGATCGCAGCAGCCTGCTCCGAGCGCGACACCAGCGGCGACGCGATCAGGGTTTGCAGGTCCTGGCTTTCGGCCAGAGCCGCCGACATGCCGTCGACCCCGCGCTGCAAGTTATCCAGAGCATCATTGGATTTTGCGATCTCAAAGATCGCAGTGGCATAGCGCGCGGCAATGCCTGCGGAGATCGAAGCTGGTTCGGACACGTCCACCCTTCCGATATCTTGGCCCGTTTGCGCAGGAAAAACGCATCACGGGGACGTTAAACGGCCCAAAACGACGTTTGAGCGCCAAAATCAGCGTGGATGTAGCAGAGGCATCCCCACCCCGCAACATTATATAGTGATTCAGGCACGACCGGATAATGTTGCGTTTATAGATGCTTAGACCGCCTGCGACCCTTTGCGCGCCTGCAGCATTCACAAATCTGCAATTTTTTTACCGCTTTGTGCGATTCCCGATAGCGCTCACCCTGCGTCAGAGAGCCGCAAAACCGGTTTCAGACCGGTTTGGCCGCAGGTTCCGCCATTCCTTCGAGCACTTTGAGCGGGCTGCGGATCTGATCGCGCGTCGGCGTGCCGCCTTTGGGCTGCACGCGCTTGCTGGCTTCGACCATGAACACGCCCGCCGACAGCGCTGATGAGCGCAACGACAGCACCCGCTCTAAGACGCCGACCGGACGATCCCAGAACCGTCCACGTGTCGGACGCTCGAACAAAGCCGTGCTGTGGCGCTCCGGCAGAAACCCGTGCCCGCGCAGCTGCGATTCAAGCTGGCTCAGCGAATAGGGCCGGCCATAACCAAAGGGCGTCGTGTCACTGCGCGACCAGTGGCCTGCGCGGTTGGGCACGATGAACAGCGCCTTGCCCCCCGGCCCCAGCACCCGCAGGCATTCCTGCAGCACTTCGGACGGGCGTTCGCTGGTTTCCAGCCCGTGCATCATCACCAGCCGATCCACCCGCCCGGTTTCCACCGGCCATAAGGTTTCTTCAGTCAGAACCGACACGTTGGGCATGGCTGCGGGCCAGGGCATCACCCCCTGTGGCCCCGGCATCAGGGCGATCACCCGGCGCGCATCGCGCAGATACGGCCGCAGCAGCGGCACCGCAAACCCATAGCCCAGAACCGTCTGACCCTTGGTTTCCGCTTCGGGCCACAGATCCAGCATCTGACCGCGCAACGACATCTGCGCCGCGCGCCCCAGCGTGCTGCGATAGTAGAAATTCCGCAGATCCTGCACATCAAGATGCATTGCGAGCGCCCGATCAATCCGCCAAGGTAGCTGCAGTTTAGCAACGCCGAGGCGAAAGACCATGCCCCTTGAGATCGTGACCGTCCCCTGCCTGTCGGACAACTACGCCTTTCTGGCCCATGACGCGGCAACCGGCATCACTGCGCTGGTCGACGCCCCCGAACCCGAACCGATCCTGGCCGCGCTGAAGGCGCGGGGCTGGACGCTCGACATGGTGCTGATCACCCATCACCACTATGATCACGTGGACGGGCTGGCCGGTGTGCTCGAAGCGCATCCCGCCACCGTGGTGGGCAATGCCGCCGATGCCGAACGCCTGCCGCCGCTGGATCTGGCGCTGTCGGATGGCGACACGCTGCAGATCGGATCGCAACGGGGCACCATGATCGACGTATCCGGTCACACCATTGGCCATGTGGCCTTTGTCTTTCCCGACACGCCCGTGGCCTTTACCGCCGACAGCCTGATGGCGCTTGGCTGCGGACGTCTGTTCGAAGGCACCCCGGCGCAGATGTGGGCATCGCTGTCGAAACTGGCCGCGCTGGCGCCCGACACGCTGATCTGTTCGGGCCACGAATATACCGCGTCGAACGGGCGTTTCGCGATCACGGTGGATCCTGACAACACCGCGCTGCAGGCCCGCATCGCCGACATCGCCCGCGCCCGCGCCGCAAACGAAGCAACCGTGCCTTCGCTTTTGTCGCTTGAGCTGGCCACCAACCCGTTCCTGCGCGCCGCCGATCCCGCGATCCAGGCCCATCTGGGCATGGAGGGGGCCGATCCCGCAGATGTCTTTGCCGAAATCCGCCAGCGCAAGGACACGTTCTAGCGCCACCTTTAAACGCCCCTACACAGCCCCCATATCCCCGATCCACCCCTGCCCCATGCGGCTCGGGGCGGGCTGGTCACGCGCTTTTGAAACAATCACGCGCAACACCGTGACGTGAAATGTGAGCGTAAAAGCCAAGAAAACGCTTGAAGCTGGCAGACGATCAACCAAACTCTAAAGATATGAGCCTACGGTCAGGTTGGATTTTGACCGGGACACGCCCGCCAAAATCCCAGCGACCCAGTATATAAGGAGAGCCGTGTGCCCTCATTCTCGACCACACTTGAGCAGGCCATCCACGCCGCCCTCGCCCTTGCGAACGACCGGCGCCATGAATTCGCCACGCTGGAGCATCTGCTGCTGGCGCT
This sequence comes from Marinibacterium sp., assembly GCA_025800215.1. Classification (GTDB taxonomy): domain Bacteria; phylum Pseudomonadota; class Alphaproteobacteria; order Rhodobacterales; family Rhodobacteraceae; genus JAOXSC01. The sequence goes on from JAOXSC010000025.1 coordinate 4,106, forward strand.
GCTGGACGAACCCGATGCCACCCGCGTGATGCGGGCCTGCAGCGTCAACATGGATGAATTGCGAAGCACGCTGGTCGAATTCGTGGATGAGGATCTGTCGAACCTCGTCACCGATATCGATGGATCCGAAGCCGTGCCCACCGCCGCGTTCCAGCGCGTCATCCAGCGCGCCGCCATTCATGTGCAATCATCGGGCCGGACCGAAGTGACCGGCGCCAATGTGCTGGTGGCCATCTTTGCCGAACGCGAATCCAACGCCGCCTATTTCCTGCAGGAACAGGACATGACGCGCTATGACGCGGTGAATTTCATCGCCCATGGCGTGGCCAAGGATCCCGCCTTTGGCGAAAGCCGCCCGGTTCAGGGCGCCACAGAAGGCGAAGAAGAAGCCGAACAGATCCAGACCGGCGAGAGCGAGCAGAAAGAAAGCGCGCTGGCCAAATACTGCGTCGATCTCAACCGCAAATCCCGCGACGGCGATGTCGATCCGCTGATCGGCCGCGATCACGAGGTCGAGCGCTGCATTCAGGTGCTCTGCCGCCGGCGCAAGAACAACCCCCTGCTGGTGGGCGATCCCGGCGTCGGCAAAACCGCCATCGCCGAAGGTCTGGCGCGCAAGATCGTCAAGGGCGAAACGCCCGAAGTGCTGCGCGGCACCACCATCTATTCGCTCGACATGGGGGCGCTTCTGGCCGGAACTCGCTATCGCGGCGATTTCGAAGAACGCCTCAAGGCCGTGGTGACCGAGCTGGAAGATCACCCCGATGCGGTTCTGTTCATTGATGAGATCCACACGGTGATCGGCGCCGGTGCGACCTCGGGCGGGGCGATGGATGCGTCCAACCTGCTCAAGCCCGCGCTGCAGGGCGGCAAGCTGCGCACCATGGGGTCGACCACCTACAAGGAATTCCGCCAGCATTTCGAAAAAGACCGCGCGCTCAGCCGCCGGTTCCAGAAGATCGACGTGAACGAACCGTCGGTCGAAGATGCGGTGAAGATCCTGCGCGGTCTGAAACCCTATTTCGAAGAGCATCACAGCGTCAAATACACCTCGGACGCGATCAAGACCGCGGTGGAGCTGTCGGCACGCTATATCAATGACCGCAAGCTGCCGGACAAGGCCATCGACGTCATCGACGAAGCGGGCGCGGCGCAGCATCTGGTGGCGGAATCCAAACGCCGCAAGACTATCGGCGTCAAAGAGATCGAGGCCGTTGTCGCCAAGATCGCCCGGATCCCGCCGAAAAACGTGTCGAAAGACGATGCCGAGGTGCTCAAGGATCTCGAAAACAGCCTCAAGCGCGTGGTGTTCGGCCAGGACAACGCCATTGACGCCCTGTCAAGCGCCATCAAACTGGCGCGCGCCGGGCTGCGTGAACCCGAAAAGCCCATTGGCAACTACCTTTTTGCGGGCCCCACCGGTGTCGGCAAGACCGAGGTGGCCAAACAGCTGGCCGATACGCTGGGGGTCGAACTGCTGCGCTTTGACATGTCGGAATACATGGAAAAGCACGCGGTCAGCCGCCTGATCGGCGCGCCTCCGGGCTATGTGGGGTTCGATCAGGGCGGGATGCTCACCGACGGGGTCGATCAGCATCCGCATTGCGTGCTGCTGCTGGACGAGATCGAAAAGGCGCATCCGGATGTCTACAACATCCTGCTGCAGGTGATGGATCACGGCAAGCTGACCGATCACAACGGCCGCACGGTGGATTTCCGCAATGTGGTGCTGATCATGACGTCGAATGCGGGGGCGGCCGAACAGGCCAAATCGGCCATCGGCTTTGGCCGCGACCGCCGTGAAGGCGAAGACACCGCCGCGATCGAGCGCACCTTTACGCCCGAATTCCGCAACCGTCTGGATGCGGTGATCTCGTTCGCGCCACTGCCCAAGGATGTCATCCTGCAGGTGGTCGAGAAATTCGTGCTGCAGCTCGAAGCGCAGCTGATGGATCGTGGCGTCACCATCGAACTCAGCCCTGGTGCGGCCGAATG
>JAOXSC010000033.1 GCA_025800215.1 Marinibacterium sp.
GCCCAAGGCGCTGAGAGACAGGGCACGGCGGGCGCCTTCCTCAGTCAGCGCATCGCGGAGAGGCGTGCCCGGATTGATGAAGCTGGAACCTGGCAGGTGCAGGCCCATGAACTCCATCAGCATCTGGTTGGTGTTGGCGGTGCCGTAGAAGGTGCAGGTACCGGGGCCATGGTAAGCTGCCATTTCAGCCTTCATCAGGGCATCGCGACCCACTTCTCCGGCCGCGAATTGCTGGCGCACCTTGGCTTTTTCATCGTTGGGCAGACCGCTGGTCATGGGGCCTGCGGGCAGGAAAACGGCGGGCAAATGGCCAAAGGCCTGCGCGCCGATGATCAGGCCGGGTACGATCTTGTCGCAAACCCCCAGAAACACCGCCGCGTCATAGGTGTTGTGGCTGAGCGCCACACCCGTCGCCAGCGCGATCACATCGCGCGAGAACAGAGACAGCTCCATCCCCGCCTCACCTTGGGTCACGCCGTCGCACATGGCGGGAACCCCGCCTGCGACCTGCGCCGTGCCGCCTGCCGCGCGGATCGCTTGGCGGATCAGTTCGGGATAGCGCTCGAACGGTTGGTGGGCGGACAGCATATCGTTATAGGCGGTGACGATGCCAAGGTTCCCAGCCGTACCGGTTGCCATCGAGTTTTGATCCGCACCCGCACCGGCATAGGCGTGCGCCTGACCGCTGCAGGACAGATGCGCGCGGGCGGGGCCTTTGGATTTGGCCTGCTCCATCCGCTCAAGATGCGGGCCGCGTGAGGAGGCGCTGCGGTCGATGATGCGTTTGGTGACGTCCGAAATAACTGTATTGACCATGATTACCCTCCGATCTGACGCCAGCGGCGTCCATCGCGATGCATCAGCATCAATGCTTCTTCAGGGCCTGAGCTGCCCTGATCGTATTTCGCGGGCTTGTCGCCACGCTCTTCCCAGCCGCGAATG
>JAOXSC010000038.1 GCA_025800215.1 Marinibacterium sp.
CCCGACTGCTGCTTGCGCGCAATCGTGCCGCCACAGCCATCGCGGCGGCAGGGCGCGCCTTCGCGGCCGTACACATCGAAACTGTGCTGGAAATAGCCCAGCTCGCCATCCGCCTGGCGAAAGTCGCGCAGCGACGATCCACCCGCCGCGATCGCATCCTCCAGAACCTGCCGGATGATCGGCACCAGGCTGGCCACCCGAGGCGCCGCAATGCGCCCGGCCTTGCGCAGGGGCGAAATCCCCGCCCGGTACAGCGTTTCGCAGACATAGATATTGCCCAGACCCGCCACCACCGACTGATCCAGCAGCGCCGATTTGATCGGCGTGTTGCGCCCGGCCAGCGCGGCCACCAGATGATCTTCGTCAAACGCATTGCCCAGCGGTTCGGGTCCCAGCACCGCAATCAGCTTGTGCCGGTCCAGCCCGTCGCTGGGGATCAGATCCATCGCGCCGAACCGGCGCGGATCGTTGAACGTGATGCGCGCGCCGCCTTCCATGTGGAACACCACATGATCGTGCTTTTCCGGCGCCGGGTGATCATGCACGAACCGCCCCAGACGGTCGCCCGACACCACCATGCGCCCCGACATGCCCAGATGCACCAGCAGCGTGTCGCCCGTGTCCAGCGCGGCCAGCAGATACTTCGACCGCCGCCCCAGATGCGCGACCCGCGCGCCGGTCAGACGCTCGGCCATGCGATCGGGAAACGGCCAGCGCAGATCGGGGCGGTTCACCTCGGCGCGGATGATCCGCTGCCCTTCCATCACCGGGACCAACCCCCGGCGCACGGTCTCGACCTCTGGCAATTCCGGCATCTGATCCTTCCTGCGGCGTTCAAGGCGCATTGTGCCTGCCCCCAAGGGGCCTATAACAAGACCCAAGCATGAGGAACGGCAAGAGCCTATGACCGGATCAGACCAGAAAACCACCCATTTCGGATTTGAAGACGTCCCCGAGGCCGAAAAAGCCGGGCGCGTCCAAGGCGTCTTTTCATCGGTGGCCAGCCGCTATGACGTGATGAACGACGTCATGAGCATGGGCATCCACCGCGTCTGGAAGGACGCGATGATGGACTGGCTTGCCCCCCGCCCCGGCCAACGTCTGCTGGATGTGGCGGGCGGCACCGGCGACATTTCCTTTCGCTTTCTCAAACGCGCGGGCAGCGGCCATGCCACCGTGCTGGACCTGACCGAACCGATGCTGGTCGAAGGCCGCAAACGCGCCGAGGCCGAACAGCGCTCGGATGATCTGGCCTGGGTGGTGGGCGACGCCATGGCGCTGCCATTCGAAGACAACACATTCGACGTCTACACGATCTCGTTCGGGATCCGGAACGTCACCCGCCCGCAAGAGGCCCTGACCGAAGCCTTCCGCGTGCTGCGCCCCGGCGGCCGCCTGATGGTGCTGGAATTCAGCCAGCTGCCCAATGCCGGGCTGCAGCAGCTTTATGACGCCTATAGCTTCAACGTGATCCCGCGCATGGGCGAGGTGATCGCCAATGACCGCGACAGCTATCAGTATCTGGTCGAATCAATCCGGAAATTCCCTGATCAGGACACCTTCCTGTCGATGATCCGCGACGCGGGCTTTGAAAATGCCAGCTACCGCAATCTCAGCTTTGGCATCGCCGCGCTGCATTCGGGCTGGAAGATCTGACCGATGCGGGGTCCTCACAACATCCTGCGCCTGATCCGGACAGGCGCCACGCTGGAACGCACGGGCGCGATGAACGTGGTGCTGGACGCGTTCGAAGCCCCCCGCGCCCTGCGCATCGTCGCCAAGACGCTGGCGGTGCCCTTCAAATGGCTGGGCTATGCGGGTGACCCGTCCATGCCGCCGGCGACCCGCGCGCTGACCGCGCTTGGGCCCGCCTACATCAAATTCGGCCAGGTCCTGTCCACCCGCCCCGATGTGGTGGGCGACGATCTGGCGCGCCAGCTGCGCGTGCTGCAGGACAAACTGCCGCCCTTTTCCATTACCACCGCCAAGGCCGAGGTCGAAAAGGAACTGGGCATCGCCGTGGACGATGTGTTCTCGGAATTCAGCGCCCCCATCGCGGCCGCCTCGATCGCTCAGGTGCACAAGGCCCGCATCGCCGATACCGGCCAGGAGGTTGCGGTCAAGGTGCTGCGCCCCGACATCGAACGCGCCTTCCGCAAGGATGTGGACGCATTTTATCTGGCCGCCTGGATGATCCAGAACCTCGCCCCCTTTGCCCGCCGCCTGCGCCCGATGGAGGTGGTCGAACATTTCGATGGCGTGGTGCAGGGCGAACTGGACCTGCGGCTGGAAAGCGCTGCGGCCTCGGAATTCGAAGCCAACACCAAAACCGATGACGGCTTTCGCACCCCGCCCGTGGTCTGGAGCCTCTCGGCCCGCCGGGTGATGACGCTGGGCTGGGCCGATGGCGTGTCGCTGGGCGACAATGACGCCATTGATGCCGCCGGACACGACCGGCGCGTGCTCAGCGAACGGGTGCTGACCCTGTTCCTGCGCCATGCGCTGCGCGACGGCTATTTCCATGCCGACATGCATCAGGGCAACCTCAAGGTCGCCCCCGATGGCGACATCATCGCCTATGATTTCGGGATCATGGGCCATATCGATGAATACACCCGCCGGGTGTATGCCGAAATCCTGTATGGCTTTATCAAGCGCGATTACCGCCGCGTGGCCGAGGTGCATTTCGAGGCAGGCTACGTGCCCGCCGACCGCGATGTCGATGCCTTTGCCCGCGCCCTGCGCGCCGTCGGAGAGCCGATCTTTGGAATGGATGCCAGCCATATCAGCATGGGCAATCTTCTCAGCTATCTCTTTGAAGTCACCGAGCGTTTCGGCATGGAAACCCGGACTGAGCTGATCCTGCTGCAACGCACGATGGTGGTGGTCGAGGGCGTCGCGCGCTCGCTTGATCCCGAGATCAACATCTGGAAGGTCGCCCAACCCGTCGTCGAAGGTTATATCCGTC
>JAOXSC010000047.1 GCA_025800215.1 Marinibacterium sp.
CCCTTGCGCCAGGGGGCCAGCGCCCCGTCATAGACCTTCAGCGTCTGGTCCGGCACCACGAGGCGTTCGTCAAAGAACAGCTCCATCCCCAGCCCGTCGCAATCGGGACAGGCGCCGAAGGGGGCGTTGAACGAAAACAGGCGCGGTTCGATTTCGGGGATGGTAAAGCCGCTGACCGGGCAGGCAAAGCGTTCGCTGAAGGTGATGCGCTCGGGCGTGCTGTCGTCGCGCACGGCCTCTTCCAGCACGGCAATGCCATCGGCCAGATCCAGCGCGGTGCGCAGGCTGTCGGCCAGCCGCGTTTCGATGCCATCGCGCACCACGATCCGGTCCACCACCACGTCGATGTCATGGCGGAATTTCTTGTCCAGAACCGGCGGCGTATCCAGATCGTGGAACGCCCCGTCGACCTTGACCCGCTGAAAGCCCTGCTTGCGCAGCTCCAGGAATTCCTTTTTGTATTCGCCCTTGCGGTCGCGCACGATGGGCGCGAGCAGATAGGCGCGCATCCCATCGTCAAGCCCCATGATCCGGTCCACCATATCCTGCACCTGCTGCGCTTCGATCGGCTCACCGGTGGCGGGGCTATAGGGCGTGCCCGCGCGGGCAAACAGCAGCCGCAGGTAATCGTAGATCTCGGTCACCGTGCCCACGGTCGAGCGCGGGTTCTTGGACGTGGTTTTCTGTTCGATGGAAATGGCCGGGCTGAGACCGCTGATGTGATCCACATCCGGCTTTTCCATCATGTCCAGGAACTGCCGGGCATAGGCCGACAGGCTTTCCACATAGCGCCGCTGGCCTTCGGCATAGATCGTGTCGAACGCCAGCGATGATTTGCCCGAGCCCGACAGCCCCGTGATCACCACCAGCTGGTCGCGCGGGATGTCGACATCGACACCTTTGAGATTGTGTTCGCGCGCGCCGCGCACTTCGATGAACTTCTGCTCGGCCATGACCCACCCTCGGCTGAATGGGACAGACATAGGCGAGGTGCGGGGATTCTCCAATGCAAAATTGCGAACGTAACGTGAACTTTCAGCCCTTCGCCCACGTCTCGGGCGCGGTGTCGCCCAGATAGATCGCACGGCGCTGGCTGAACCCGTCGGCCACCAGTGACAGAAAGCGGCGGATGCGCGGCACCTGGCGCAGATCGGGATGGGTCAGCACCCAGATCGGCGCATAGTCGATCAGTGGCAGACCGGGAAATCGCACCAGCCCGTCCGCCTGCCCCAGAAAGCACGGCATGCGCGCCAGCGCCACGCCCGCCCGCACCAGCGCCAGCGCGCTGTCCATGTCATCGGTGACGGCGGCGATCTCGGCCCCGCCGGGCAGCTGCGCGATCTCATCGGGCAGCGGGCGCGCCCAGTGGGTAAAGGACAGCACCGGCACCGGCCCCGCCCCGGCGGCATGGCGCGCCACCAGATCGCTGCGCCCGAACCAGCCCGCCTGCTGTCTGGCCACCACCCGGCCCCACAGGCTGTCCCCCGGCGCGCGCGCCACCCGGATCGCCACATCCGCTTCGCGCCGGTGCAGGTTCAGCACCGAATTGTCCCCCGTCACCGTCAGCGCCACGCGCGGGAACAGCGCCCGGTAGCGCGCCAGATCCTCGGCCACACCGCTGCGCATCATCAGCGGCGGCGCCGTCACATGCAGCGCGCCCGTCGCGCCATCGTCGCGCGCGGCCATGGCCAGATCCAGCGCCAGCACCTCGGCTTCGATCGCGGCGGCGCGGCGGGCGGCCTCGTGCCCGGCTTCGGTCGGGGTCATGCCGTTGGCGCCACGGGTGAAAAGCGACGTGCCCGCCTGTGCCTCGGCGCGGGCCAGCTGGCGCGACACGGTGGCATGGGTCACGCCCAGGTCGCGCGCGGCGGGGTTCAGCCCGCCCCCCCGCGCAATCGCCAGAACATAGCGCAGGCTGTCCCAGTCGCGCATGATGCTTCCTCTGTTTTCGTAAGACCCTCGTACAAGGATAGTCAATTCCCGCACAGACCACCAGCATCTAGATCGGGGGCACTGACCCCGAACGGAGACCCCGACATGCCCTATTACGTTGCCGTCCAGCTTGCCCCGACCGACCCCGAAACCCTGCAGAAATACTTTGCCGTCGGCGCCGACGCCGTGGCCCGCCATGGCGGCACCGCCATTGCCGGGGGCCCGGATGCGCGGGTGCTCGAAGACAATGGCGGCGGCCCGCCCGCCAAGGTCCTGCTGAGCTTTCCCGACGCCGCCAGCGCCGATGCCTGGATCACCGATCCCGATCTGGCGGATGTGCACGCGCTGCGCCGCAAGGGCGCGCGCACCACGATCACCCTGTTGCCGCCGCTTGGCTAAGCGCAAAGGTGACCGCAAAGCACGCCTGATCCCATGAAAGGTCACGGCATCACGCAGCCCCTGTCGGCCTGACGCCGGCAAATTGTGATGCCGCGGCCCTGATCTGGTGATTGACCATCCAGAATTCAGTCACGATACTTCTTTTGTGAATTAGCGGGCCGATCCCGGTTTTCGGTTTTATTGCATCAGGAGAATTACAATGAAGAGTGTTCGCTCTGCCCTATTCATGACATGTGTTGCGGCGTCCTTGTCCGTTTTGGGCGATGCCGCATTTGCCGATAGCAGCAATAAGATAAAATACAAAACAAGGTGACCCTGAACGTCGGGCAAGCCGTTGTTGTGCATGGACGTCGCGGAGAATGCGGCAAACTGCCAACCAAGGCGGATCTGGCAAAAAGCAAATCGGATATTGAGGCCAAATTGACAACCGGTCGGATCACATTCGGCAAACCCGGTGTGCGGCGCAGTGGTGCATGCGGCGGCTGGACACCCGCATATGAAACGATTTTCATTGCAGAACGGCCCGGCAAGGAAACGGTGAAAATTCACGGGGATACCGTCCGTATTACGGTCAAATAACCCGCGCCCAATTCCCGTGAAGGGGCATAAATCCCGGGTGCGCGCGAATAGCGCGGCCCGGGTGATACATCCACGTTGGCGCCGTCAGGCGTTGCACGGCGTCCTGACCCGGTTCACAAACGCGTCAGCCCGGCCTAGGATGCACATAGACCCCTCTGAGGAGCCCGCCATGCGCCTGCCCTATCTGATTGTTCTTGCATCCCTTCTTGCCACGCCCGCCCTCGCCGATCGCGCGCCGACCCTGGCCGAAACCGCCAGCGTCGAAGACGCGCTGGAAGCGATGGGATGTTCCGGCGGGCTGATCGAGGTCGAAGAAAAGAACGGCGCCGTCACCGAATACGAAATCGAAGATGTCGATTGCGGCGATGGCCACCTGTGGGATTTCGAACTTGACGCCGAGTTCAAGCTGAAGAAACGCGAACGGCAGGATTGATCCGGCGGCCTGCGGGTCTCAGCCCGGCGGCAGGGCGCTGCGGCGCGCGGCCAGCAGCAGATGCGCGCCCGCCCCGCACAGCAGCAGCGCCAGCGTGACCCATGTCAGCCCGCCATAGCCCGCCTGCACCAGCACCAGCACCATCAGCGGCGTGCCCAGCGTATTGCCCAGATTGCCCGCCTGCGCCATCGCCCCATTGGCGCGCGCGCGGTCCTGTGCCGTGGCATTCAGCTGCGGCACAGCGGCAAAGCTGGCCCCCTGCACCAGCCCAAGCGCCCCTGCCAGCACCAGACAGGCCAGCGCATCACCCGGATCCAGCCACAGCCAAAACATGCAGAGCGCCGACACCACAAAGCCCAGCATCACCACCTGCACCGCCGTGATCCACCGCAGCAGCGCCACGCCCAGTGTCAGGGACACCGCGATGCTCGCCAGCGGCATCGCCCCCATGACAAAGGCGCGCTGTGCCGGGTCGATATAGGGCGGCAGCACCGTCAGGATCGACACGAAACACATGGTATAGAACACCCAGCCCGCCGCCGGTGCACTGATGCGCGGCGACCGGTAGATCCCCAGATGCAGCGCCGCCATGTCGCGCAGGGGCGGCAGCGGGCTGCGCGCGGGCACCGGCACATCGCGCAGCGCCGCGCGCAACCCAAGCGCCAGCAGCGCCATCACCGCCGCATGCGCCCAGAACAGCGACAGCACCCCGTATCGCGCCACCAGCGGCAGGCCGAACCAGGCCAGCAGCGCAAAGGCCACGCCAAAGAACGTCCCCCAAAGGGTCAGGGTCAGGCCGCGATGCCGCTCTGCGCTGACCTGAGCGATCAGCGTGGGGATCGCCACCACAAGGCCCAGATGCGATATGCCTTCGACCACGCGGCTGAGCAGGAAGGCCGCGAAGGGCAGATGCAGCGCCTGCAGCGCCGACATCCCCGCCCCGATCCACAACGCCCCGGTGATGGTGCGCCGATAGCCGATCCCGGCCACCACCACGCCCGCGACCACCCCCAGGAGAATGCCCAAGACCCCCACCAGCGACACCGCAAACCCAAGCGCCCCGCCCGCGCCGGGGTAAAGCGCATCCAGTCGGTCAAAGATCACGCTGATCTTGCCATATTGCGCCGCAGCCCCAAGGCCCGCCGCCCACAGCGCCAGCACAAGACCCCAGCGGGTCTGTCCGTCATCGGTCATGGTGTCTCCTGCGCTGCGGCGCGCGGCTAAAAGTGGATCGCGCGGCCCCAGGCGTCCAGCACGCTTTCATGCATCATCTCGCTCAGCGTGGGGTGTGGGAACACGGTCTGCATCAGGTCTTCTTCGGTGGTCTCAAGCTGGCGACCCACCACGTAGCCCTGGATCAATTCGGTGACCTCGGCCCCGACCATATGGGCGCCCAGAAGCGCACCGGTGCTGGTGTCAAACACGGTCTTGATCAGGCCCTCGGGTTCGCCCAGGGCGATGGCCTTGCCATTGCCGATGAAGGGAAACCGCCCGACGCGGATGTCATAGCCCTGATCGCGTGCCTGCGCTTCGGTCAGCCCGACGCTGGCCACCTGCGGCTGGCAATAGGTGCAGCCTGCGATGCTGTCGGGCTTGACCGGATGGGGCGTGCCGCCGGCGATCATCTCGGCCACCATGACGCCTTCGTGGCTGGCCTTGTGCGCCAGCCAGGGGGCCCCCGCAATATCGCCAATGGCCCAAAGGCCCGCCACCCCGGTCCGGCAATATTCATCCGTCACCACATGGGTGCGGTCGACCGTGACCCCCAGCTGTTCCAGCCCAAGCCCTTCGGTATTGCCGACAATGCCCACGGCCGAAATCACCGTATCAAAGACATGCTGGGTGACCGCGCCGCCCTGTTCGATATGCGCCGTCACCTGGCCCTGGCCGCGATCAAGCTGCTTGACCATGGCCTGTTCCAGAATGGTCATGCCCTGTTTGACAAAGGCCTTCTTGGCAAAGGTGCTGATCTCGGCATCTTCGACAGGCAGGATCCGGTCCATCACCTCGACCACTGTCGTGTCGGCGCCCAGCGTGTTGTAGAAACTGGCAAATTCGATGCCGATGGCGCCCGATCCGATGACCAGAAGCTTCTTGGGCATGCGCGGCGGCATCAGCGCGTGTTTGTAGGTCCAGACCAGATCGCCATCGGCTTCGAGCCCCGGCAATTCGCGCGCCCGCGCCCCGGTGGCCAGGATCACGTTGTCCCCCGTCAGCTGTTGCACGCCGCTGTCGGTTGTCACCTCGACCCTGCCCGCGCCGGTCAGCGTGGCATTGCCCAGGATCGCGGTGACCTTGTTCTTTTTCAGAAGATGGCTGACGCCGGAACTCAGCTGCTTGGCCACGCCCCGGCTGCGCTTGACCACGGCATCCAGATCATAGCCGATCGACCCCGCGCTCAGCCCGAATTCACCGGCCCGGTGCATGAGGTGGAACACCTCGGCCGAGCGCAGCATCGCCTTGGTCGGAATACAGCCCCAGTTCAGGCAGATCCCGCCCATATGCTCGCGTTCAATGACCGCGACCGACAGGCCAAGCTGCGCGGCCCGGATCGCCGCCACATATCCGCCGGGGCCTGCCCCGATCACGATCACATCGAACCTGGTTGATGAAGGCGCCTGTGCCATGTTCCCCCCGCGCAGCGATTTTCACCAAAAAACGCTAGAGGAAATGGCAGAGCGCTTCAATCACCCAAGATCTCAGGCGGCGCGCTGCAGGTCGCGGACCATGCTGCCATAGCCGCCCGACGCAAGATAATCGCTTTCAGCCGGGGTCGACGGGCGCCCGATGGCGTCGTTGCGCGCCGGAAAGCGGCCGAACTGGCGGATTTCTTCGCGGTGAGCACGGGCATGCAGCAGCTGTGCATCGCGATCGGCACCGGCGCGGCCACAGATCATGCGCACACAGCGTTCCTGATCGCACAGGTTTTCCGAATGCATCAGCGGCATGTAAAGGAACTGCCGCGCGTTTTCCGCGACCCGCAGATCCCATTCCTTGTCCAGCGCCGCCTTGGCCGCCGCGCGGGCCAGATGATCGGTGCTGAAGGCGCGGCTGCAGGTGCGGAACATGTTGCGCGGGAACTGATCGGTCAGGATCACATAGGCCAGCGCCCCTTCGGGCGTGGTCTGCCAGACCATCAGATCACCATCCGCTGCACGCTGCCACAGATCGTGAAACTGCGTGCGGATCTGCGCATCCAGCGCGTCGTCGCGCATGAACCAGGATGTCGCCTCAAGCTCGTTAAACCAAAACTCTAGAACAGTATCGGGACCCGTCATCCGGTCACCCTCCCAAACAAATTTCAATGCCCCCACAGCCCGGAAGTTTACAGCAATGTGGCGGAAGGTTGAAAATCACACTTTCTTACAAGTTCTTACATTCATTCATCTTTTTACACGTTCAGCGCAGGAATACAAAGGCCCGGAGCACCGCTTAAAATTGGGGTCTTCGGGGCAGCGTTGCCCATCAACAAAGGGGCAGTGCGTCATCAAATCTCTGCGGTCCGGCACTGAAATATCAATGCGCGCCGGACCGTTTCAATTTCGCCCAATTTTTCAGCAAAGGTCAAGGGGCAAAGCCCCCTCCCCCGGTTGGTGTGGCCGATCAGGCGGTCTGCTGTTCGTCGTCGTTTTCTTCCTGTTCGACCTCGATCGCGTATTCCTGCGCGATCTCGTGGGCCACGGCGGTGGCGGTCGGGGCCACCGGCGCAAAGGCACCGGTTTCTTCGACCGGGATGGCGGCGCGCTGTGTCGCACGATAGGCCGCATAGGCCGCCAGCAGACCCAGAAGACAGGCGATGAACAGGAAAAAGCCCGACGGCCCGAACACCGCGTCGCCCATCATCCAGCCCACGATCAGCGGCCCGGCAATCGCGCCCAGCCCGTTGATGAAGACCAGCCCGCCGGACGCGGCGGCCATGTCGTCATAATCAAGATAGTCGTTGGTATAGGCGATCAGCAGCGAATAAAGCGGGTTGGTCATGCCCCCGATGAAAAAGGCCGCCGCCAGCAGATAGGCATAATCCCCGCCCAGCATCATCCCCAGCAGCGCCCCGGCCCCTCCGATCCCCGACACCACCAGGATCAGCACGCGACGGTCCATGCGGTCCGAGATCCAGCCGATGGGATATTGCAGCAGCGTCGCCCCGATATAGAAGGTCGCCACAAAGGTCGAAATCTCGACAAGGGTCAGCCCCACGGCCGAGGCATAGACCGCCGCCATCCCGAACTGCGCCGAAAAGATCCCCCCCAGCAGGAACATCCCCACGCAGCCAAGCGGAGAGGCTTCGAACAGCTGCATCAGCGTCATCGGCTTGGTGGTTTCAAAGGCCGGGGTCGGCGTGATCGACAAAAGGATCGGCGCAAAGGAAATCGAAATCAGCACCGACGCGATCACGAAGGTGTTGTAGCCTGCGGGGTCGGCCACCAGCATCAGCCCCTGCGCCGACACGATGCCCACCATCTGCACGATCATGTAAAGCGACAGCGCCTTGCCCCGGTTTTCATTGCTCGCGGCATTGTTCAGCCAGCTTTCGGCCGTCACATACACGCCCGAAAAGCAGAACCCGATCACCACGCGTCCCAGCGTCCACAGGATGGGATCGGCAAATACGGGGTAAAGGATCATCACCGCCGAAATGAAAGACGCAAGTGCTGCAAAGACGCGCACATGGCCGACCCTGCGGATCAGCTCGGGCGTGAGGCGCGACCCGCCCAGAAAGCCGATGAAATAGGCCGAAATCACCAGCGACATCTCGAAGGCGGAAAAGCCTTCGATCTCGCCGCGCACGCCCAGAAGCGTGCCCTGCAGGCCGTTCCCGACCATCAGCAGCAACATACCAAGCAACAGCGCCCACGCGCCCGCAAGAACCTGAATCATGGGCGTGTTTCCTTATCGCGCCTTGGGTGTCGGATCACATCACCCTAACACAGGATCGCCCGCACGCACGTCTGCGACATCACACGCCGCTTTTTCGTCCGATCGTCAGGATTTGTCGGGGATCAACAGCGATGCGTCGCCATAGGAAAAGAACCGGTACCCCTGCGTCACCGCGTGATCATAGATCGCGCGGATCCGGTCCTGCCCCATCAGCGCCGACACCAGCATCATCAGCGTCGATTTGGGCAGGTGGAAATTGGTCATCAGCGCATCGGTCACCTGAAAGTCGAAACCGGGATAGATGAAAATGTCGGTGACCCCTTCCCAGGCCTCGATCCGGCCGCCGCGTGCGGCCGTTTCGATCAGCCGCAGCGCCGTGGTGCCCACCGGGATCACGCGCCCGCCCGCGGCACGGGTGGCGGCGATCTCGGCGGCGGCGCGGGCGCTGACCTGCCCCCATTCGCCATGCATCTTGTGGGTGGTCACGTCATCGACCTTGACCGGCAGGAACGTGCCCGCCCCCACATGCAGTGTCACATGGGTCAGGCTGACGCCCAGATCGGTGATCCGGCGCAGCAGATCGGCATCGAAATGCAGCGATGCGGTCGGGGCGGCCACCGCCCCCGCATGGCGGGCAAAGACGGTCTGATAATCGGTCTTGTCCTGTTCATCCGCCGCCCGGCGCCCCGCGATATAGGGCGGCAGAGGCATCGCGCCGGTGGCGTTCAGCGCCGCATCAAACGCATCGCCCGTCAGGTTGAAGCGCAGATGCGCCTGCCCGTCGGCCACCCCGTCCAGCGTGGCGTCGAACCCGTCGGCAAAGCGGATCACCTCGCCCGGCTGGACCTTGCGCAGGGGTTTGAGAAGGGCCGCCCAGGTGCCATCGGCGCGCGGTTCGAGCAATGTGACCTCGATCCGGGCCTCGACCCGGCCCTGGCCGGTCTGGCGCGCGCGGGTGCCGCTGAGCCGTGCGGGGATCACGCGGGTGTCGTTCAGCACCAGCCGGTCTCCGGGGCGCAGCCAGTCGGGCAGGTCGAACACGTGCCGGTCATGGATCGCGGATCCGTCGGCCACCAGCAGCCGGGCGGATGTGCGCGGGCTGGCCGGCCGCGTGGCAATGCGGTCCTCGGGCAGGTCGAAATCGAAATCGCTCAGTTTCATGGCCCGCCAGTTAAAGACCCCACCCCGCAAAGAAAAGGGCCCAAGAGCATCTTTCCGGCCCCTGATCGCCCCGCCCGCGCTCAGCGCTCTTCCTGCATCCGTTCCAGATGGCGCTTGCGCGCGTCGGAGGGCGGCTTGGCATTGGGGTCCTGGGGCGCGGGCCCACGGAACACGTCACGCACCATGCCCGGCGCCAGCAGTGACAGCGGGTTGACACTGACCTTGGGCTTGGCCATCGGTCCGCTCAGCCGGTAGGAAAAGGAAAACAGCCCTTCGCCCTTGCGGGTCAGCACGCTGCCCACCTGATTGAGGAAATAGGCCGGGGTGATCGCACCCTGAATGTCGATCCGCCCGGTTTCGAAATTCACCCGCCCGTCCATCGACAGGCCCACCGACGGGCCCACGGCGCTACCCTTGTAGATCTCGACCCCGCGCGGGGTCAGGCCAAAGCGGATGTCGATTTCGGAAAACACGATGCCGGATCCTTCCAGCTCGTCGATCAGACCCACCACGCTGATCGAATTGAGCAATGCGGCCATGGTCGATCCGTCGCGCACCTGCATGCCGGTGATGCGCAGATGGCCTTCGAACCGGTCGCTGCCGGTCTGCGGCACCAGCTTCAGATCCATCTGACCGCCATAGCCCTGCGGGGCGATCCCCGCCGCGCGCAGCACCGCGCCCGCATCCGCCGCCGTCACATGGATCAGATCGCCCTTGCCCGCCGGGCTGATCCTGAGCGTGCCGGTGACCGGGGCGGCGCCATTGACCGTGCCGCTGAAAGGGCCCGTCAGCGTCGCGCCATTGGTCAGACTGGCGCGAAACCCCGCCAGATAAAGGTCATCGGCGATCTCAAGCCGGTCCAGCGTGGCGTCGATGCGTTCGCCATCGCCCGCCTGACTGCCCCCCTGCCCAAAGGGCGCACCATCCAGATCCAGCCGCCCGCCGCTCAGATCCAGGCTGGGCGCGCGTCCGCGCCCACGCCCGCGCATGGTGACACGGGTGTTCAGCCAATTGCCCACGACCACCCGCGACAGCCGCGTGACATCGCGCCCCGCGCCTGCGGGGTCCACGTTGATCGCCCCTTCGATATCCAGCCCCGGCGCCTTCAGGATCAGCCTGCTGACGTCGGGCGCATCCCCCAGCGTCGCGTCAATCTCGAACTGTCCCGCGCGATCCGCGCGCTTGCGCCAGCCCAGATCCGGCAGGCTCAGCGCCAGCCCGCGCAGGTCTGACCACGCGCGCAACAGCGGCGGCTGCCCGGCCCCGAGCCCCAGCGTGAACCGCGCCTCGGCCGCGCCTTTGAGCGCGCCGGGCGGCAGATCCAGCTTCAACGCCTCGGTCAGGCGCGGCGACAGCGCGGCGGTGCCGGTCACGGTACTGCGCTGCGGGGTCTTGGAGCCGATGGGCTGACGCCATTCGAAATCACCCGCCACGCCCGACATCTCGCCCGGCCCCGAAATGCGGATTGCATCCTGATCGGCAAACAGCTTCAGCCGCGCCGCGCGCAGCTGCTGGCCCGGCACCAGCACGTCCGACGCCAGATCCGTCAGCGCCCCATCCACATGGAACCGGATCTGATCGAATGTCACCCGATCCGCCAGCGGCAGCGACAGCGTGCCCGTGGCCCGCGCCAGCCCCTGCGCCAGATCCACCGGCAGACCGGCCCCCTTGAGCACCTCAAGCGGGGGTTCATCCAGCAGCGACAGAAACGCCGTGACATTCCCCACCGCGGCCACCCGTACAATGCCGGGGGCGGCTTTCTTGATGCTGAGATCGGGGATGATGAAGGACGTCCCGCCAATGTTGACGGGGCCGCCCTGATCGGGCGTGATGAGACCGCGATCAGCGGTGGTCACCAGCCGATCCTGAACAACCGTTGCCTGCCCCGCTGCCCCCCGGATCGGCGGCAGCGTCTTGAGAAACCGAACGCTCATGTCGCTATAGCGGAAATCGGTGTAGATCTCGGGCCGCTCGGCAGGGTTGCGGCGCAGCGCAAAATCGACGTCATAGATCACGCCATCGCTGATGTTCCTGCCCACCCAGAGCCGCGGCTTGGGCGCCAGCATCGACGGCCAGAGCGTGACCAGCCGTTCCGGCGTGATCTGATTGAGCTGCGCGTCGATGGCCAGACGCCACCCCGCATCTTCGGCATCCAGCTTGCCGGTCACCCAGAACTGGCTGTTGCCCTCGTCCACATGCATCTGGCCCAGCGTCACCCGGAACGGGTCAAGCTCCAGCCGCAGATCGGCGCTGGCATCCAGCGCCAGCGGCGTCTCATAGGCGCCCGCCGGGTTCACGTGCAGATCGCGAAAGGTCACCTGCCCGATCATCTCGCGCAGGGCACCATCGGTGATACGGGTGATTTCGGCATGGCCATCCATCGACCCGCTGACCCAGTCGGACTGCACCGTCAGCTGGTCGAATTCCAGCCGCTGATGCACCGGATCATAGGTCAGATAGGCCTGCGCGCCGTCAAAGGGGATCGGCCGCGTGCCCCCGGTGGGCTGCATGTTGCCCGCGCCCACCTGCAGCGTGGCGCTGATCTCGCCCAGGTCACCGCTGTCGTCGATGCTGCCGCGCACCGCCCCCGACAGCGGCGCATCCAGCACCGACATCCAGCCGATGGCGACGCTCTGACTGGCGAAATCGCGCGCGGGCAGCTCTTCGATGCGGATGCCGAACGCCGCCTCAGAGGTGCCAAGCTGGCTGTCATAGTTGATCTCGATCGTGCCCGCGCTGGCCCCGCCCCACAGGATCGACGCCTGGCTCGACACGCTCAGATCATCGCCGCTGCGCGTCAACAGCAGCGATCCGCCATCGGCCGTCCAGCTGCGCCCCGACCGGCCGTCTTCGTAGCGCACGATCAGATCATGCATGCTGATTTCGGTCAGCGCCGCAAAGACCGGTTCCAGAAACACATTGCCGATCCCTTCGACCAGCCCGCCCGCGCCCTGCCCCTGTTCCACCGCGCGGTCGCGATTTTCCAGCAGCAGCACGAATGTGCCATCGGCGTGGCGGCGGATGGCCAGACGCGCGCCGCTCAGCGAAATGCGCTTGGGCTGGACCTGCCCATCCAGCAGAGGCCGCATGGCGATGCTGGCCCGCAGATCCGCCAGATGCAGCACCGGCACGCCGTCAGGGTCGCGCAGTTCGACATCGCGCAGCGTCACGCTGGGGCGCAGCCCCTGATCCACCACAAAGGAAATGTCGCCGAAATCGACGCTCATCCCGTCCAGATGCTGTTCGATCCGATGCGCCACGCGGTCACGGACCCATTGCGGCACCTCGATCCGCTCGCCGATGAACAGCGACAGCACGAAGGCCGCCAGCACCGTCAGGCTGACCAGCGTCGCAATGGCGCGCACACAGCCCATCATCACGCGCCGCCCAAAGGACGCGCGCATGCGCTGCGCCCGGCGCATGGCCGGGGAAAACGCGCGCCGCGCGGGCGGCTCTGCGGGATCGTGCTGGTCTGGGTCCACCCCTGTCATGCCCTTCCTATCCTTGAAAACGCCACCCGCGTTCAAGCCCGTCCCAGGGGATACCGCTGCCCATCTGTCGGGTTTTGCATGGGCCGTGCCTTTATTGTTGCCGGTTGCGGCTTAGTATGAAATTCACTTTTTCCCAATTCACGGAGTCCCGCCATGCCCGAACTGGCCCAACCCGCCCCGGATTTCACCCTGCCCCGCGATGGCGGATCGCAGGTCACGCTGTCGTCTCTGCGCGGCGGCCCGGTGGTGCTGTTCTTCTACCCGCGCGACAACACATCGGGCTGCACCAAAGAGGCCATCGGCTTTACCGAACACCTGGACGATTTTGCCGCCGCAGGTGCCACGGTGCTTGGCATTTCCAAGGACAGCGTGGCAAGCCACGAAAAGTTCATCGCCAAGCGCGAACTGGGCATGCCGCTTTTGTCGGACGAACACGGATCGGTCTGCGAAGACTACGGCGTCTGGAAAGAAAAGAAGATGTACGGCAAGACCTTCATGGGCATCGAGCGCACGACCTTTCTGATTGCCGCCGATGGCACCGTGGCGCAGGTCTGGCACAAGGTGAAGGTCGCCGGCCATGTCGAGGCGGTGCTTGACGCGGTCAAGGCGCTCTGAGCCTGCGATGACCCTGACACTGACACAGATGGCGGTCGAGGTCCTGACCACCGCCGACGGGCGCGCCAAGACCGAGCTTTCACGCGCCCATGCAGCGCGCTGGTTTGCCGCGCGCGACGGCAGCGGCAACGCCATCGAGATCGGCACCGCGCACCCGCCACTGCACCCTGCGCGCCCGGCACAGCCCGAATTGCTGTCGCCCCGTGACGTGCCGCGCCGCCGCCCCGGCAGCCCCGCCGGGCGCATCGCGCTGCTGCACGCGGTGGCGCATATCGAACTGAACGCGGTGGATCTGCATTGGGACATCATCGCGCGGTTCGGTCATGTGCCCATGCCCATGGGGTTCTATGACGACTGGGTCAAAGCCGCCGAAGAGGAATCGAAACACTTCAATCTGGTCTGCGACTGCCTTGAGGCGCTTGGCAGCCATTACGGCGCCCTTCCCGCCCATGCGGGCATGTGGCGCGCCGCCGAAGACACGGTGGATGACCTGATGGGCCGTCTGGCCGTGGTGCCCATGGTGCTCGAAGCGCGCGGGCTGGATGTGACGCCGGGCATGATCGACATTTTCCGCAAGGCCGACATCCCCCACGCGATCGAGGCGCTCGAGCTGATCTATGCCGAAGAGGTCGGCCACGTGGCCTATGGCAGCAAGTGGTTCCATTTCCTGTGCGGGCGCGAAAACGCCGACCCCAAAGAGGTGTTTCACACCCTTGTCCGGCGCTATTTCCACGGCGCGCTGAAACCGCCCTTCAACGAAGAAAAGCGCGCCGAGGCCGGCATCCCCCCTGATTTCTACTGGCCGCTGGCCGACGAAATCCCGCCCCGCGCGGACTGAGATCGCGCACCGGGCCGATCATCGCCCATCCGTCCGGTATTGACAGACCCTGCGGCCAGCGCATTAATCTCCTGAGATTGAGTATTCATTCTTTGAATTGATGGACAATTGCGATTATGAAACGATGTGCTGCTGCTATTCTGGCTATGGCCGCCCTTTTCGGCAATACCGCTCGGGCGCAGCAGGATGCGGATCTGGCCAAACAGCTCGCCAATCCCATCGCATCGCTGATTTCTGTCCCGTTTCAGTTCAACTACGATGACAATATCGGCGCGGATGATGCCGGACGTCGCTCACTGCTCAATTTCCAGCCGGTGGCTCCTTTTTCGCTCAGCGACAACTTGAACCTGATTTCGCGCACGATCGTGCCGCTGACCTGGCAGGATCAGGTACGCGGCGACAGTCGACAACAGGGCGTTGGCGACATTGTGCAAAGCCTGTTCTTTTCCCCCGCCCAGCCAACCAAGGGCGGGCTGATCTGGGGGGTCGGGCCCGTGTTCCTGATCCCCACCGGGATCAGCGGCATCAGCCAGGACGAATTTGCCGCCGGGATCACCGGCGTTGCGCTGAAGCAGGATGGCCCATGGACCTATGGTGCGCTGGCCAATCACCTGTGGTCCGTCGAAGGTGGATCCTGGGGCGATGATATCAGCGCCACTTTTCTGCAGCCGTTCCTGAGCTACACCACGCCCGAAAGCTGGACCTATACCATCAACAGCGAAACCACCTATGACTGGAACGCCAACACGGCCAGCGTTCCCATCAACGTCACCGTGACCAAGCTGACCCGCATCGGAGAACGCCCCATCAGCATCGGCGGTGGTCTGCGCTATTGGGCCGACGGCCCCGACAGCGGGCCCGAAGGCATCGGCCTGCGTCTGATCGCGACCTTCCTGTTTCCGAAATAGCGTTTGGCGCGCGGGGAATTCCGCCCGCCGATCGAATGCGATTTCAACCGCCAAAATCGGCGATACTGGCGTATCACGACGCGCTCATACCGATCATACCAGTGGCGATGCCTCGGCCCGGCTGCGGATCGCCATCGTCCGAACGCGACGCTCCGAAATGCCGGGGTGGAACAGGTCAGCGTCGATCCGCGCGGGGCGCTTTCGACCCTGAAGGAGCGCTGACACGCGCGGCCCGGCCCGTTTTCACCGCAGGACGGGGCAAACAGCGGGCAGGCCCACTATCGGCGGAAATTTGCCGATCCCCCCCGATTTTCTCCCGAATTTTCAGCCCCCCGCCCCCCGCGACAGTGATGACGCTTGCCCGCCGGGCCGCGTATGGGTAATCCGTCTGGCCATAAAGGCCGGGTCTAGTGGGGAAACCCCGTGCCAATACAAGGTTTGGGGTGGGACATGCGCGGAAGACTGGCGATCCGGATACATTCAGCACTGGAACGGGTGCTTCCCGAACGCCGCGTCTTTCTGAAATCCGATAATGACACCCGGTTCATCCGCCTGCGTCCGGGCACGCAGCTGGTTGCGATTGCCGGCGGTACGCTGGTCATCGGCTGGGCCGCCGTCGCCACCGCAATCGTGATCATGGACAGCATCGGCGCGGGCAATTTCCGCGACCAGGCCCGGCGCGACCAGCAGATGTATCAGGACCGCCTGAACGCGCTGGCCGATGAACGCGACATCCGTGCCGCCGAAGCGGTCGCGGCCCAGAACCGTTTCAATGCAGCACTCGACCAGATTTCCACCATCCAATCCGAACTGCTGGCCTCGGAAACCCGGCGGCACGAGCTGGAAACCGGCATCGACGTGATCCAGACCACCCTGCGCGACACCATGCAGGAACGCGACACCGCCCGCGCAGCGCTGGACGCGCTGGATGACGCCGCGCTCGCTGCCGCTGCCTCCAGCGGCCCCGACACCGATGCCGCGCTGGCTCTGGTGGCCAACACGCTGGCCGAAACCGCCGCCGAACGCGACAAGATCGAAGCCGACGCGCGTGACGCCATCGACAAGGCGCTCGACCTGGCCGTGGAAATCGAGCTGATGGAGGAAAAGAACGACCGCATTTTCCGCCAGCTCGAAGACGCGATGACCATTTCGGTCGAACCGCTCGACAAGATGTTCCGCCAGGCGGGCCTGCCGACCGAACGCATCATCGAACAGGTGCGGCGCGGCTATAGCGGCCAGGGCGGCCCGCTGACGCCCATCACCTTTTCGACCCGTGGCCTTGCCCCCAGCCCGGACGAGATCCGCGCCAACAAGCTGCTGGAACAGATGGACCGGCTGAACATCTATCGCATCGCCGCCGAAAAGGCGCCCTTTGCCAAGCCGGTGCATTCGGCGGTGCGCCACACATCCGGCTTCGGCTTTCGCCGCGACCCCAAGACCGGCGGTCGGCGCATGCATAACGGGCAGGATTTTGCAGGCCCCCACGGCACCGACATCTTTGCCACCGCAGATGGTGTGGTGACCTTTGCGGGCTGGCAATCGGGCTATGGCAAACTGGTCAAGATCCAGCACGCCTATGGCATCGAAACACGCTATGCACATGCCACCCGAATCCTTGTGAAAAAGGGGCAAAGAGTCTCGCGCGGGCAACACATTGCTGATATGGGTAGTACCGGACGCTCCACCGGCACCCATCTTCACTATGAGATCCGTGTGAACGGGCGGCCCGTCAACCCGATGACCTACATCAAGGCTGCAAGAGATGTTTTCTAAAAGTAAGATCAACGAGCCAGGCCCCAAATCCGATGCGGCAAGCCCGGCCAGCACGCCTGCGGCAACCGCTTCGGCAGGGGCAGCATCCGACTACAAGCCCACGACCCCCAAGGCCAAGCCGCCCGCGTCGCTGCTGTCGTCGGACCTGCATGTGACAGGCAATGTGAAAACCACCGGCGACATCCAGGTCGAAGGCACCGTCGAAGGCGACATTCGCGCGCATCTGCTGACCATCGGAGAATCGGCCACCATCAAGGGTGAAGTCACCGCCGATGACGTGGTGATCAAC
>JAOXSC010000048.1 GCA_025800215.1 Marinibacterium sp.
GCTGTTAAAGTGACCCTGGGCCCCAAAGGCCGCAACGTGGTTCTGGACAAATCCTTTGGCGCACCGCGCATCACCAAAGACGGTGTTTCGGTTGCCAAGGAAATCGAACTGGAAGACAAGTTCGAAAACATGGGCGCGCAAATGGTGAAAGAAGTCGCTTCGCGCACCAATGACGAAGCAGGCGACGGCACCACCACCGCAACCGTTCTGGCCCAGGCCATCGTGCGTGAAGGCCTCAAGCAGGTTGCCGCCGGTCTGAACCCGATGGATCTCAAGCGCGGCATCGACCTGGCAACTGCCAAGGTTGTTGAAGGCATCAAGTCCGCTTCGCGTGAAGTCAAAGACTCGGCCGAAGTTGCGCAGGTTGGCACCATCTCGGCCAACGGCGAAGCCGAAATCGGCCAGCAGATCGCTGACGCGATGCAGAAGGTCGGCAACGAAGGTGTCATCACCGTCGAAGAAAACAAAGGTCTGGAAACCGAGACCGATGTTGTCGAAGGCATGCAGTTCGACCGCGGTTACCTGTCGCCTTACTTTGTCACCAACGCCGACAAGATGACTGCAGAACTCGAAGACTGCATGATCCTGCTGCACGAAAAGAAACTGTCGTCGCTGCAGCCGATGGTTCCGCTGCTGGAATCGGTGATCCAGTCGCAAAAGCCGCTGCTGATCATTGCTGAAGACGTCGAAGGCGAAGCGCTGGCAACCCTCGTGGTCAACAAGCTGCGCGGCGGCCTGAAAATCGCAGCCGTCAAGGCACCGGGCTTTGGCGATCGCCGCAAGGCGATGCTGCAGGACATCGCGATCCTGACCGGCGGTCAGGTCATCAGCGAAGACCTGGGCATGAAGCTGGAAAACGTGACCGTCGACATGCTGGGCACCGCCAAGAAAGTCGCGATCACCAAGGACGAAACCACCGTTGTGGACGGCGCAGGCGAAAAGGCCGAGATCGAAGCACGTGTGGCTCAGATCCGTGGCCAGATCGAAGAAACCACGTCCGACTACGACCGTGAAAAGCTGCAAGAGCGCGTTGCCAAACTGGCAGGCGGTGTTGCCGTGATCCGCGTCGGCGGCATGACCGAAGTCGAAGTGAAAGAGCGCAAAGACCGTGTGGACGATGCTCTGAACGCGACCCGTGCGGCCGTGCAGGAAGGCGTCGTTGTGGGCGGTGGTGATGCTCTGGTTCAGGGTGGCAAGCAGCTCGGCGGCCTGGAAGGCGCCAATGCCGATCAGAACGCGGGTATCGCCATCGTCAAGAAAGCCATCGAAGCGCCTCTGCGCCAGATCGCTGAAAACGCAGGCGTCGACGGCGCCGTGGTGGCCGGCAAGGTGCGCGAATCCGACGACACGTCGTTCGGCTTCAACGCTCAGACCGAAGAATATGGCGATCTGTTCGCCTTTGGTGTGATCGACCCGGCCAAAGTTGTCCGTACCGCTCTGGAAGACGCGGCATCGGTGGCTGGCCTGCTGATCACCACCGAAGCGATGGTGGCCGACAAGCCTTCGAAAGAAGGCGCGGCACCGGCAGGTGGCATGCCCGACATGGGCGGCATGGGCGGCATGATGTAATCATCGCCTCTGCTGATGCAGATATTGGGGGTCGCCTGCGGGCGGCCCCCTTTTTGTTTGGCGATCGCGGCTCTGGGGCCCGGCCCGGCCTAGACGGGTCAGTCGCCCATGGCCATCAGGGCCAGGTGCTGGTGAAAGCGCCGGGTGAAATGCGCGGCCAGATTGCGATGCGCGTCGGGCACCTGATTGACGGTGACGTGGGTCAGATCGCGGGCCCCCGTCATCGACAGCCCCGCCAGTTCCGCCACAGGCGCCGTGTCGGGCAGGGCGGTGTCCCCGAGGGACAGCATCACCCGCCCTTCGGGACACGACACATAAGCCGGGCGGAAGGTCGATACAAAGCTCTGCTTTTCCCGCATCGCCATCAGATCCGGGCGCGATGGCAGATCCGCCAGCACGCGCCCGTTGATCAGGATGTTGCGCGTGGTCTGCACCTCGTTCAGGTGGACACCGGTGATCTTCCGGCTGCCCTGCAGGTGGATCTGCCGGGCTGAGGTGATTGGCAGGACATCAGCGCTCAGCAACCGGGTGCTGCGCGGTGTCAGCGCGGCGTCCGGGCACAACGTGCCCACAGGCAGATAGCTGCCCGGCGCATAGGGCGCACCAAGCGTGATGTCGGTGCGACGGGGCGCGGGCAGTGCTTGCAGCGCCGGGATGATCTCGAACCCGACGGCGCGGGCCATGCAGCGCTGGATATGAGGATCATCCCAGAACAGCTGATCCAGCGGAATGTCGAACGGGGTGAACCTGATGCAGCGCCGTATGACGCCGTAGAGGTCAAGATGGGCAAGCCCCAGCTCGCGCACCAGGCGCATGGCCAGCCGGTGCACCGGGGTGCTGTCCTTGCGCAGAAAATGCAGATGCGGAAACGACACCGCCACCGGGATCGCCCCGGCCTGCGAAATGGCATTGACCAGCGACAGGGTGTGATCGCGGATCAGCGCCATGTTCGATCGTTTGGCCGCGACGCGGACCTCTTCATTGGTCCACAGATCGAACATCACCACGTCGAACTGCGACAGGTCCAGCCGGGCTTCGGCCCAGGCGGCCACGGGGCTGCCGCTGCCGCCCATCGAGCAGTTGGTGAATTCAACCTCGGGATGGGCGTTGAACGGCCAGGGAAATCCCTTGACCGCGATCGAGTTGGAATTGCCGATCAGCGCCAGTTTCAATGTCATCGACGCCCTCTGAGACCCTAGCGCACGTGGGGCGCGATTTCGGTATAGCGGCCCGACGCGATGGGGCGGGCGGTCGAGACGTCCCAGCTATAGAGATAGCAGGCCGCCCAGCGTTGTGCGCCGTCTTCCAGTGTGACCACCACGTTGCGGCGCAGGAACTCGTGCGGTTCCGGCCAGTCGGGCGAGCAGGCTTCGAAGGCGTCAAAGGCTTCGAACAGGTCTTCGTCGTCCAGGATCTTGTAAAGCTCGCCCCAGACACGGTCTTCGGCGCGCCCTGACGGCAGCGCGCCGGGGTAGAAATTGTTCCCCGGATCGTCAGGATCGTCGATCACATAAAGCCGCGCCTGGATCGAGCCCAGCCCGACCCGCTGTGCTTTGTCGCGCAACAGCTGACCCATCGGGTGCGCGGCGCTGGTCATCAGCGTGCCATAGACAAAAAGATGCGTGGGGGACGTGGGATGCATGCGCGGCCTTTGGCAGTTGGTGCGGGGTTGCCTTGATCATAAGGCAGAGCATCGGTCCGGCCCAGCCCGGACGCGGCGGCCCATTCGCCATTCCCTGCGCCGTGTCCTGCATGCCATATGTCGGTGAACGCACGCGTCAGACCGAAAGGGGACATCGCATGAGCCGCAAGGATCCGCGCCGCCGCCTGATATTGCGCCTGACCCTTGGCCAGATCGCACAGCTGCGCCGGGATGCACGCGGCCGCAGCCTGGGCGATGCCGCACGGCGCCAGATCGCGCAGCGGCTGGCCGATGGCGCTCTGCCGGACGCGGTGGACGGCGCGCAGCGCGGTCTGCCGGTGCAATTGCCGCGCCGCCTGCTGGCCGGGCTTCATGCGCGTGCGCGCGCCCTTGGCATCCGCCCCGAGGATCTGGCCGCACGCCTGTTGCCCGGCCCTGGGCCTGAGGATTGAACATTCCCTTTGGCGATGGATGCGGCTAAGCGGGGGCATGCGCCTTGTTCTTCTGATTGCCCTTACGATGACGGCCTTTGCCGCCAATTCGCTGCTCAACCGCATGGCGGTCGAAGGCGGCTGGATCGACCCGATGAGCTTTGCCCTGATCCGCGTGGCGGCGGGGGCGGCGATGCTTGTGCTGCTGGTGCGACTGCAGGGCAAACGGCCTGAGCTGATCAGCCGCCGCCGGGTGATGGGGGCGCTGTCGCTGGCCACCTACATGATCGGCTTTTCGCTGGCCTATCGGGTGCTGGATGCGGGGCTGGGGGCGCTGATCCTGTTTGGTGTGGTGCAGGTGTCGATGTTCTGTGCGGCCGCGCTGCAGGGGGCGGGGGGGCGCCCGCGCCAGATTGCAGGGGCCACGATTGCATTCGCGGGACTCGCTTGGGTGCTGTGGCCCGGCCCGCAGGGGCTGGCCGCGCCTGCGGGTGCGCTGGCGATGGCGGCGGCGGGTCTGGGCTGGGCGGTCTATTCGCTGATCGGACGGTCCGAACCGGATGCGCTGGCCGGGACGGCGGGGAATTTCTGCCTGTGCCTGCCGGTGGTGGGGGTGGCCTATCTGGGGCTCGGTCAACCGGCGGTGGTCGCCCCGGCAGGGGTGCTGCTGGCGGTGCTGTCAGGGGCAGTGACGTCGGGGCTTGGCTATGCGCTTTGGTACAGGGTGCTGCCGCAGATCGCCGCGACCACGGCAGCCACGGTGCAACTGTCGGTGCCGGTGATCGCCATTCTGGGCGGTGCGGCCCTGCTGGGTGAGCCGCTGAGCGGCGCGCTGCTGCTCGCCGCCCTGATCGTTCTGGGCGGGATCGCCCTGTCTATTCCCCGGTCCATCCCCCGGTCCAGTTCCGGGTCCAGTCCGGGGGCGGGCCGATGAGCGCGCCTCTGCACGTGCAGGGCGCGGGCATCCTGCGTGACGGCCGGATCGAAACCGGAGACATTGGCCTGGCCGATGGGATGTTTGCCGATGACGCGCCGGGGCGGCGGATCGACCTGTCGGGCTATCTGGTACTGCCGGGGATCGTTGATCTGCATGGCGACGGGTTTGAACGCCACGTGGCGCCGCGCCGGGGCGCGATGAAATCCCTGTCCGAAGGGCTGCGCGCCGCCGCCAGTGAACTGGCGGTGAACGGGGTGACCACCGGCGTTCTGGCCCAGTTCCAAAGCTGGGAAGGCGGGCTGCGTGGCGCCGATTTCGCCGATCAGGTGCTGACCGCGATCGCGGCGCTGAATGACACGCTCGACATGGACCTGATCGGGCAATTGCGGTTCGAAGTGAACCTGATCGACGACTACGACGCGCTGCCCGCGCGCATCGACGCCTGGGGGCTGCGCTATGTGGTGTTCAACGACCACCTGCCGCATGACAGGCTGGCCGCAGGGCGCAAGCCGCCGCGGCTGACGGGTCAGGCGCTCAAGGCCGGGCGCAGCCCCGAGCGGCATCTGGCGCTGATGCAGGATCTGCACGCGCGCCGCGCCGACGTCCCCCCGGCGCTTGACCGGCTCTGCGCCGATTTGGCCGCGCGCGGCGTGCGCATGGGCAGCCATGACGACCGCAGCGCCGACACCCGTGCGATCTGGCGCGGGCGCGGGGCGCGGATTGCCGAATTCCCCGAAACGCTCGACGCCGCCGAAGCGGCGCGGGCGGGCGGGGACATCGTGGTGATGGGCGCGCCCAATGTGGTGCGGGGCGGGTCGCATAATGGCAATGTCAGCGCGCTGGATCTGGTGACGCTGGGGCTGTGTGATGCGCTGGCATCCGACTACCACTATCCCAGTCTGATCCGGGCCGTGCGCTTTATCACCGATGCTGGTCTGCGGGATCTGGCCGGGGCCTGGGCGCTGGTGTCTCAGGGGCCCGCGCAGGCGCTGGATCTGCCCGACCGGGGCCGCATCGCCCCCGGCCTGCGCGCCGATTTCGTAGTGATGAACGCCGAGACGCGGCGGGTCGAGGCGACCTTTGCCCAAGGCACCGTCACCCATATGACCGGCGCGGTGGCCGCGCGGTTTCTGGCCTAGCGCCATCCCGCCCGGATCTCTCAGGGCGGGTCGTGCGGCTGTGCCGCTCAGTTGCGGATGATGCGGTTGATGTGACCCATCTTGCGGCCCGGCTTGACCTCGGCCTTGCCATAGAGATGCAGGGCGCAATTGCTGTTGCGCGCAAGGCCCGGCACCCGGTCCATATCGTCGCCGATCAGGTTTTCCATCACCACATCCGCATGGCGTTCGCCATCGCCCAGAGGCCAGCCGGCAACCGCGCGGATATGCTGTTCGAACTGATCCACCGCACAGCCATTCTGGGTCCAGTGCCCGGAATTGTGCACACGGGGTGCGATTTCATTCACCACAAGGCCGCCGCGCGTCACAAACAGCTCGACCCCCATCACGCCCACATACTCCAGCGCGTTCAGGATCCGCCCGGCCAGCAGCACCGCATCGGTGCGCTGTGCGGCGCTGATGCGCGCGGGCACGGTGGTGGTGCGCAGAATGCCGCCGTCATGCACGTTTTCGCCCGGATCGAAACAGGCCACCGCCCCATCCGCCGACCGGGCCGCGATGACCGAGATTTCGCGCTCGAAATCGACCATGCCTTCCAGGATCGCGGGTGCGCCCTGCAGGGCGTCCATCGCTTCGGCCGCATCTGCGGCATCGGTGATGCGCACCTGACCCTTGCCGTCATAGCCAAAGCGCCGGGTCTTGAGGATCGCGGGCGCGCCGATACCGGCCAGCGCCGCCGTCAGCGCGTCCAGATCGGGCACATCCGCATAGGGCGCGGTGGTCAGGCCAAGGCCCGACAGGAAATCCTTTTCCACCAGCCGGTCCTGGCTGACGCGCAGGGCTTCGCGCCGTGGGTGGATCGGGCGCAGTTGTTCCAGCAGATCCAGCGCCGAAGTGGGGATGTTTTCGAATTCATAGGTGATCACATCCACCGCATCGGCAAAGCGGCGCAGGGCGTCCGCGTCGTCATAGGCCGCCGTGGTGACCTGATCGGCCACGTGGCCCGCGGGCGGATTGGCCCCCGGTTCAAAGATATGGCTGCGCAGCCCCAGACGGGCGGCAGCCACCGACAGCATCCGGCCCAGCTGACCGCCGCCCAGAATGCCGATCACGGCGCCAGCAGGCAGAGCATCAGTCATCGACGGGCACCTCGGGGATCGACGCCGACAGCGCGTCGCGCCAGGCATCCAGCCGGTCGGCCAGATCGGCATCGTCATTGGCCAGGATCGCCGCCGCCATCAGCCCGGCATTGGCCGCACCCGCCGCACCGATGGCCATGGTCGCCACCGGAAAGCCGCGCGGCATCTGCAGGATGGAATACAGCGAATCCACCCCCGACAGCGCCCGCGTCTGCACCGGCACGCCGATCACCGGCACGCGCGTCTTGGACGCCATCATGCCCGGCAGATGCGCTGCCCCTCCGGCCCCTGCGATGATCACCTTGAGCCCCCGCGACACCGCCGTCTTGCCGTAGTCCCAAAGCCGGTCCGGCGTGCGGTGGGCCGACACGATCCGCGTCTCATAAGGAATGTCGAGCGCGTCGAGCATTTCGGCTGCTTCGCGCATGGTGGGCCAGTCCGACTGGCTGCCCATGATGATGCCCACGCGGGTCTCGGCCATGGTGTTCTCCTGCCGCTTTGGGGATGGGCCCGGTCCGCAGGGGCGGGACGGGCACGCCTGAAAGAGCGCGCACTATACAAGCGTGCGGCCCGCGCGCAATCGCTCAGGCGATGATATCGGGGGTCAGCCGGTCTTCGATGCGAAAGATCTTGTCCTTGAGCATCAGTTTCTGCTTTTTCAGCCGCCGGATGGTCAGCTGGTCGCCCGTGCCCTTTTCCTGAAGCGCGTGGATCGCTTCGTCCAGATCGCGGTGCTGTCGGCGGAACACCTCAAGCTCGACCCGAAGCACGTCATCGGTTTTCATGGAAATGTCGTGGGGCGCGTTCATGCGGCGACTCGCATCGTGGCTGGTATCAGGGCTCAACTATAGGACAAGGCGCGATTTTCTCCTAGGGCTTGTTGCGCCGCAGCTTTCTGCCCATATTGATCTGGTGGTCGCCAAAACGGGGCCGCACCCAACCGGTCGCTTCTGCAACAAGGACAGGTCGATGACGAAACTGACACTGGGCTCATACCCCCATCTTCTGGGGTTCGAGCAGCTTGAACGCCTGCTGGAGCGCACTGCGAAATCCAGCAACGAAGGCTACCCCCCCTTCAATATCGAACAGACATCCGATTACGCCTATCGCATCACCCTTGCGGTGGCGGGCTTTGCCGAACAGGATCTGTCGATCACCGTCGAAGATCGCCAGCTGGTGATCCGCGGCCGCCAGAGCGATGACAGCGATGGCCGCATATTCCTGCATCGCGGCATTGCCGCCCGCCAGTTCCAGCGCAGTTTTGTGCTGGCCGACGGGGTCGAGGTTGGCGAAGCGATCATGGAAAACGGGCTGCTGCATGTCGACCTGACACGCGCGGTGCCCGAAACCGTTGTTCAGACCATCAACATCAGGAAAGGATAAACCGATGAACACGCCCATCGAAATGAACTCCGAGGCGCCGCGCATCGTTTATGTCAAGCCGGTCAATGTTGATGAACTTCCACAGGAGGTGCAGGACAAGGCCGACGGGCTGGATCAGCTTTATGCGGTCCATGACGCCAACGGTCAGCAACTGGCGCTGGTCGCGGATCGCAAGCTGGCCTTCAGCCTGGCACGCGAATACGACTTTTCCCCGGTCGCGGTGCATTGACGGCCTATCCGTTCGACTGGGTCGATGCGTTCACGGATCGGCCCTTTGGCGGCAATGGCTGTGCGGTGGTGCATGGCGGGGCCGAGCTGGGCAGTGACACCTGCATGGCCTTCACGCGCGAAACATCGCTGGTCGAATGCACCTTTACCGGGCCTTCGGACGTGGCCGATATCCGCGTCCGCTATTTTCTCGCCCGGCAAGAGATCCCCTTTGCCGGGCATCCCACCCTGGCCACCGTCGCCGCGCTGCGGTCGCGTGGCCTTTTTTCGGGCGATGCGCTGACGCTTGAGACCGGTGCAGGCATCATCCCTGTGCGCCTGGACGGGGATCTGATCGAGATGACGCAGGTCGCGCCCCAGTTCGGGCCCGAGATCGCGCCCGATCTGGTGGCCGCCGCCGTGGGGCTGGCGCCGGATGACATCATCGCGCCGCCCCAGATCGTATCGACCGGCCTGCCGTTTGTGATCACGCTGCTGCGCGACCGCGACGCGCTGCGTGCAGCCCGGATCGACCCCGACGCCATGGCGCGTTTGCGGGCCGCACTGCCCGATGCCCATGCGGCGGTGATGGAGCCGTTTCTGGTGACCCTGGGTGGCGCGACGGGGCAGGGGGCCACGTTTTCGCGCCTGCTGCTGGCACCGCCCGATCCGCCCGAAGACCCGTTCACCGGTTCGGCCACCGGGGCGATGGCGTCCTATCTGTGGTCGCGCGGGCTGCTCGAGCAGCGCAGTTTTCTGGCCGAACAGGGCCACGACATGGGCCGCCCCGGTCAGGCGCGCGTCCGCGCCTTGGGCCCGCTTGACGCGCTGCAGGGGGTGCATGTGGCCGGACAGGCCACCATCATCATGCGCGGCGAGGCTTTGCTGGGCGGCTGACGCAACCGGGTGCCTGTCAGCTCCAGACCCCATAGGTGGATTTCATATAGCTCACGCAGTCATGGTTGGCCTGGCTGCGATCGCGGCCTTCGACCACGGATGTGGCCAGCGCATCCACCGTTTGCGTGGCGGTGCGCCGTTGCTGGGTCATGATGCGGCAGTCCACCCAGGCCGGGTGCCCGTTCTTGAGGAAATGCCCGGACAGCCAGACGTCATCGACCGACCACAGGCCTTTGGGGATGTCATACATGTCATCACTGAAGAAGGCCGGGCGGCTCAGGATCCCGCAGAACCCTTCGGCGATGTCCACATAGCCGGGTTTGGCAAAGGGCTTGCGCGCGGGGCGTTGTTCGAAATCACGTGCGGCGCGCGGGTCAAACAGGCACTGACGGATCCGCGCCATGCGATAGCGCAGATCCCGATGGCGCGGCAGCGGCGTCACACGCGGCTGCGGCGCGTCGGGCCAGGCGGGGTGGCCAGCTTCGGGCACGTCGAACCCGTGCCCGGCGATGACGTCTTCGGGACGCTGTTGCCGGCTTTCCATGAAGAATTCGACAAAGCGCGGGCCATAAAGCCGGTCGTCATCCACCAGCAGAAGGTTGCGATCCTGCCCGGCATATCGCCGTGCGGCGGGCAGCACCTTGGTCGCAGGCCCATAGTCGGTGTCGGCGCGCACCACGTCCACGCCCTGGGGCAGGTCGGGCAGGCTGCCGTCATAGTCGGGAAACCGGCGATAGCTGTGGGGGATGTAGACTTCGATACTGTCGGGTTTGACGGTCTGCTCCAGAAGGCTGTTCAGCGTCGGCCCCAACTTGTCGAACCGCGCAGGGATGGTTGAAAGCGTGACTGTAAGCATGTCCGGTCCTTCGGAAACGTGGGTGAGACAATCGACCGAATGACTCCCGGTCGCGTCATGTGCAAGCCCTATTCTTGCCAGGGTATGGCGGGGCAGCCGACGCTATATAGGGACCAGTGGAACCAGAAACCAGCCGCCCAAGTCAAGTCGGGCAGGGCGGCGCCAATGAAAAGGGGGCGGCCATGACAGCCGCCCCCGGAATATCGCGTCAGAGCAGGGCTCAGACGGCGGCGATCAGGCCCATGCTTTCCAGCTTGAGGATCACCTGATGTGCGCAGTTGTCGACATCGACATTCTCGGTCTCGACGCTCAGCTCGGGGTTCTCGGGCACGTCATAGGGATCGGAAATGCCGGTGAACTCTTTGATCTTGCCTTCGCGGGCAAGCTTGTAGAGCCCTTTGCGGTCGCGGCGTTCGCATTCTTCGATCGTGGTGGCCACGTGCACTTCGCAGAAGGCGCCGTACTGCTCGATCATCTCGCGGACCTTGCGGCGGGTGGCGGCATAGGGCGCGATGGGCGCGCAGATGGCGATCCCGCCGTTCTTGGTGATTTCCGACGCCACATAGCCGATGCGCTGGATGTTCAGATCGCGGTGCTCTTTCGAGAAGCCAAGCTCGGACGACAGGTGTTTACGCACCACATCGCCATCCAGCAGCGTCACCGGGCGACCGCCCATTTCCATCAGCTTGACCATCAGTGCGTTGGCGATGGTCGATTTGCCCGAGCCCGAGAAACCGGTGAAGAACACGGTAAAGCCCTGCTGGCTGCGCGGCGGCTTGGTGCGGCGCAGTTCCTTGACGACTTCGGGGAACGAGAACCACTCGGGGATCTCGAGTCCTTCGGCCAGGCGGCGGCGCAGTTCGGTGCCCGAGATGTTCAGGATGGTGACGTCGTCCTTGTCCGGGATTTCGTCATTGGGTTCGTACTGGGCGCGCTCCTGCAC
>JAOXSC010000050.1 GCA_025800215.1 Marinibacterium sp.
AATGCCTATTCCGGCGCCTGGGCAAGACGCAGGGTCTTTGTGCCCATCTATCTTGCGGTACGGCTGCTGCTGATCGCGCTGGTCGCGCCCGGTGTCGCTCTGGCGGTCAATCTGGCGGTCTCGCTGTCCGATCAAACTGCGCTGACGGATCAGGATATCGCGGCCTTCATCCTCTCACCCGCCGGGTTCATCGCGGCCATCGTGGTGCTAAGCCTGTTTCTGTTGGCCGAGGTGTTTGTCTTCGCGGTCATGGCAGCCTCTCTGAGGATGGGCGAGGCCGATCCGTGGCGCGCGGGCAGTGCAGCGATCGGTTTGGTCCTATCGCGCCTGCCCTCGCTATTCGGCTTTGCGGCCCGGTTTATTCTGTGGGTTTTGCTGTTGGCGCTGCCATATCTCGCGGTCGCCGCGTTGATCGCATGGTGGACGCTGACCGAATACGACATCAACTACTACCTGACCTTCCACCCGCCCGCCTTTCTGGTGGCTGTGGCCCTGATCGGCGCGGTGGCTTTGATCATGGCGTGGGTGCTGATCCGCAAGCTGTCGGCCTGGGCGCTTTCGCTTCATCTGGTGCTGTTCGAAAACGTCCATCCGGCGCATGTGTTCAATATCAGCACGTCCCGGATGGAGGGCAAACGCGGGCGCCTGAAACTGGCTTTGGTCGCATGGCTGGCGATGCGCCTTGCGATTGCAGCGGCGATTGCATGGGTGGCCGGTCTTTTGTTTGCGGCGGTGCCGTTGCAGGGCAGCAATCATCTGCGACTGGCGCTGACCTATAGCCTTGCGATTGCCGGGCTGTGGTCTCTGGCGGGGCTGGTACTGGCCGCCTCGGCGCTGGGCGCCTTGGCGGTTCTGCTGGATCGGTTCTTTGAACCTCAGACGGATGAGCCGCCCCACCCCGAGCCGCGCCGCCTGCAGGCCTCGCTGTTCACAGCGGTCGGGCTGGCGGCGGCTGCCCTTCTGCTGGGGGGCTGGTTCGGCCACAACCTGCTGGAACGCGTTCAAGCCGAGGATCATGCCGATGTTATCGGCCACCGGGGGGCTGCGGCGCTGCGGCCCGAAAACACCATGGCGTCGGTTCTGAAGGCGATCGAAGATGGCGCGGATTGGGTTGAGATCGACGTTCAGGAAACAGCCGATGGCGTTGTCATCGTGGCCCATGACAGTGACTTCATGAAACTGGCCGGGGTCCCGACCAAAATCTGGGACGCCACGATGGAGGATGTTGAAACCATCGACATCGGCAGCTGGTTTGACCCTGAATATGCCGACCAACGCACCCCAACCCTGCGTGAGGTGCTGGAGGCGACAAAAGGCAAATCCAAAGTCATCATCGAGCTGAAATATTACGGCCACGACGTTGATCTGGAAAACCGGGTCGCCGCTTTGGTCGAAGAATTCGAGATGCAGGACGACATCGCCACCATGTCGCTGAAATATCCGGCCGTGCAAAAGATGAAGGCGCTGCGCCCGGATTGGCGCGCGGGTGTGCTGGCGGCGACGGCAATCGGTGATCTGTCGGGGCTTGAGGGCGATTTTGTTGCGGTGAGTGCGGC
>JAOXSC010000063.1 GCA_025800215.1 Marinibacterium sp.
ATGCAGCCCAACCTGGTGCAGACGCTGGAAAACAACCCCGCCTTTGTGCATGGCGGCCCGTTTGCGAACATCGCGCATGGCTGCAACTCCGTCATTGCGACGCAGACCGCGTTGAAAACGGCGGACTATGTCGTGACCGAAGCGGGGTTTGGAGCCGACCTGGGCGCCGAGAAGTTCATGAACATCAAATGCCGCAAGGCCGGTCTGGCACCTGATTGTGTGGTGCTGGTGGCGACCGTGCGGGCGATGAAGATGAATGGCGGCGTGGCCAAGGCCGATCTGGGCGCGGAAAACGTCGAGGCCGTGCAAAACGGCTGTGCCAACCTGGGTCGCCATATCGGCAACCTCAAGAGCTTTGGTGTGCCGGTGGTCGTGGCGATCAACCATTTTGTCACCGACACCGATGCCGAGATCCAGGCGGTGAAGGACTATGTGGCCGAACAGGGATCCGAGGCGATCCTGAGCCGCCACTGGGAACTGGGATCGGAAGGATCGGCCGAGCTTGCCACCCGCGTGGCCGAGATTGCGGATACCGGCCTCAGCCAGTTTTCACCGATCTACAATGACGACCTGCCCCTGTTCGACAAGATCGAGCGCATCGCCAAGTCGATCTACCGGGCTGACGAAGTTCTGGCAGATGCCAAGATCCGGGCCCAGTTGAAGGATTGGGAAGATCAGGGTTATGGGAACCTGCCGATCTGCATGGCGAAAACGCAGTATTCGTTTTCGACCGACCCCAACCTGCGCGGTGCGCCCACGGGCCATTCGGTGCCGGTGCGCGAGGTCCGTCTGAGTGCAGGGGCCGGGTTCGTGGTGGTGATCTGCGGTGAAATCATGACCATGCCAGGCCTGCCCCGCGCGCCCGCGGCTGAGGCGATCCGCCTCAACGCAGACGGGCAGATCGAAGGTCTGTTCTAGGATAGAACGCGGCTGAGCCGGGGCATCGAGCCCCGGCCCAACCGGTCGCCGCAAGGCGGCTCCTGCCTCCGGCGGGAGTATTTATGACAAGATGAAGTTTGGGGGGCCGAGATGACGGCAACGGTGATTGATGGAAAGGCCTTTGCGGCCAATGTGCGCAGCCAGGTCGCCGAGCATGTGGCAGTGTTGAAGGCGGATCACGGGATCACCCCCGGACTGGCCGTGGTATTGGTGGGCGAAGACCCGGCCAGCCAGGTCTATGTGCGGTCCAAGGGCAAGCAGACCGTCGAGGTCGGCATGAACTCGTTCGAGCACAAGCTGGACGCCGATACGTCCGAGGCCGACCTGCTGGCGCTGATTGATCAGTTGAACAAGGATCCGGCGGTGCATGGCATTCTTGTACAGCTGCCCCTGCCCGGTCATCTGAACAGCGATCTGGTGATCAATTCGATCGACCCGGCCAAGGATGTGGACGGGTTCCATATCTCCAACGTGGGCCTGCTGGGGACCGGGCAGAAGAGCATGGTGCCCTGCACGCCGCTGGGGTGTCTGATGATGCTGCGGGATCATCACGGGTCTTTGTCGGGGATGAACGCCGTGGTGCTGGGCCGCTCCAACATCGTGGGCAAGCCGATGGCGCAGCTTCTGCTGGGTGACAGCTGCACCGTGACCATTGCCCATTCACGGACCAAGGATCTGCCGGATGTCGTGCGCGGCGCTGATATCGTTGTGGCCGCCGTGGGCCGCCCGCAGATGGTGCCGGGCGACTGGATCAAACCGGGTGCAACCGTGATTGACGTGGGCATCAACCGCATCGACGCCCCGGAAAAGGGCGAAGGCAAGACGCGCCTTGTGGGCGATGTGGATTATGACAGCTGCGCCGCTGTGGCGGGTGCGATCACACCCGTGCCGGGCGGGGTGGGTCCGATGACCATTGCCTGCCTGCTGGCCAACACGCTGACCGCCTGTTGCCGGGCAAACGGGTTGGCCGAGCCCGAGGGCCTGACGGCCTAAAACCACTTTTTCGGGTTTTCTTCTGCCATGGGGTGGGTATAACTGCCCCATGGTTACTGCCACGCATATCATTCCTTCGGCGTCCGCAATGCGGGTGTCTTTGCGTGGCCTGCTGCTGCTAAGCCGCCTCTGAGCGTGCCCTGTCCCGGCGCGACCGCTCAGAGGATATAGCTTTCGCGCCCCTCATCAGACAGCAAGCCCAAGAAAACGGATACATCCCATGACACAAGCGACCGACAAAGACCGCGTCTGGATCTTTGACACCACCCTGCGCGACGGCGAACAGAGCCCCGGCGCCACCATGACCCACAACGAGAAGCTGGAGATTGCCGGGCTTCTGGACGAGATGGGCGTGGACATCATCGAGGCCGGGTTTCCCATCGCCTCGGAGGGCGACTTCAAGGCGGTGAGCGAAATCGCCATGAACTCGGAACATTCGGTGATCTGCGGTCTGGCGCGGGCGAATTTTGCCGATATCGACAGGTGTTGGGAGGCGGTGCAGCACGCAGGCAAACCGCGCATTCACACGTTTATCGGCACCTCGCCGCTGCATCGGGCCATTCCGAACCTGACACGTGACGAGATGGCCGACAAGATCCATGAAACCGTCACTCATGCCCGCAACCTGTGTGACAATGTGCAATGGTCGCCTATGGATGCCACCCGCACCGAATGGGATTATCTGGCCCGCGTGGTCGAGATCGCGATCAAGGCCGGGGCCAGCACCATCAACATCCCCGATACGGTGGGCTATACCGCACCGGTGGAATCGGCCGATCTGATCAAGCGCCTGATCGCCGAAGTTCCGGGCGCCGAAGACGTGATCTTTGCCACCCATTGTCACAACGATCTTGGCATGGCGACGGCCAATTCGCTGGCCGCCGTGGCCGGTGGCGCGCGCCAGATCGAATGCACCATCAACGGGCTTGGCGAACGCGCGGGCAACACCGCGCTGGAAGAGGTCGTGATGGCGCTCAAGGTGCGGCACGACATCATGCCCTGGCACACTGCCATCGACACCCGCAAGATCATGCATATCTCGCGCCGGGTGGCGACGGTGTCGGGCTTTGCGGTGCAGTTCAACAAGGCCATCGTCGGCAAGAACGCCTTTGCCCATGAAAGCGGGATCCATCAGGACGGCATGCTCAAGAACGCCGAAACCTTCGAGATCATGCGCCCCGAAGATGTGGGCCTGTCGGGAACCTCTCTGCCGTTGGGCAAGCATTCGGGGCGGGCCGCCCTGCGCGACAAGCTCAACACGCTGGGATACGAGGTGGGCGACAACCAGCTCAAGGACATCTTTGTGCGGTTCAAGGAACTGGCCGACCGCAAGAAAGAGGTGTTCGACGACGACATCCTGGCGCTGGTCACGGCGGCCAGCGAATCTGATGAGCACCGGCTTGAGATCGTATCGCTCAAGGTCACCTGCGGCACTGCAGGCCAGGCCGAAGCGGTGCTGGAAATGGATGTGGACGGGGTCGAACATCAGGCCACCGCACAGGGCGACGGGCCGGTTGACGCCACCTTCAAGGCGGTGCGCGCGATCCATCCCAATGCGGCGCGGCTGCAGCTGTATCAGGTGAACGCGGTGACCGCAGGCACCGATGCCCAGGCCACCGTCAGCGTGCGCCTTGAAGAAGACGGGGTGATCTCGACCGGGCAGTCGGCCAACACCGATACGGTGGTTGCCTCGGCCGAAGCTTACGTGCACGCGCTCAACCGTCTGGCGATCCGGCGCGAAAAATCCGGCCCCGGTACGGACACGCGCGAGATCAGCTACAAGGACGTACACTGATCCACGCGCCATAGAGTTATGCATGACCGCGCCCTGCCTCGCCGCAGGGCGCGGTTTTTTGCGCATGGGCCCTGTTACCAAATATTCACGCCCGCCACCGGGGCGGGGCTGCTATGCTAAATCCTTGCAGGGGATCGGATCTTTGTGGATCGCCACCAGATGCACCAAACAGACCGGCCCCCGGCGTCATGGACGAAAGGATTGTTTGCATGTCATTTTCGCTGACCCGCCGCGGCTTTATCGCCAGCACCGCCGGTTTCATCGCGCTGCACCCGTTTTCCGCCCGCGCTGCGGCCAATCAGGCCCATCTGCGGTTGATGGAAACCACCGACCTGCATGTGCATGTCTTTCCTTATGACTATTACGCCGACCGTCCGCGCGACACCGTCGGGCTGGCCCGGACCGCGTCGATCATCAAGGACATCCGCGACGAAGCCACCAATTCCATGCTGATCGACAACGGAGATTTCCTGCAGGGCAATCCGATGGGCGACTATATCGCCTATGAGCGTGGCATGAAGGATGGCGACAGCCACCCCATCATCACCGCGATGAACGCCGTGGGCTTTGACGCGGCGACCTTGGGCAACCATGAATTCAACTATGGGCTCGATTTCCTGATGAAATCGCTGGCGGGCGCCGATTTCCCGGTGGTCAGCGCGAATGTGACGCTTGATCAGGGGTCGGATCCGACCCGCGACAGGACCCTGATCAAACCCTATGTGATCCTTGATCGTCAGATCACCGATGGCGCGGGCCAGACGCATCCGATCCGGATCGGGCTGATCGGCTTTGTCCCGCCGCAGATCATGAACTGGGACCGGCGCCATCTGGACGGCAAGGTGCAGGCGCGCGACATCGTCGCCACGGCCCGCGCCTATGTCCCCCAGATGAAGGAAGAAGGCGCCGACCTGATCATCGCGCTCAGCCATTCGGGCATCGGCGCGGCGGATGCCAGTGACGGGATGGAAAACGCCTCGGTCCCGCTGGCCGCGATCGACGGGATCGACGCGGTTCTGACCGGGCACCATCACCGGGTGTTTCCGTCCAGCGACTATGACGGCCTGCCCGGCGTCGACGTGGCCCGAGGCACGATCCACGGCAAACCGGCCGCCATGGGCGGGTTCTGGGGGTCGCATCTGGGGCTGATCGACCTGATGCTGGAACGTTCGGGCAATGACTGGGCAATCGTCAGCCATGCCAGCGAAGCGCGCCCGATCTCGAAGCGCAACGAAGACCGCTCGATCACCGCGCTGGTGGACAGCCAGCCCGATGTGCTGGCCAGCGTGCAGGCCGATCACGACGCCACGCTGGCCTATGTGCGCCGCGCGGTGGGCAAGACGGATGCGCCGCTGCATTCCTATTTCGCGCTGGTGGCCGATGATCCGTCGGTGCAGATCGTGTCGATTGCGCAGCTTTGGTACATCGAACAGATGCTCAAGGGCACCGAGCACGAAGGCCTGCCGATCCTGAGCGCGGCCGCCCCGTTCAAGGCCGGGGGCCGGGGTGGGCCGGAATACTATACCGATGTGCCCAAGGGCGATGTGGCGATCAAGAACGTGTCGGATCTTTATCTCTACCCCAACACGGCGCGCGCGGTGCGGGTCAGCGGTGCGCAGGTCAAGGACTGGCTGGAACGCTCGGCGGGCATGTTCAACCAGATCACGCCGGGGCAGGCCGATCAGGTTCTGCTGAACCCCGATTTTCCCAGCTACAATTTCGACGTCATCGACGGCGTGCGCTATCAGATCGACCTGAGCCAGCCATCGAAATTCGACCCCAAGGGCGAACTGGTGGCACCCGATGCCAACCGGATCGTGAACCTGACCTTTGACGGCGCGCCCATCGACCCGGATGCACAATTTATCATCGCCACAAACAACTACCGCGCGGGCGGCGGCGGCAAGTTCCCCGGAGCGATGGGCGACACCATCGTGTTCGAAGGCCCCGACACCAATCGCGACGTGATCGTGCGCTATATCGTCGAACAGGGCACGATCAGCCCAAAGGCCGATGCCAACTGGTCTTTTGCCCCGCTGGCAGGCACCAGCGTTCTGTTCGACACCGGCCCCAAGGCCGCCGACTATCTGGGGGATGTGCAGGGGGTGGCCATCGAACCCGCAGGCGACGGGCCGGACGGGTTCGCGCGCTTCCGGATTACGCTCTGATCGCAGCATGACCAAGGGAAAGGGCGGGTTCTTGCCTCAAGGCCGGAATTCGGCCCTTCCCCATCTGTCGCCCGCCGCATATAACGGCCCGGATCGCTTGCGGCCGGGTTGGCGGCACCCGTCGCGCGACAGCTAACAGTTTCGAGCAGGACCAAGACGCAATGTCGATCTTTGGAAATATGGGCGGGCTCTTTTCGTCAGACATGGCGATTGACCTCGGCACCGCGAATACACTTGTTTATGTCAAAGGGCGGGGCGTGATCCTGTCCGAGCCGTCGGTCGTCGCCTATCACGTCAAGGATGGCGTGAAAAAGGTGCTTGCCGTGGGCGAAGACGCCAAACTGATGCTGGGCCGCACACCGGGCAGCATCGAAGCCATCCGCCCCATGCGTGAAGGCGTGATCGCCGATTTCGACACCGCCGAAGAGATGATCAAGCATTTCATCCGCAAGGTGCACAAACGGTCGACCTTTTCCAAACCCAAGATCATCGTCTGCGTGCCCCACGGGGCAACGCCGGTGGAAAAGCGCGCGATCCGACAATCGGTGCTGAGCGCGGGCGCCCGTCGTGCGGGGCTGATCGCCGAACCCATCGCCGCCGCGATCGGCGCGGGCATGCCGATCACCGATCCTACGGGCAACATGGTCGTGGATATTGGCGGCGGCACCACAGAAGTGGCCGTTCTGTCGCTGGGTGACATCGTCTATGCGCGCTCGGTCCGGGTGGGTGGCGACCGTATGGACGAGGCCATCATCAACCATCTGCGCCGACAGCAGAACCTGCTGGTGGGCGAAAGCACCGCCGAGCGCATCAAGACCTCGATCGGGACCGCACGCATGCCCGATGACGGGCGCGGCGCGTCGATGCATATCCGGGGCCGCGACCTTCTGAACGGGGTGCCCAAGGAAATCGAAATCAGCCAGGCCCAGATCGCCGAAGCGCTGGCCGAACCGGTGCAGCAGATCTGCGAAGCGGTGATGACCGCGCTGGAAACCACCCCGCCCGATCTGGCCGCCGACATTGTCGACCGCGGCGTGATGCTGACCGGCGGCGGGGCGCTGCTGGGCGATCTGGATCTGGCGCTGCGTGAACAGACCGGGCTG
Source organism: Marinibacterium sp. (assembly GCA_025800215.1). GTDB lineage: Bacteria > Pseudomonadota > Alphaproteobacteria > Rhodobacterales > Rhodobacteraceae > JAOXSC01. Next base: position 6,999 of record JAOXSC010000063.1, read on the forward strand.
GCCGTGTCGATCGCGGATGAAAGCCTGAACTGCGTGGCGCTTGGCACCGGCAAGGCGCTGGAATACGAAAAACAGCTGCGCCACGCGATTGACTACGACAGCTGAGGGCTTCACCCTGTCCTAATCACGGGTCCGCCCCGGCCTGCGGGAGATGAACGCTGTCCAGGGATCGTTCACAACGAGAAGATTATGGCGCCCCGGTGCGCCGTCTCCTGACGGGGGTGGTTGTGCTGTGCCTGCTGGCGATCTTTCTGGTCTGGCGCATCGACAGCCCCCGCGTGGAACGCTTTCGCGCCCAGGTGACGGATACGGTGGTGCCCAATCTTGACTGGGTGATGGCGCCGGTGACCGGTGCGGTGAACCTGCTGCGCGATTTCCAGTCCTATCAGCGGCTGGCCGAACAGAACCAGGAGCTGCGCTCGGAACTGCGCCAGATGCAGGCCTGGAAAGAGGCAGCACTACAGCTTGAACAGGAAAACGCGCGGCTTCTGGATCTCAACAATGTGCGGCTTGATCCCCGGCTGACCTTTGTCACCGGGGTGGTGATGGCCGATAGCGGGTCGCCCTTTCGCCAGTCGGTGCTGATCAATGTGGGCGCGCGCGATGGCATCGTCGATGGCTGGGCGGCGATGGACGGGATCGGCCTTGTCGGGCGGATCTCGGGCGTTGGCAAATCCACGTCACGGGTGATCCTGCTGACGGATGCCAATTCGCGCATCCCCGCCACCATCCAGCCGTCGGGTCAGACCGCGCTGATCGCGGGCGACAACAGCGCAGCCCCACTGGTGGATTTTCTGGAAAACGCCGATCTGGTGCGGCCCGGTGACCGGGTCGTGACATCGGGCGATGGCGGGGTGTTCCCCGCCGGTCTGCTGATCGGTCAGGTTGCCGCCGATCGCAACGGGCGGCTGCGGGTGCGACTGTCAGCCGATTACGAACGGCTCGAATTCCTGCGCGTGCTGCGCCATCACGGCACCGAAGCGGTCACCGATCCCGGTGGGCTGGTGGCCGAGCCCGACGGTTCGGAGCCAACCGCCCCAACCGAACCCGGCGAACCCGCCGAACCCGAAGCACGCCTGTCCGGCGAGGCGTCGCAATGACGACCGCGCCCCTGCCCCATCTGTGGTTCATGCGCGCGGTCTATCTGGCCGTCGGGCTCTGCATCATCTTCCTGCACCTGCTGCCGATCAACACGGTGCCCAGCCGTCTGGCCCCGCCCGATCTGATGATGGCCTTTACCTTTGCCTGGGTGCTCAGGCGCCCCGATTTCGTGCCCCCCATCTGCATGGCCGCGCTGCTGCTGCTGGGTGACCTGATGCTGCAGCGCCCGCCGGGGCTGATGGCGCTGCTGGTGATCCTGGGGGCGGAATACCTCAAATCCCGGCTGGGCGGGCTGCGCGATGCCAGCTTTGCCGGGGAATGGGCCAGCGTGGCGCTGGTGGTGACGGCTGTGACCCTGGCCAACCGGCTGATCCTGTCGCTGATGTCGGTGGCGCAGGCCCCGCTCAGCCTGACGCTGGTGCAGATGATCGCCACGCTGATCGCCTATCCGCTGGTGGTCATCGTGACGCAATGGGGGCTGGGCGTCCGCAAACCCGCCCCCGGTGATGTGGACATGATCGGAGGCCGCGCATGAGACGCCCAGACAGGTTAAGCCAGGCGCTTGGGCGCACCACATCCCGCCGGGCGCTGCTCTTGGGGGGCGTGCAGCTGGCCTTTGCCGGTGGGCTGGCGCTGCGGATGCGGCAGCTGCAGGTGGACCAGGCCGATCAGTTCCGCCTTCTGGCCGAAGAAAACCGCGTCAACATCCAGCTGATCCCGCCCACCAGGGGCGAGCTGTTCGACCGCGAAGGCAAGATCCTGGCCCGCAATTCCCCAAGCTACCGCATCGTCATCGTGCGCGAAAACGCAGGCGACGTGCAGGACGTGGTGGCGCGCCTGTCGCAGCTGGTGTCGCTTGACGAAGAAGATCTGATCGACGCCATCGAAGAGATCCGCAAAAGCCCGCCTTTTGTGCCCGTCACCCTGGCCGACCGCGTGTCCTGGGACGAGATTTCAAAGGTGGCCGTCAACCTGCCCGCCCTGCCCGGTATCACCCCCGAGGTCGGCCTGACCCGCGAATACCCCCAGCGGGGGGATTTTGCCCATGTGGTGGGCTATGTGGGCCCGGTCAGCGATTATGACCTCAGCCAGATCGAAGACCCCGAACCGGTGCTGCGCATCCCGCGCTTTCAGCTGGGCAAGGTCGGGATCGAAGCCAAACGCGAAGACGTGCTGCGCGGCAAGGCCGGCGCCAAACGGGTCGAGGTCAACGCCACGGGCCGCGTCATGCGCGAGCTCGACCGCCGCGAGGGCGAAGCCGGCGCCGACCTGCAGCTGACCGTGTCGGCCGATCTGCAGAACTATGTGCAGGCGCGCCTTGGCGAAGAAAGTGCGGCCGCCGTAGTGCTGGATGTGGACAGCGGAGACATTCTGGCATCGGCATCGGCCCCCAGCTATGATCCCAACCTCTTTGTGCGCGGCATTTCGGTGGCCGACTACCGCGCGCTCAATGAGCACCAGTATCGCCCGCTGGCCAACAAGACGGTGCAGGGGCTCTATCCTCCGGGTTCGACCTTCAAGATGATCACGGTTCTGGCCGCCCTCGAAGAAGGCATGATCGGCACCGAAGACACCGTCTGGTGCCCCGGCCATCTTGAGGTGTCAGGGCGCAAGTTCCACTGCTGGAAACGCGGCGGGCACGGGCATGTGGATCTGGTGACCTCGCTAAAGCGCAGCTGCGACGTCTATTACTATGACCTTGCCGTCAAGGTCGGCATCGACAAGATCAGCGCCATGGCCAAACGCTTTGGTCTTGGTGTCAAACATGATCTGCCCATGTCGGCGGTGGCCACCGGGCTGGCCCCCAACCGCGACTGGAAGGAACGCGTGCGCGGCGAAAGCTGGCGGGTGGGCGACACGGCCAATGCGTCGATCGGGCAGGGATACATGCTCAGCTCGCCCATGCAGCTTGCGGTGATGACCGCGCGGCTGGCCACCGGTCGGTCGGTGACGCCGCGCCTGGTGAAATCCATCAACGGGGTCGAACAGCCATCGGGCGCGGGCGCGCCCATGGGGCTGAACGAAAACAACCTGCGGGTGCTGCGCCGGGCCATGTATGCGGTCTGCAACGACCGTCGCGGCACGGCCTATGGGTCGCGCATCATCGCCGATGGCTACCGCATGGCAGGCAAGACCGGCACCAGCCAGGTGCGCAACATCACCGAAGCCGAACGCCGCGCCGGCGTGATCCGCAACGAAGACCTGCCCTGGGAACGCCGCGACCACGCCCTGTTCGTCGATTTTGCCCCCTATGACCGGCCCAAATACGCCGTGGCCGTGGTGGTCGAACATGGCGGGGGCGGCTCCAAGGCTGCGGCCCCCATCGCCCGCGATGTGACGCTGCAGGCGCTTTACGGCGGCACCCCGCCGCTTGACGCCTACCCGACCAAGGATCGCGACAGGATCGCGGCCCAGCAACGCGCCCTCAACCAACCGCCCCCCGATGACCGCCCCGACGGGAGCGACCGGGCATGAGCTATCTTGAACACAGCGTCAAATCCGTCCCCGGCGGCCTGCGCAAGGTGCTGTTCCTCAACTGGCCGATCATCCTGCTGCTGGTCAGCGTGTCGGGTGTGGGGTTCCTGATGCTCTATTCGGTGGCGGGCGGATCGTTCAGCCCCTGGGCCGAACCGCAGATGAAACGCTTTGCGCTTGGCTTTGCGGTGATGTTCGTGGTGGCGATGATCCCGATCTGGTTCTGGCGCAACATGGCGGTGCTGGGATATGTCCTGTCCGTTCTGCTGCTGATCGGGGTGGAATTCTTCGGCACCGTGGGGATGGGCGCACAGCGCTGGATCGACCTGGGCTTCATGCGCCTGCAACCGTCCGAGCTGATGAAGATCACGCTGGTGATGCTGCTGGCCGCCTATTACGACTGGCTGGCCCCGCGCCGCACCTCGCGCCCGGTCTGGGTGCTGATCCCGGTGCTGATGATCCTGTTTCCCACCTTTCTCGTGCTGCGCCAGCCCGATCTGGGCACCTCAATCCTGCTGCTGACGGCAGGCGGCGGGCTGATGTTCCTGGCCGGGGTGCACTGGGCCTATTTCGCGGCCGTTCTGGCCATGGGCGTGGGGCTGGTCACGGCGGTCTTCCAAAGTCGCGGCACGCCCTGGCAACTGCTCAAGGATTACCAGTACCGCCGGATCGACACCTTTCTGGACCCCTCCAGCGATCCGCTCGGGGCGGGCTATCACATCACCCAGTCCAAGATCGCGCTCGGGTCGGGCGGGATCACGGGGCGCGGCTTCATGCAGGGCACGCAATCGCGGCTGAACTTCCTGCCCGAAAAGCACACCGATTTCATCTTCACCACCCTGGCCGAGGAATTCGGCTTTGTCGGAGGTCTCTCTCTGCTGACGCTCTACGCGCTGCTGATCCTCTTCTGCATCGCCTCGGCGCTGGCCGCGCGGGACCGATTCTCGACGCTGGTCACGCTGGGGATCGCGCTCAATTTCTTTTTGTTCTTTGCCGTCAACATGTCCATGGTCATGGGGCTTGCCCCGGTGGTGGGCGTGCCGCTGCCGCTGGTCAGCTATGGCGGATCGGCCATGCTGATCCTGATGGCCGCCTTCGGCATCGTGCAAAGCGCCCATATCCACCGCCCCCGCTGAAAGACCTGCCATGCCCGTCAACGCCCTCTTTGCTGCCCATCCCAGCCGGTGGGCGATCTATCAACCGGCCCTGACCGCCGCCTTCGCCCGCGCCGGAGTCGATGTCGACCTGCGCCAGGATTTTGCACCCGAGGCGGTCGATTACATCATCTACGCGCCCAATTCCGACCTGCAGGATTTCCGCCCCTATACGCGCGCCAAAGCGGTGCTGAACCTCTGGGCCGGGGTGGAAAAGATCGTGGGCAACACAACCCTGACCCAGCCACTGGCGCGCATGGTCGATGCCGGCATGACCGACGGCATGGTGGAATGGGTGCTGGGCCATGTGATGCGCCACCATCTGGGCATGGATCAGGACATCGTGAACCCCACCCACCGCTGGCAGCCCCATGTGCCCCCGCTGGCCCGCGACCGCCCGGTCACCGTGCTGGGGCTGGGCGAACTGGGCACTGCGGCCGCGCGCGCCATTGCGCAGGTGGGCTTTCCCGTCACCGGTTGGAGCCGCTCGCCCAAATCCATTCCCGGCCTCACCACACATGCCGGGCCCGAAGGGCTGACGCAGGCGCTCAAGAGCGCGCAGATCCTGGTGCTGCTGCTGCCCGACACGCCCGCAACCACCGGTATCCTGAAGGCCGACACGCTGGCGATGCTGCCAAGGGGCGCGATGATCCTCAACCCCGGGCGCGGGCCGCTGATTGATGATGACGCACTGATTGCCGCGCTCGACAGCGGCCAGATCGGCCATGCCACGCTGGATGTGTTCCGCACCGAACCGCTGCCCGCCGATCACCCGTTCTGGCGCCACCCCAAGGTCACCGTGACGCCGCATATCGCCTCCGAAACCCGCCCCGGCAGCGCCAGCGACACCATCGCCGAAAACATCCGGCGTGGCGAAGCGGGGGAACCCTTTCTCTACCTCGTGGATCGCAGCCGCGGCTACTGATGCAAAGGGCGCGCCGCGCGCCAATCGGACGCCGCGCCCCTGTTTCTTTGTGGCCAAAAATACCTCAACGCAACCGCAGCCAGAGACCCTGGATCAATCACCCGGGCGCCTGCGCTGCAACAGGGTCACGCAGCCACGAGGCCCCGCCCCTTCAACAGCGCCTCGACCCCCGGCAACCGCCCCCGGAACGCCACATAAAGCGCCTCGGCCTCGGCCCGGCCACCGGCCGACAGGATATGTGTCTCCAGCGCGCGCGCAGTGTCGGGATCGAACGCATCGCCCGCCTCTTCAAAGGCGGCAAAGGCATCGGCATCCATCACCTCGGACCACATGTAGCTGTAATAGCCCGACGAATACCCGTCACCGGCAAAGACATGGGCAAAATGCGGCGTCGCATGGCGCATCCCGATCGCATGCGGCATGCCCAGATCGCCCAGCACCTGCGCCTGTCGCGCCATCGGATCGGCGGGGACCTGGCCATCGTGGAATTCCAGATCCACCAGGGCCGAGGCGACATATTCCACCGTCTGGAACCCCATGTCGAAATTGGCCGCTTTAAGCACCTTGTCCAGCATCTCGGCCGGCATCGGCGCGCCGGTGTCCACATGGGTGGCGAAATCGCGCAGCACCTGCGGCACCTCGAGCCAGTGTTCATAAAGCTGGCTGGGCAGTTCCACAAAATCGCGCGCCACAGAGGTGCCCGAAATGCTGTCATAGGTCACATCCGACAACATCTGATGCAACGCATGGCCGAATTCATGAAACAGCGTGCGCGCATCGTCATAAGACAGCAGCGCCGGATCGCCCTTGGCAAAGTTGCACACATTGATCACCACCGGTGCCTGCACCTTGGGGAACTTTGCCTGCGCCCGCATGGCGCTGCACCACGCCCCCGACCGTTTCGAGCCGCGCGCGAAATAATCCCCGATGAACACCGCCACATGCGCGCCATCGCGCGTGACTTCCCAGGCGCGGCAGTCGGGATGATAAAGCGGCACATCCAGCGGCGTGAACTCCAGCCCGAAAAGACGCGTGGCACAGGCAAAGGCGGCCTCGATCATCCGCTCCAGCGACAGATAGGGTTTCAGCGCCGCTTCATCGAGATCATGCTCGGCCTTGCGCCGCTGTTCCGCGTAGAACCGCCAGTCCCAGGGTTCGAGCACCCCGTTCACCCCGTCGTCGCGCATCAAGGCGGTCAGCGCCTCGGCATCGCGGTCGGCCTGGGCGCGGGCAGGTGTCCAGACCGCCATCAGCAGATCCCGCACCGCCTGCGGCGTGCCCGCCATTTCAGTTTCCAGCTTGTACCGGGCAAAGGTGTCATAGCCCAGAAGCTTGGCGCGCTCGTCCCGCAGGGCCAGGATTTCGGCGGCAATCTCGCGATTGTCGGTCTCGCCACCATTGGCGCCCCGCGCCGCCCAGGCCCGATAGGCCTGTTCGCGCAGATCGCGCCGGGTCGAAAACTGCAGAAAGGGCACGATCAGCGACCGCGACAGCGTCACCACCGGACCAGGCGCGCCCTTTTCGGCACCGGCCGCGCGGGCGGCATCGACCACAAAATCGGGCAGCCCGTCCAGATCGGTTTCGGCCAGCTCCATGAACCAGTCGCGCTCATCGGCCAGCAGGTTCTGGGTAAAGGCGGTGCCAAGGCTGGCAAGGCGGCCCTTGATCTCTTTCATCCGCGCCTCGTCCGCGCCCTCAAGCGCGGCACCGGCCCGCACAAAGCCGCGATGGGTCAGCATCAGCACGCGGGCATCTTCGTCACTCAGATCCAGATCATCGCGCCGCGCCCAGAGATCGGCCAGACGCGCATAAAGCGCCTTGTTCGACGAAATTTCGGCAAAATGCGCGGCCAGACGCGGCGAAAAGCGCCGCTGAAGATCTTCGCGCTCGGGGTTGCTGTCGGCACCCGCCACGGTGAAGAACACCGACAGGACCTTGCTCAGCGCCTCGCCTGCGGCCTCCATCGCGGCCACGGTATTGGCAAAGCTGGGGGGTTCGGCGCACTCGGCAATCGCCGCGATCTCGGCCTGGTGCTCGGCCAGGGCCGCATCAAGCGCCGGTTCGAAATCGGCATCCGAAATCTGCGAAAACGGGGCAATTTCAAACGGCGTGCTCCAGGGGGCGAGGATCGGGTTGGTCATGGGCGTCTCCTTTGACCTGCAAGCTATGTGCGCGTCGGCCCAAGGTCCAGATCCGTCAGTCGTTGGTCTTGACCTTCGCCGCCAGATGCCGTTCCAGCCGCCGCAGCGCCAGAGACAGCGTGATGGTCATCGTCAGATAGAGCAGCGCCACCACATTGTAGGTCTCGAAATAGCGAAAATTGCTGGCCGCCGTCACCTTGCCCAGTTGGGTGATGTCCAGAACCCCCAGCACCGACACCAGCGAACTGTCCTTGACCAGCGCCACAAAATCATTGCCAAGCGGCGGCAGGATCGTGCGGATCGCCTGCGGAAAGACGATGAACCGAAACCGCTGCCAGCGGTTCAGCCCAAGCGCCTGGGCGGCTTCGATCTGACCTTCGTCCACCGATTGCAGCCCGGCACGGAACACTTCGGCAATAAAGGCCGAATAGCCGATCATCAGCGCCATCACCGCCCGCCACAGCAGCGGAAAGGCCCGTGCCCGGATCGGATCAAGCCCCAGAAACCCGCCGACCCAGTTGCGCAGCTCGACCAGCCCCGGCACGATGACAAAGGCCACATACAGCAGCAGCACGATGATCGGCACGCCGCGCACGATTTCGATGTAGAACCGCGTGACCTGCCGGATCACCAGGTATTTCGCCCCCGCCCCAAGCGCCAGCAGCAGCCCCAGCCCCGAGGCCAGAACAAAGCTGACCAGCGTCACGAACACGGTGATCTGCACGCCGCGCAACAGGGTGAACAGGATCTGTGCCTGCAGATCATCCGCCAGCGTGCGATAGTAAAAGAACACGCCAAGCCCCGCGGCAGCCAGCAGCCACCACGGGAAATCCTTGTCTCCGCCCCTGTGCGGTGTCATCCGGGTTTACTGGCCCAGCTTGTAGTCAAGGAACCACTTGGTGTTGAGCGCCTCAAGCGTGCCATCCGCCTCCATCGAGGCAATGGCCGCATTGATCGGCTCAACAAGGTCCGACCCTTTGGGGAAGATGAACCCGAAATCCTCGGTCCCCAGCGGATCACCAATGATCTTCAGCCCGCCATTGCTGGCCGCCACATAGCCATTGGCCGCCGTGCTGTCGGACAGAGCCAGATCCACATCGCCCGTGCGCAGCGCCTGGATCGAGGCGCCAAAGGTTTCAAACAGCTTGATGCGGGGGTTCGCCTCGTCCCCGTCCAGAATGTCATAGACGGTGACATAGAACGGCGTGGTGCCCGGCTGCGCGCCGGCCAGCAGATCGGGATCGGCGGCAAACCCTGCGGCATCGTCGAACCGGGTTTCATCGCCCGCCACGATCATGCGCATCTGGCTGGTCATGTACTTATCGGAAAAATCGACCTTTTCCTTGCGGTCATCGCGGATGGTGATGCCGGTCATGCCCAGATCATACTGCGCTTCGCTGACGGCCGGGATCATCGCGTCCCAGCTGATGTTTTCGTAAACCACCGTCATGTTCAGACGATCGGCAATCTCGGCCATGGCGTCATATTCCCAGCCGATGGCATCGCCGGTCTTGGGATCGACAAACTGCAGCGGCGGATAGGCATTTTCGGTCACCACCACAACCTCGCGCCCGTCCAGATCGGGCAGATCCGCAGCCATCGCTGCGGGGGTCAGGGCCATCAGCCCCATGGCCAGAACGGCCGATGTCATGCGTTTCATCTCAAACACTCCCTGTCTGCGTGTGGTCCCGGTCCGCCGGGGATTGCGCGGCATCCTGCCCGCAAACAGGGCAATCCGCACGCGGTTTCAGCGCAATGGTCCGGGTTTCCCCGTAAAGCGCGTCATAGATCAGCATCTGCCCCCGCAAGGGTGCCCCGGCCTCAGCGATCAGCTTGACCGCTTCGACGGCCATCATCGACCCCACCACGCCGGGCAGAGGGCCCAGCACACCCGCCTCGGCACAGGACGGCGCCAGATGCGGCGCGGGCGCTTCGGGGAAGATGCATTGATAACATGGCGCGCCACGGGCGGGGTCGAACACGCTCAGCTGGCCTTCCCATTGCGACAGGGCGCCGGAAATCAGCGGCTTGCCCGCCGCCACCGCCACCCAGTTGACCAGATAGCGCGTGTCGAAATTGTCGGTGCCGTCCAGGATCAGATCATAGTCGGCCACCAGCTCCCCGGCGATCTCTTCGCTCAGGCGCCGGTGATAGGGCCGCACCGTCACATAGGGGTTCTGCGCCTCCATCGCGGCCTGCGCCGAAAACACCTTGGGCATGCCGATGCGCGCGTCGCTGTGGATCACCTGCCGCTGCAGATTGGCGTTTTCCACCACATCATCATCAATGACCCCGATGGTGCCGACGCCTGCGGCCGCCAGATATTGCAGCGCAGGCGCCCCAAGGCCACCCGCCCCAATGACCAGCACGCGCGCCTCTTTCAGGCGCTTCTGCCCCGGCCCGCCCAGCTCGCGCAGGACGATATGGCGGGCATAGCGCTCCAGCTCGGTCTGGGAAAAGCGATCCGGGGTCTTGGGCATCTCGGCCGCCTCGCGGGCCAGAACCCGACGCCGCAGCCGCGACAGCACCGCACGATAGGCCAGCGCCAGCGCCACGAACCCACCCAGAAGCAACCACAGCTCGGGCGCCCCACCCGTCGCCTCGCGCAGCGGGTGGCCGATGGGCAGGGCAAACTGCAGAAACAACACCGCCACATAGAGCAGGCCGATCATCAGAGCGCGCCCCTGTATCGGCACCCGCAGCATCGTTGCCAGCCCGAACAGCGCAAATCCCAGCAGCAGGACCAGCAGCATCAGCCGCGCCCCGTGGACCCAAAGCCGCCCTGACCGCGCGCGGTCTCCGACAAGGCATCAACCAGCACGAAATCGGCCTGCAGCACCGGGGCCACCACCATCTGCGCAATCCGGTCACCATGGGCGATGACAAACCGCTCGTGGCCCGCATTCATCACGATCACCCCCAAAGGCCCGCGATAATCGGCATCAATCGTGCCCGGCGCATTGGGCAGCGTGATCCCGTGTTTCAGCGCCAGCCCCGATCGCGGCCGGATCTGCACCTCATAGCCGTCAGGGATCTCGATCCGCAGCCCCGTGGGCACCAGCACCCGCGCGCCGGGCTCCAGCACCAGCTCTTTGCCATCCGGCAGATTGGCCCGCAGATCGGCCCCCGCCGCCCCGGCCGTTTCATAAGATGGCAGAGCAATAGCGGGATCCGCGCCCTCATCCCGGCAGATACGGATGGTCACCATGCCAATCCCCCTGTTTCTTTGTGGCTCAAAATACCTAAATCCCGTCCGCGCCTCAGGCGCCCAGCGCCTCTGCGACGCGCATCGCCAGCCGCCGGGCGACGTCATCTTTACCCATGCGTGGCCAGTCTTCGGCACCCTCGGCCGTGATCAGCGTCACCGCATTCTCCGTCCCGCCCATGATGCCGGTGGCCGGGCTCACGTCATTGGCGACAATCCAGTCGCAGCCCTTGCGCAGACGCTTGGCCGTGGCTTCGGCCACCACATCATCGGTTTCGGCCGCAAACCCCACCACCAGACCGGGCCGCCCGTCATCCAGATGCGACACCGCGCGCAGAATGTCGGGGTTTTCGGCAAAACTCAGCACCGGCATGCCATCGCGGGTTTTCTTCAGCTTGCGGTCCGACGCGCTGGCCACGCGCCAGTCGGCGACAGCGGCGGCAAAAATACCCGCATCCACCGGCAGGGCCCGCATCACCGCGGCCTCCATCTCGCGCGCGCTTTGCACCGCAACCACCGTGACACCCGGCGGCGGCGACACATCGGCGGGGCCGGTGACAAACACCACCTCGGCCCCCAGATCGGCCAGCGCGCGGGCAATCGCCGTGCCCTGCGCCCCGGACGAGCGGTTGGCGATATAGCGCACCGGGTCGATCGGCTCATGCGTGGGGCCCGATGTCACCAGCACCCGCCGCCCGGCCAACGGCCCGTCCGCCAGTGCCGCGTCAACAGCCGCGACAATCTCAAGCGGTTCCGACATGCGCCCCGGCCCGAATTCACCGCAGGCCATGGTGCCGTCATTCGGACCGATCAGCCCGATGCCATCGCCCCGCAACAGCGCCAGATTGCGCTGTGTCGCGGGATGCTCCCACATGCGCACATTCATCGCCGGCGCGATCAGCACCCGCGTGTCGGTGGCCATCAGCAGGGTCGAGGCCAGATCATTGGCCAGCCCCCCCGCCATCTTGCCCATCAGATCCGCCGTCGCAGGCGCGACCACCACCAGATCGGCGGCGCGCGACAGTTCGATATGGCCCATCTCGGCCTCGTCCGTCAGATCGAACAGATCGCGATACACCTTTTCGCCCGCAAGCGCCGACACCGACAGCGGTGTCACGAATTCCTCGGCCGCGCGCGTCAGCACCGGCGTCACCGACGCCCCGCGCTCACGCAGCCGCCGAATGAGGTCGAGCGATTTGTAGGCCGCGATCCCGCCGCCAATGATCAGCAATATGCGTTTGCCTGCCAGCATCCGGCCACCCCCCCTGAATGGTCGGGCAGACCTTACGCCCATGGCCGCGCCCCATCCAGCCCCAATCAGCCGTCCGACCGAAAGGCCGCGCAGGGATCGGGGCGGTCGACCGCGGGGGCGTCGCGGGTGCTGTCAAAGACCCCGGTCAGAACGCCATCTTCGGCCTGGCCCAGACTGTGCAGGGTCAGATCGGGACGCGCATGGCGCAGATAGACCGGCATCCCCCAGTCGCGCCGGGCATGGCCATTGCCGGTGATCACGACCACCGGGCCGCCCGTGGCCGTGATCGCTTCGACCGTGGCCTGGGCCAGACGCGCATCGCGCAGGCGCTGGATCGCCACCAGTTTCGGCAACAGATCTTCGGGCAGCGCGTCACAATGGGCGCGCATCTGCAGCGCTTCGCGGGTCGCCTGCTCGTCGGGGTCAAGCGGCTGGTCCAGCCCGTAGAGTGCAGCTTCGTCAAAGCCGCTGTCTCCCTGCATCGCTGCACGCGCCGTGTCACGCGGCACCGCGCCGCCAAACACCGCCGCATCCGGGGCACCCGCAAAGATCGGGTGATAGAGGCTGAAATCCGGCCACCCCGAACCGGACCAGTCCAGCACCTGCGCCATGGTGTCGGGATCCGCGATCAGATCCGGGGTCACCTGCGCGGCCTGCGCAGGCGTCAGCATTTCAAACACCAGGGCTGCGGGGGCAAGATCGCCCACAATCTGCGCCTGCGTGCTGTGGTGGTGGGGGTTGTCATGCACTTCGCCCAGCACCACGACATCGGCATCACGCAGACCGACGCCCTGATCGGGCCCGGCAAGCGCCGCGCCCGCAAGCATCAGCGCCACAACTGAAATCAGCATCCTCATACGAGGAAGTGATGCACCTCGCGCGATTGCGATTCAAGGTTCTTGCGCATCTTCACAAAGGCCGCTGCCTCAAGCTGGCGCACCCGTTCCTTGGACAGGCCCAGTTCGGTGCCCAGGCTTTCCAGCGTGCGCGGCGCATCGCGCAGCTTGCGTTCGCGCACGATAAAGCGTTCGCGGTCATTCAGCGCATTCATCGCCACCAAAAGCCATTCGCGCAGCTGCGCGGTGTCGTGGCTGTCTTCCACCAGGGATTCGGCCTGCGCACTGTCATCTTCCAGCGCGTCGATCCATTCGCGCCCATCCTCATCCGTGGTCTGGGTGGCGTTCAGCGAATAATCCGACCCCGACAGGCGGCCTTCCATCATCTCGACATCATGCAGGGGCACGCCGATCTCGGTCGAAATCATCTGATGCAGCTGGTGGCGGTCCAGCCGTTCGCCCACCGCGGCGGCTTCGCGCTCCAACCGCGCCTGAACCCTGCGCATGTTGAAGAACAGCGATTTCTGAGACGACGTGGACCCGGTGCGCACCATCGACCAGTTGCGCATCACATATTCCTGGATCGACGCTTTGATCCACCACACCGCATAGGTCGAAAACCGCACGCCCCGGTCGGGGTCGAATTTGTCGGCGGCCTTCATCAGGCCCAGCCCGGCCTCCTGGATCAGATCGTTCATCGGGGCGCCGTAGCGCTTGAACTTGGACGCCATCGAAATCGCCAGCCGCATATAGGCGGTGATCAGGCGATGAAGCGCGGCCTCGTCGCGCTCATCGCGCCAGGCATAAGCCAGGCGCAGCTCGGTTTCCGCGTCCAGAAGCTCGGCCTTCATCGCGCGGCGCGATAGTGAATTGTCCCCTACATGATCAAGTGGCATTCCCTGTCTCCCAATCAACGATGGCGCGGCGGCCGCGCCTTGTTTTGCGCTGTCAATTCAGATTACGCAGGGCGCGGGCGGTTGGATCAAACAAAAGGTGGATCATTTGGACATCATTAACGCATTGGTGATCGGCGGCGCCGCATCGGGCAAATCGGGCTTTGCCGAAGCCCTGGTCACCGCCACCGGACGTCCGCGCAGCTATATCGCCACGGCGCAGGTCTTTGATGACGAAATGTCCGCCAAGGTCGACCGCCACAAGACCATGCGCGGCAGTGGCTGGAGCACCATCGAAGCACCGCTGGATCCCGGCCCGGCGCTGTCAGGGCTCGGGCCCGGCGACATCGCCCTGCTGGACTGCGCCACCATGTGGCTGACCAACCAGATGCTCGCCGATGCCGATCTGGACGCCGCACAGGCAACGCTGCTGGCGCAGATCGCCGCCACGCGGGGATCGGTGGTTGTTGTCACCAATGAGATCGGACAGGGCATCGTGCCCGAAAACGCGCTGGCGCGCCGCTTTCGCGAAGCGCAGGGTCGGCTCAACATCGCGCTGGCCGCGCAGATGGATCTGGTGGTGCAGGTGGTCGCGGGCCTGCCCAACGTGCTCAAGGGACGCCTGCCATGACCCGCCTGTTTCTGGTCCGCCACGGGCCCACCCATGCCAAAAGCATGGTGGGCTGGGCCGATCTGCCCGCCGATCTGTCCGACAGCGCGGCCCTTGACCGGCTGAACGCCTATCTGCCCGGTGACGCGCTGGTGGTGTCATCCGATCTGCGGCGCGCCATCACCACCGCCGATGCGGTGGCAGGCCAGCGCCCGCGCCTGCCGCACCGGCGTGCCCTGCGCGAGATGTTCTTTGGCCGCTGGGAACTGCGCCGCTTTACCGAGATCGAAGCCGTCGAGCCCGATCTGATCCGCGCCTTCTGGGAAACACCGGGCCTTGTGCGCGCGCCGGGCGGGGAAAGCTGGTCGATGCTGCAAACCCGCGCCGATGCCGCCATCGACCGGCTGCTGCAGGATCATCCGGGGCGTGATCTGGTGGTGGTCTGTCATTTCGGCCTGATCCTGACCCAGGTGCAGCGGGCGCTGCAGATCGACACCGAAACCGCCTTTGCCCAGAAGATCGACAACCTGTCGGTCAGCGAAATCCATATCTCGGGCGGGGGCTGGGAAGCGTCGGTCATCAACCACCTGCCGTAGATCAACGCATGTGATCGCCCAGCGCACAAATCGCGGTTTTTCAATGGGCTGGGTGCTGGGCTAGGCTGCGGTCATGACCTATGACCTTTTTATTGGCGACCGGCTGTTTTCAAGCTGGTCCTTGCGCGGCTGGCTGATGCTGGCGGCCTTCGACCTGCCCCACACCCTGCAGATGGTGGGGCTTTATTCGGGGACCATGGCGGATGACATGGCCCCGCTGGCGCCTGCCCGGCTGGTGCCCGCGCTGCGCCTGCCCGATGGCACGGTGGTGGGCGAAAGCATGGCGATGGCTGAAACCCTGGCCGAAGCCCACCCCCAGCTTTGGCCCGAAGACCCCGCGCAGCGCGCCACCGCACGCTGGCTTTGTGCGGAAATGGCGGCCGGGTTCGGCGCGCTGCGCAGCGAGCACCCGATGCAGCTGGCGCGCTGCTATGACGGGGTCGCCGCGTCGGACGCGGTGATGCAGGATCTGGCCCGCATCGAAACGCTCTGGGATCATGCCCGGCGCGTGTCGGGGGCGCAAAGCGGGTGGCTCTTTGGGGCCTACAGCCTGGCGGATGTGTTCTATACCCCTGTGGCCGCGCGGATCCGGGGCTATGGGCTGCCCGTGTCACCTGGCGCGCGCGCCTATGTGGACCAGTTGCTGGCGCATCCTTGCGTGCAGGACTGGCGGGCCGAGGCGATCAAGGTCACCTATGACCCCGAACCCTATCGGCTTGACCTGCCCTTTGCCCCCTGGCCCGGCGCCTGAGGGGGCGTTAACCATTCCGAAACCATCCGCCCGTTAACACGACAAGGCAAACGGATTAGCAGGGCGCGATGGTTTCAAAGACCTATTCGGTGGCCTTTCAGGGGGTCGAGGCACAATTGGTCGAGGTGCAATGCGCCGTCTCGCCCGGTCTGCCCGCCTTTGCCATCGTGGGCCTCCCCGACAAGGCCGTGTCCGAAGCCCGCGACCGCATCCGTGCTGCGCTGACCGCGCTGGCCATCGCACTGCCATCGCGGCGGATCACGGTAAACCTGTCGCCCGCCGACCTGCCCAAGGAAGGCAGCCATTTCGATCTGCCCATCGCGCTGGCGCTGCTGGCTGCACTTGACATCATCCCCGATGACGCCGCCGAAGGGGCGGTGTCGCTGGGCGAGCTGTCATTGGACGCCCGCCTGATCCCCGTGCCCGGCGCCCTGCCCGCCGCCATGACCGCCGCCGCCGAAGACCGCGCGCTGGTCTGCCCCGAAGGCTCGGGCGCCGAAGCGGCCTGGGTTGGCGACGCTCAGGTGATCGGCGGGGCCAGCCTTTCAGATGTGGTGCGCCATTTCACCGGCCAGTCCCCCCTGCCCCAGGCCCAACCGGGCGAGGTTGCCGCCCCCGTCACCCATCGCGATCTGCGCGACGTCAAAGGGCAGGAACGCGCCAAACGGGCGCTTGAGATCACCGCCGCAGGGCGTCACCACGCGCTGTTCGTGGGCACACCGGGATCGGGCAAATCCATGCTGGCGGCGCGGCTGCCGGGCATCCTGCCGCCGCTCAGCCCGATCGAAGCGCTGGAAACCTCGATGATCCATTCGCTCAGCGGGCTTCTGGACGAAGGCGGCATCAGCCGCGCGCGGCCCTTTCGCGAACCCCATCACACCGCGTCGATGGCTGCCATTGTCGGCGGCGGGCGTGGCGCCAAACCGGGCGAGATCAGTCTGGCGCATAACGGGGTTCTGTTCATGGACGAATTCCCCGAATTTCCACGCGCAGTCCTCGAAACCCTGCGCCAGCCCATCGAAACCGGAGAGGTGATGGTCGCGCGCGCCAATGCCCATGTCACATACCCCTGCCGGTTCATGCTGATTGCGGCCGCCAACCTGTGCAAATGCGGCTATCTGCCCGATCCGGGGCGCGCCTGTTCGCGCGCACCGGCCTGCGGCGACGACTATATAGGGCGCGTCTCGGGCCCGCTGATGGACCGGTTCGACCTGCGGATCGACGTCCCACCCGTGGCCTTTCGCGATCTCGACCTGCCGGCATCTGGCGACAGCTCGGCCACCGTAGCCGCGCGGGTCGCGGCGGCGCGCGACACCCAGGCCGCGCGCTTTGCCGCGCGCCCCGATCTGCGCCAGAACGCGGATCTGGACGGGCCGTTGCTGGCGGAAACCGCAACCCCCGATGCCGAAGGTCAGGCACTGCTGTCCAGGGTCGCGGACCGGTTTGGCCTGTCGGCGCGCGGCTATCATCGCGTGCTGCGCGTGGCGCGTACCATTGCTGATCTTGATGGGTCCGCGCAGGTCCGCCAGCCCCACGTGGCCGAGGCGCTCAGCTATCGGCTGACAACGCCCATTGCTGCCTGATCCAGGCGCCAAGCCGGGTCAGGGTTGCGCGGGATTCGGGCATGACATTGTGAAACATCGGCCAGACATGGGGCAGATCATGGGCCAGCTCGCGCGTGACCTGCACGCCTGCGGCCTGCATCCGGTCGGCCATGCGGGTCATGTCATCGCGCAGGATCTCGGTCGTGCCCGCGCACATCCAGACCGGCGGCGCCCCCGCCATATCGGCAAAAAGAGGCGACACCCGAGGGTCTTTCGGATCCTGCCCGCTCAGATACATCTGCGCCAGTTCCGGCGCGCGGGTGGCCGGCAACAAGGCCTCGACCTTCGCATTGTCGCGGAAACTGGGGCCGGAAAAGGTCAGATCCGTGAGCGGCGAAAACGCAAAGGCCCCGGCCGGACGCTCAATATCTTCGGAAAGCAGCTGCGCCAGAAGCGACAGGACCAGCCCGCCGCCTGCGCTGTCACCACCGATCACCACATGCCGGGCAGGGACTTGGGTGATCAGGGCACGATAGGCCGCCAGGGCATCATCAAGCGCGGCAGGAAACGGGTTTTCGGGCGCAAGGCGGTATTCGGGCAGGCAGGCGCGCGCGTCCGCTTCGCGCGCCAGATAGCCCAGCATCGCGGAATGGCTGCGCGGGCTGCCAAACACATAGCCGCCCCCGTGCAGATAGAAAATCACCCCGCCTGACGCGTCGGACATGTTGGACCACAGCGCCCGGCGCCCGCCCAGATCGGACCATTCGTAACGCGTGCCCCAGGGCGGGTGGAACCACCGCCGGGCCGTGGTCTCGAACCGCTGGCGGATCTGCGCAGGTTCAGCCGCGCGGGCCAGGAACGGTTTTTCGATCCGCCGCAGGCCCTGGTTGATCAGCAGCCGCGCCAGGCTCATGCCAGCCACTCCTCGATCGCATCCCAGACCTTGGCCGCGATATTGACCCCGTCAAAGCACTCGAGCTCCTGGATCCCGGTGGGCGAGGTCACGTTGATTTCGGTCAGGTAGTCGCCGATCACGTCGATGCCGACAAAGATCTGGCCCTTTTCGCGCAAGAGCGGCCCGATGCGGGCGCAGATCTCAAGATCACGTTCGCTCAGCCCGATCTTTTCGGGGCGCCCGCCCACATGCATGTTGCTGCGCGTCTCGCCCGCCGCAGGCACCCGGTTGATCGCCCCGACCGGTTCGCCATCCACCAGAATGACCCGCTTGTCGCCCTTGGACACGGCGGGCAGGAATTTCTGGACGATCAGCGGCTCGCGGCTGAAGCCGGTGAACAGCTCATGCAGGGATGACAGGTTGCGATCCCCTTCATCCAGACGGAAAACCCCCGCGCCGCCATTGCCGTAAAGCGGTTTGAGGATGATGTCCCCATGCCTGGCCTTGAAGGCGCGAATGGTGTCCAGGTCGCGCGCAATGGCCGTGGGTGGGGTGAGATCGGGAAAATCGAGCACCAGCAGCTTTTCAGGATAGTTGCGCACCCAGAACGGATCATTGACCACCAGCGCCTGCCCGGCCAGCCGGTCCAGAAGGTGGGTCGAGGTGATGTAGTGCATGTCAAAGGGCGGATCCTGACGCAGCCAGACCACGTCGAAATCGGCCAGATCAACCTCGCGCAGATCACCCAGCACGGCCGGATCGCCCGCCACGCGCTGCACCCGCATGTCATGCCCGCGCGCGGTGATACGCCCTTCCTGATAGGCAAGCTGATCTGGGCTGTAATAGAACAGCTCGTGCCCGCGCGCCTGTGCCTCTTCGGCCAGACGGAACGAGCTGTCGGCATTGATATCGACCGATCCGATCGGATCCATCTGAAAGGCTATCTTCATTGCGCATCCCCTTGGCTGTCCCGAATACATGGCGCAGGGGCGCGCGCGGCGCAATGGCGCTCAGGCCGCGTGGATGGCGTTTTCAAGAATGTGAAGCGCGCCTGCCCCGTTCACGAGCGCCACGTCAAAACGCGCTTCGGTCAGCGATCCGGCCGGTTCATCGGCAAGAAAGGCTTCGGCAGACACCGCAAGCCGCGCACATTGGCGTGCCGACAGCGATTGCGCCGCACGGTCGAAATCACGGGCTTGTTTGACCTCGATAAAGATGACCGTCGCGCCGTCGCGCGCGATCAGGTCGATTTCGCCCGCGGGTCCGCGCCAGCGCTGATGCGCCAGCTGGCAGCCGCGACGCGCGTAATCGGCGGCAACCACATGTTCGGCCGCCTGTCCCGCATAATGCGCGCGCTGGCCGCGCAGCTTACGTGTCGTCGCCTTGGTCATCGCCCGTTTCCCTGTCCAGCTGCAGCGCCATCTGGTAGATTTTCCGACGCGGCAGATCATGTGCACGCGACACCAGATCGGCGGCATCCTTCACCGACATCCGTTGCAGCGCATCCCTGAGATCCGATGCTAAGTCAGATTCGCTAACAGTTCGCGAATGCGCGCGGTCCACAATCAGGACAATTTCACCTTTCGGCGGCTGTTCGGCGACGGATCTGGCCAGGTTGGACAGGGTATCGCGGCGAATCTCTTCGAACCGCTTGGTCAGTTCACGGCACAGCGCCGCCTGCCGGTCGCCGCCCAATGCGCCTGCGGCATCCTCGAGCGTGGCGGCGATCCGCTTGGGCGATTCGTAGAACACCAGCGATCCCGGCACCTCGCGCAGGGCACTCAGCCGGGCCTGCCGCGCGCCGCGCGCGTTGGGCAGAAAGCCCGCAAAGAAAAACGCATCCGTGGGCAGGCCTGCGAGGCTCAGCGCCGTCACCACCGCCGACGGGCCCGGCGCCGAGGTCACCGTGAACCCGGCCTGTGCCACGTCGCGCACCAGATCGAAACCGGGATCTGCGATCAGCGGCGTGCCCGCCTCTGACGCATAGGCCACCGATCGCCCTGCCGCCATATGCTCGATCAGACGCGCCCGCGTGCCGGCCCCGCTATGGTCGTGATAGGCCAGCACCGACCGCCCCCCGAGCGGCACGCCGTGGATCTCGAGCAGGCGACGCAGACTGCGTGTATCTTCGGCCGCGATCACATCGGCCGAGGCAAGAATATCCAATGCGCGCAATGTGATATCGCGCGCGGTTCCGATAGGTGTTGCAACAAGGTAAAGCCCTGCAGCCAAGTTGACCTTTTCGTGATTCAAAGCTGGACCCGTCACCTTTGGTGTCTATTATCCCGCGCGAAACCCATCGCGGCGCCTGCCGCCCTTCGCCTATCCGGGAGCCCTTTCCATGTTCGCTGTTTTCCCCAAGCTCCGCAAGCCCGTGTTGGGCCTTGCCGCCGCGGCCGGTCTGCTGGCCCTGTCGGCCTGTGACACGCTTCCGGTCGGCGGCACATCGGGCGGGCCGAAAATCGACACCTCTGCACCGGTTCCGGTCGCCCTTCTGGTGCCCAGCGGATCCGGCGTGGGTGGTGACGCGGTTGTCGCGCGCAGCCTGGAAAACGCCGCCCGCCTTGCGATCGCCGATCTGCAGGGGGCCAAGATCGACCTGCGTGTCTATGACACCAAGGGCAACGCTCAGGTCGCCGCGCAAGAGGCCGAGCGCGCCGTGGCCGAAGGTGCCAAGATCATCCTGGGCCCCGTCTATGCCGAAGCCGCCAATGCGGTCGGCGTGGCCATGGCCGATGACAATGTGAACGTGCTGTCCTTTTCCAACAACCCCACCATCGCGGGCGGCAACGTCTTCGTGCTGGGGCCGACCTTCAACAACACCGCCGACCGTCTGACCCGCTTTGCCGCAAGTCAGGACAAGGGCCGCATCGTGGTGGTGCATGCCGATGACGTGGGCGGCCAGCTGGCGCGCAACGCCATGGTCGAAGCGATCACCCGCACCAATGGCGCCACCCTGGCCGGCACCGTGCCCTATGCGCTGTCGCAGCAAAGCGTTCAGGCCTCGGTCCCCACGATCCGCAATGCGGTGGCCAACAGCGACGCCGATGCGATCTTTCTTGATGCGACCACCAGCGGGGCGCTGCCGCTTTACACGCAGCTGCTGCCCGAGGCCGGCGTCAGCCCGGAAGACACCCAGTATATCGGCCTGAGCCGCTGGGACATCCCGTCACAGAACCTCGCACGCGCAGGGGTCCAGGGGGGCTGGTTCACCATGCCCGACCCGGCAAGTTCGCAACAGTTCTCCAGCCGCTACCAGACCGCCTATGGCAGCGCCCCCCATCCGATCGGCGGGCTGGCCTATGACGGGATCTCGGCCATCGGATCGCTGGTGGCATCGGGCAATTCGGGTGCTCTGACCGGGGCGGCGCTGACGCAGCCGTCGGGGTTCCGCGGCACCGGCGGCATCTTCCGCCTGCTGTCCAACGGCACCACCCAACGCGCGCTGGCCGTGGCCACGGTCAAGGACAAGCGTGTGGTCATCCTTGATTCAGCTCCGACATCCTTTGCCCGTGCCGGTTCCTGATCTGCCGCAAGACCCCCAGGCCACCGCCGCGCCTGCGGGACCGCAGCGCGCGGGCGGCGATGATCTGATCTGCGACCCGGGCGCGATCTTTGACGCCACCGAGGTGCACGCCGCCATCGACGCCGCCGCGCGCGACGACGATACCGGCGACACCATGGCCCTGCGCAGCGCCGTGGTCGGCATCCTGCGCGCGGCCAATGCCAGCGGGCGTGCCGCCATCGCCGAGGCGTTCGAAGCGGCCCCCTTTGCCGCGCACGAACTGACACGCTCCTATACCTACCTGACGGACGGGCTGGTGATGGCCGCGCTGCACACCGCGCAGACCCACATGCACCCGATCGCGTCCCCCACCAACAGCCAGCGGCTGTCGCTGCTGGCCGTCGGCGGCTATGGGCGCGGGGAAATGGCGCCGTTTTCGGATGTCGACCTGCTGTTCCTGACCCCCTACAAGATCACCGCCTGGGCCGAGAGCGTCATTGAATCGATGCTCTACATCCTGTGGGATCTCAAGCTCAAGGTCGGCCATTCCAGCCGCACCATCGCCGACTGCATCCGCCTGGGCGGCGAAGATTACACGATCCGCACCGCGATGCTGGAAATGCGCTATATCGACGGCGACCGGCCGCTGGCGGATGATCTGGCGGCCAAGCTGCAATCGGATCTGTTTTCCAAGGGCGGCAGCGACTTCATCGAAGCCAAGCTGGAAGAACGCGAAAAGCGCCACCAGCGCCAGGGCGAGCGCTATGTGGTCGAGCCCAATGTCAAGGAAGGCAAGGGCGGGCTGCGCGACCTGCAATCGCTCTACTGGATCGCGAAATACATCCACGGCGTGGGCGAAACCGAAGCGCTGGTCCCCCTCGGGGTCTTTACCCAGGACGAATTCGAAAGCTTCGACCGCGCCGAAGCCTTCCTGTGGGCGGTGCGCGCGCATCTGCATCTGGTGACGGGCCGCGCCACCGAACAGCTGACCTTTGACCTGCAGGTGCAGGTGGCCAAGCGCATGGGCTATGAAAACACCGCAGGCCGCCGCGAAGTCGAAATCTTCATGCAGGATTACTTTCGCCAGGCCACGGCGGTGGGTGATCTGACACGGATCTTCCTGACCAAGCTTGAAGCCGCGCATGCCAAGCGCGCGCCGCTTCTGGAACGGATCTTTCGCCGCCGCCCGCAGGCGGGGCCGGGCTATAACGTGGTGCACAACCGGCTTGATGTCGCCGACCCGGATGCATTTCTGGCCGACAAGCTGAACCTGCTGCGCCTCTTCGAAGAAGGGCTGCGCACGGGGATGCTGATCCACCCCGATTCCATGCGTTTGGTGCGCGCCAACCTGCATCTGATCGACGATCAGATGCGCCGGGATCCGCAGGCGCAAGAGATCTTTCTGGGGCTGCTGCTGAACCACGGCAACCCCGAACGCGCCTTGCGGCGGATGAATGAGCTGGGCGTTCTGTCGGCCTTCATTCCCGAGTTCGAACCCATCGTGGCGATGATGCAGTTCAACATGTATCACAGCT
>JAOXSC010000105.1 GCA_025800215.1 Marinibacterium sp.
TGACGGGGACCAAATTCGGCTGCGGCGTGGCCGCCTGTGGCGCCTGCACCGTGCATATCGACGGCGAGGCCGTGCGCAGCTGTCAGGTGGCGCTGGCCGATGTCTGGGGCGATGTCACCACGATCGAAGGCATCGGCACCCCAGATGCCATGGCCGCGATCCAGCAGGCCTGGGTCGATCATCAGGTGGCCCAATGCGGCTATTGCCAGTCCGGCCAGATCATGCAGGCCGCCGCCCTGCTGGCAGAAACGCCCGATCCCAGTGATCAGGACATCGACGACGCGATGCAGGGCAATCTGTGCCGCTGTGGAACCTATCCCCGGATCCGCGCCGCCATCCACAGCGCCGCATCCGCACTGCGCGAGGTCTGACCATGGCCAATATCGGAAAAATCGCCCGGCGCGGCTTTCTCATCGGGTCGGCCGCACTTGTGGGCGGGGTGGCGTTTGGCGTCTACCAGATCCGCAAACCCGCCCCCAACCCGCTGGATCCCGGCGACGATGCGGCAGTGCTCAACCCCTATGTGGTGGTTGACCAGAAGGGGGTGACCCTGATTGCCCCCCGGTCGGAAATGGGACAGGGCGTGCGCACATCGCTGGCCGCGCTGATCGCGGATGAGCTCGACGTGGACCCCACCGCCGTCAACGTGATCCACGGCCCCGCCGCGCAGGCCTATTTCAACAGCGCCATGGTCGCCGAAGGGCTGCCGGGGCGCATGTACAACATGACCGGTTTTCAGCATTCGCTGGGCCAGGCCGTCGGTCAGGTGGCCAAGCTGCTGAGCCTGCAGGTCACCGGCGGATCGTCCTCCATGAAGGACGGGTTCGACAAGATGCGCCATGCCGGCGCCAGCGCCCGCGAAACCCTCAAGGAGGCAGCCGCACAGCAGCTGGGCATCGCCCGCGCCAGCCTGCGCACCCGCAACGGCCAGGTCATCGCCCCCGATGGCACCACCCTGCGCTATGAAGATCTGGCGCAGGCCGCCGCCGCGCTCAGCCCCATCAAGGCCAAGCTGCGCCCCGCATCCGAGCGGACCTATATCGGCAAACCCGTGCCGCGCGTGGACATGGTGGCCAAATCCACCGGCACCGCCGGCTTCGGCGTCGATGTGCGGCTTGACGGCATGAAATTCGCCGCCATCCGCCAAAGCCCCCGCTTTGGCGTGGGCAAGATCGCGATGGATGCCAGCGCCGCCGAAACCATGCCCGGCGTCGAGCGTGTGCTGGATCTGGGCGATGCGGTGGTGGTCATCGGCACCAACACCTGGCTTGCGCAGCAGGCCGCCGAGGCCATCGACATCACCTGGAAGGACGCCCCCTACCCCGCCGACACCGACGGGCTTTTTGCCGAAATCGCCCGCAGTTTCGATGACGCGCCCAATTCGACCCTGCGCGATGACGGCGATGTGGACAGCCTGCCCCCGGACGCCACCGTGATCGAAGCCGAATACAAACTGCCCTATCTGGCGCATGCCACGATGGAGCCGATGACCGCCACCGCGCTGTACACCGGTGACCGGCTCGAGGTCTGGGCCCCGAACCAGGGGCCCACCATCGTGCGCCGCACCGCCGCCGCTCTGGCCGGTCTCGCCGAAGACGCCGTGACGGTTCACACCACCTATCTGGGCGGCGGGTTCGGGCGGCGCATCGAAACCGACTATGTGGACCCCGCAGTCCAGGCCGCCATGGCCATGCCCGGCATCCCCATCCAGGTGACCTGGTCGCGCGAAGAAGACATGCGCCACGATTATTACCGCCCCGGCGCCATGGCCCGCTATCGCGGTGCGGTCAAGGATGGCAAGGCCCTGATGGTGCATGGCAAGATCGCCGCCCAGTCCACAACCGTCGAAGGCGGCGCGCGCATGCTGGGCCTGTCGGTGTCCGGCCCCGACAAGGGCCATGTGGATGCGGCCTTCAACCAGCCCTTTGCGATCCCGAACTTCCGGGTCGAAGGCTACCTGACCAAACCGATGATCCCGGTCGGGTTCTGGCGCTCGGTCGGGGCCTCGTTCAACGGGTTCTTTTCCGACACGATCATCGACGAAATGGCCCATGCCGCAGGCCGCGACCCGCTGGCCTTCCGGCTCGAGCTGGCCGAACCCGAACATGCCCCGTCGGCGCATGTGCTGAACACCGTGCGCGAGATGTCCGGCTGGACCGGCCAGACCCCCGACGGCGTGGGGCGCGGGGTCGGCTTTGCATATTCCTTTGGCACGCCCGTCGCCATGGTGGTCGAGGTCAGGGACGAAGATGGCGACATCCGCATCTCGAACTGCTGGATCGCCGCCGATCTGGGCACGATCGTGGATCCCTCGATCGTCGAAGCGCAGATGATCTCGGGCGCGATCTATGGGCTGTCGGCCGCCATGCAGGGTGAAATCACCCTGCAGAACGGTGAGGTGGTGCAGGAAAACTTCCCCGACTACGACGCGCTGCGCATGCATATCACACCGGCCTTCGACGTGCGCCTGTCGGAAACATCCGAATTCATGGGCGGGGCGGGGGAACCGTCGACGCCGCCGTCGATGCCCGCCCTGGCCAACGCGATCCACGACCTGACCGGCACGCGCGCACGCACGCTGCCGCTCAACCGGCAGTTCAGCTTCGTTCTGTAAGGTCGCTACGACAACGCCTTGAGCCGCGGGCCACGCTCGGCCCCGGCCCATTCATGCACCGCCTCGCCAAAGCTTTCGAACAGCGGGCGCGACACCGGATCGCTGGCCGCATCCCATTCCGGATGCCACTGCACCCCCAGGCTGAACCCCGGTGCCCCGTCGATATAGAGCGCCTCGGGCGTGCCATCGGGCGCATGCCCGTCGATCACCACGCGCGCACCGGGCTGCTTGATGCCCTGCCCGTGCAGCGTGTTGGTCATCACCTCGCGCGCCCCGAACAGCCGGTGAAAGACGCCGCCCTCGCGCAGGGTGACCACATGGCGCAGCGCGAACTTCTCTTCCAGCGTGCCATCGGGCGGCATCCGGTGGTTGTCGCGGCCGGGCAGATCGCGGATCTCGGGGTACAACGTCCCGCCCATCGCCACGTTGATCTCCTGAAAGCCCCGGCAGATGCCGAAGACGGGCTGACCCCGCTCGACACAGGCCCGCACCAGCGGCAGCGCTATGGCGTCGCGCGCCCGGTCGAAACTGCCATGCGCCTCGGTCGCAGGCTCGCCATATTCCTCGGGATGCACATTGGGGCGCCCACCGGTCAGCAGAAACCCGTCACAGGCATCCAGCAGTTCGGCCACCGACACGAAACGCGGATCCGACGGAATCAGCAACGGCAGGCAGTTCGACACATTCGCCACCGCATCCGAATTCATCGTCCCGCCCGCATGGGTGGGGTATTCGTCATTCACAAGATAAGAATTGCCGATGATACCGACGACGGGACGCGTCATGATGGCTCCTGGATCTGTAAGTCACAAAAGCCTAGCGCCGCTGCGGTCTCTCCGCAACGGCGCACCGCCTGCGCCTGGGCGCAGGATCCTGTTCAGGCGCGCACAGCGCCCGCGAAATGATCAGATCTCGCCCTGCAGCCCGGCGGCCTCGATGCCCGCCAGCGCAGCCGCCGCGTCATTGTCCGACGTATCGCCGGTGACACCCACGGCCCCGATCACCGCACCGCTGTCGTCGCGCACCAGCACGCCGCCCGGCACCGGGATCAACTGACCGCCATAGGCCGCGTTGGCCGCAGCGATGAAATAAGCCTGCGCCTCGGCGCGCTGCATCTGCGCCGTGCCCGCCATGCCCAGCATCACCGACCCATAGGCCTTGCCCTGTGCAATCGCGAACCGCCCAGGCGCCGCGCCGTCTTCACGTTCGAACCCCAGCACATGACCGCCCGCATCCAGCACGATCACCGACAGCGGCTTCAGCCCCAGCTCATGCCCTTTTTCCAGCGCCGCGCGGATGATCACCCGCACCTGTTCCAGCGACAAACCCATATCCCAACTCCTGTTTCTTTGTGGCGAAAAATACCTCGGGGGTGAATTGACCCGGCACGGGTCAAGAGGGGGCAGCGCCCCCTCCCCCACCGCAGGTCAAGACATCAAAGCGATGCTTTCAGCTCAAGACGGCGCGCATGCAGCACCGGCTCGGTATAGCCCGACGGCTGCACCCGCCCCTTGAACACCAGATCACAGGCCGCCTGGAAGGCGATCCCGTCATAGCCCGGCGCCATCGGGCGATAGGCCGGATCCCCGGCATTCTGCTCGTCCACAATGGCTGCCATCTTGCGCATCGCGGCCATCACGTCCTGCGCATCAACCACGCCATTGTGCAGCCAGTTGGCCACATGCTGCGCCGAAATCCGGCAGGTCGCGCGGTCTTCCATCAGGCCGACATTGTTGATGTCGGGCACTTTCGAGCACCCCACACCCTGATCGACCCAACGCACCACATAGCCCAGAATGCCCTGGGCGTTGTTCTCCACCTCGCGCTGGATCTGCTCGGGCGTCCATTTGCGGAAGCTGGCCAGCGGCATTTCGAGCACGCCATCCACATGCGCCCGGCGCCCCCCGGCCTTGAGCCCGCGCTGAACCGCCAGCACATCCACCTTGTGGTAGTGCAGCGCATGCAGCGTGGCCGCGGTCGGGCTGGGCACCCAGGCACAGTTGGCCCCGGCCTTGGGATGCTCGATCTTGGTTTCGATCATCGCGCCCATCCGGTCGGGCATGGCCCACATGCCCTTGCCGATCTGCGCCCGGCCCTGCAGGCCGCATTCCAGACCGATGTCCACGTTCAGGTTCTCATAGGCCGCGATCCAGCCCTTGCGCTTGATGTGGTCCTTGCGGCTGAACGGACCTGCCTCCATCGAGGTGTGGATCTCGTCGCCGGTGCGATCCAGAAAGCCCGTGTTGATGAAACAGACCCGCGACTTGGCGGCGCGGATACATTCCTTGAGGTTCACCGTCGTGCGGCGCTCTTCGTCCATGATGCCGATCTTCACGGTGTTGCGCGGCAGGCCAAGGATGTCTTCGACCATGTCGAAGATCTTGACGGCAAAGGCAACCTCTTCGGGGCCATGCATCTTGGGTTTGACGATATAAACCGACCCGGTGACCGAATTGCCGCCTTCGCGGTCAAGATCGTGCTTGGCAATCAGCACCGTGACCAGCGCATCCATCAGACCTTCGAAGATCTCGTTGCCCTCGCCATCCAGAACGGCGGGGTTGGTCATCAGATGGCCCACATTGCGTACCAGCATCAGCGAGCGGCCTTTCAGACGCGCCTCTGCTCCGGTCACGTCCGTGAAGTCCAGATCAGCCGCCAACCGGCGGGTAAATGTCTTGCCGGATTTGCTAACCTCTTCAGTCAGGTC
>JAOXSC010000107.1 GCA_025800215.1 Marinibacterium sp.
CCTCGGGCTGATCTATCTGCCCGTGGCGCTGGGGCTGGTTGTCGTGGCATATGTCCTGAGCGGCGTTTTACCCATTGCCGAACTCTACGACCATATCGAATGGCCGGTGGTGGTTCTGCTGGGCTCGATGATCCCGCTGGGGGCGGCACTGGATGCGGCCGGGGGCACGGCGCTGATTGCGCAGTCTCTGACACGGTTGGGCGATGGCTGGCCCGCATGGGCGCTGCTGGTGCTTTTGATGCTGGTGACGATGACGCTGTCGGATGTGCTCAACAACACCGCCACGGCGATTGTCGCGGCGCCCGTGGGCATCCAAATGGCCGACAGCCTGGGCGTCAGCCCCGACCCCTTTCTGATGGCCGTGGCAGTGGCGGCATCCTGCGCGTTTCTGACGCCCATCGGGCATAAGAACAACACGCTGATCCTGGGCCCCGGCGGCTATGGGTTTGGCGATTACTGGCGCATGGGCCTGCCGCTGGAAATCCTCGTGGTTGCCGTCAGCGTGCCCGCGATCCTGATCGTCTGGCCGCTGTGATCCCACGCCCCCGCTTGCACCCTGCGGCATGATCTGCAAGGGTCGCCCGGCCCCGGAAGCGGGGTGACTTCTCAGGGCAGGGTGCAAGTCCCTACCGGTGGTGACAGCCCACGAGCGGCCCCTGTGCGGGGTGTCAGCAGACCCGGCGCAATTCCGGGGCCGACGGTAACAGTCCGGATGAAAGAGAACGAACGGCCAGCCCCCGCCACGCGCGGGCCTGTCTGTCTTTTGCCTTGGGTCAATTGCGTCACAGCGAAAGGACAGATACGCAGATGATCCGCATTCAAGATCCCAAATTGCAGGCCGCCGCCTGCATGGTTCTGGCCGGGGCCGGGTTTGCCCTGGTCAACACCGCGCTTCAGGGCGCGACCATGACCCATGGGGCCGCCGCGCCCACCGTGACATTCTGGCAGTACCTTGTGGCGCTGCTGCTTTACCTGCCCTGGATCTGGCGCCATCGCGGCGCCGTGCTGCAGACGGGCCAGTTCGAGCTGCACCTGCTGCGCGTGGGGTTTGCGGTGGGCGGCGTGCAGCTCTGGACACTGGGGCTCGCGCATGTGCCGATCTGGCAGGCCATCGCGCTGATCCTGCTGTCGCCGTTCTTTGTCACGCTCGGGGCCTGGCTGGTTCTGGGCGAGCGCATCGACCCGCTGCGCTGGCTCGCGGTGGTGCTGGGGATCCTGGGCGGGGTGATCATCCTGGCGCCGTGGTCGGACCGGTTCCAGATCGCGGCCCTGCTGCCGGTGGGGGCGGCGGCGCTCTGGGCGGCAAGCTCGGTCGTGACCAAACATCTGACCCATCGCGACAGCGCCGAAACCATCACGATCTATCTGCTGCTGTTGCTGAGCCCGGCCAATGCCGCGCTGGCCATGGGCACGGGCTTTGCGCTGCCGCAGGGCGCGCTGTGGCTGGTGCTGGGGGCGGGTCTGCTGACCGCCTTTGCCCAGCATGTGCTGGTGCGCGCCTATACGCTGGCCGATGCGGCGTTCCTGCAGCCCTTTGACCATCTCAAGCTGGTGTTCAACGTGGGGCTGGGCGCGCTGGTCTTCGGGTTCTACCCCGATGGCAACATGTGGCTGGGCACCGCGATCATCCTGATCGCCAGCGGCGCGCTCTTGCGGCATGAAACGCGACGGGCGCAAACCGCTTGACCCATGCGCGGGGCGCCCTTACACGGGGCGCCTTTCTTTTTGACATCGCAGGGGGCGGGGATCATGGCTGAGCAGGGTCATGTGCTGGGCATTGATTTTGGCACGTCGAATTCGGCGGCAGGCTTTCTGCAGGGCGACGCGCCGCGCCTGATCGACATGGCGCCGGGGCAGTCCACCCTGCCCACCACCTTCTTTTTCGATTTCGACAACCGAGACACCCTGATCGGAGACCCCGCCAACCAGGCCCTTCTGGACGGGCGCGAAGGGCGCTTCATGCGCGCGCTCAAACGCGTGCTGGGCACCAGCCTGATGCATGAAAAGCGCCAGATCCTGAACGAGCGCGTGACCTTTGTCGACATCATCGGCCGCTTTCTGGCCCGCATCAAAACCCGCGCCGAGGCCGAAACCGGCCTGCGGTTCGATCACGCCCTGTCGGGCCGCCCGGTCTATTTCCACGGGGCCGATGACCCGCGCGAAGCGCAGGCCCAGGACGACCTGCGCGCCTGCTATCACGCGGCGGGCTTTGCGTCGGTCGACTTCATGCCCGAACCTCAGGCCGCCGCCATCGCCAGCGGCGCGCTGGAGCGGCCCGAATCGCTGGGGCTGATCGTCGATATCGGCGGCGGCACATCGGATTTTTCGCTGTTCCGCAGCGCCCCCGACGGGGTCGAGATCCTGGCCAATCACGGGTTGCGCATCGGCGGCACCGATTTTGACCGCGCCATCAGCATCGACCGGGTGATGCCCCTTCTGGGCAAGGGCTCGGCGCTACGTGACAGTTTCGGGCCCGGCACCATGACCGCCCCCAACGCCATCTTCAACGATCTGGCCACCTGGGAAAAGATCCCCTTCCTCTACACCGCCCAGACCCTGCGGCAGGCCAGCGACATGGCGCGCCAGGCGGTCGAGCCGGAGCGCCTGAACCGTCTTGTGTCGGTGATCGAAAACGAGCTGGGCCATGATCTGGCCTTTGGCGTCGAAACGGGCAAGATCGCCGCCAATTCCGGCGCGGCGCAAGCCCGGATCGGGCTTGAGGCGCTGGAACGCGGGCTGGCCGCAGACCTGCCGCCGCAGTCGCTCGACGACCTTCTGACCCCCTTTGCCGGAGCGCTGCGGCGCGGCGCGGCCGACACGCTGGCCCCTGCCGGGATCACCCCCGATCAGGTCGAGCAGATCATCTATTTCGGCGGATCAAGCCTGATGGGCATGGTGTCAGGCGCGCTGCGGCAGGATTTCCCGCACGCCGACCATTCCTTTGCCGAAGTCTTCACCGCCGTGGCCGACGGGCTGGCCATTGCGGCGGGCCGGATGGCCCAAAACTGAGGCCATCGCAAAGCAAATCGGCCCGAGGGTCTCCCCCCGGGCCAGCGGCTTCACATCCTCAACGGGATGAGATCAGTTGACGGGCTGCGCCTCGACCACGTCGGCGGGGGCGCTGGCGGCGCGGGCAATGTCGATGCGGCGGGGTTTCAGCGCCTCGGGCACTTCGCGGGCCAGATCAATATGCAGCATGCCATCCACATGGCTGGCGCCGGTCACGCGGATATGGTCTGCCAGATGGAACCGGCGTTCAAACGCACGGGTGGCGATGCCGCGATGCAGATAGCTGCGCTTGGTGTCGTCATCGCCCTTGCGGGCCGCGATCACCAGCGCGTTCTGCTTGACCTCGACGCTCAGGTCATCGGGCCCGAACCCTGCCACGGCGACAGAGATGCGATAAGCGTCATCGGCGGTTTTTTCGATGTTGTAGGGGGGATAGCTGGGCTGCGCCCCGTCGCTGGACAGTGCGCGATCCATCAGATTGGCGATCTGGTCAAAACCGATGGTGGAACGGTGCAGGGGGGCAAAATCAAAGCTACGCATAGGGTATCATCCTCATAACTGAGCGATCAAACATGTGGCCCTCCGACTGGACGGGCCGGCGATTTGAATGACGGACCCCATCTTTGGCGATCCGTCCCTACTCAGTTGGGGGGTGCGGGGACCCCTTTCAAGGCCCCCGCCATGATCCCATGCGCGCCTGCGGTTTCAGCGCAGGATCGGCACCTGCGGCGCGCGTTTGCCGGGCGCGGTCAGTGCAGGCGGCTGCGGGCCGCCAGTGGCCCAGTCCAACAGCTCGACAGTGTGCACGATGGGCAGTTCGGTGCCCGATCCGATCTGCATCATGCAGCCGATATTGCCCGCCGCGATCAGATCGGGGTTGCGCGCCTCGAGCGTCTGCACCTTGCGCTCCTTCAGTTGCCCTGAAATCTCGGGCTGCATCAGGTTGTAGGTGCCCGCGCTGCCACAGCACAGGTGGCTATCGGCCGGTTCGACCACCCGGAACCCGGCCCGTTTCAGCAGATCCTTGGGATAGGTTTTCACCTTTTGCCCATGCTGCAGCGAACAGGCGGCGTGATAGGCCACGGTCAGATCCTTGTCGTCCCCCTGGGGCAGATCCAGCGTCATCAGCAGTTCCGAAATGTCCATGGCGATGCCCGACACCCGCGCCGCATCCGCCGCCAGCGGGTCATTGCGGAACATGTGCCCGTAATCCTTGACCGTGGTGCCGCAGCCGCTGGTGTTGATGACAATCGCATCCAGCCCCTTGCCGTCCATTTCGCGGGTCCAGGCACGGATATTGCCCGCCGCTGCCGCGTGGCTTTCGTCGGTCTTGCCCATGTGGTGGGTCAGCGCGCCACAGCACCCTGCCCCATCGGCCACCACGACTTCGCAGCCCAGACGGGTCAGCAGGCGGATGGTGGCGTCGTTGATGTCGGTGTTCAGCGCCTTTTGCGCACAGCCCGTCATCAGCGCCACGCGCTTTTGCCGGGGCGCCGTGGGCGCAAAGCTTTGCGGTTTGTCATTGGGGCTGACCGGCGGGATCGTGGCGGGCGCCATGTCAAGCATGGCACGAAGCCGCGGATCCGGCATCAGCCCCCTGAACGGGCGCCCGATCTTGGCCGCCAGCAGCGCCATCCGGAACCGCCCCGGATAGGGCAGGATCCGCGCCAGGATCCAGCGCAGTGCCCGGTCGGTAAAGGGGCGCTTGTAATGGGTTTCGATATAGTCACGCGCGTGATCCACCAGATGCAGGTAATGCACCCCCGACGGGCAGGTGGTCATGCATGACAGGCAGGACAGGCAGCGGTCCACATGCTTGACGGTCCGCTCATCCGGGATCCGGTTGTTTTCCAGCATGTCCTTGATCAGGTAGATCCGCCCGCGCGGGCTGTCGAGCTCGTCGCCCAGCACCTGATAGGTGGGGCAGGTCGCGGTGCAGAACCCGCAATGCACACAGGCGCGCAGGATTTCGTTGGCGCGCGCGGTGCCCGGATCCTGAAGCTGATCGGGGGTGAATGTGGTTTGCATGGCTCAGGCCTCCTTGCCTGCGGACATCAGGCCGGGATTGAACAGGCCACGGGGGTCAAAGCGCCGGCGCAGACCGGTGCTGAGCGCGGCAACGCCGGGGGCTTCGGGGTGGAAGGTGCCAAGCCGCGCATGGGTGTCGGGGCCCCCCCGCACCAGCGTCGCATGGCCCGCGATCCCCCCCAGCAGCGGGCGCAGGTTGGTGCCCTGCGGCATCAGCGCCCAGACCAGACCACCGGCCCAGTCCATCACCACCGGGGCCCCGCCCAGACGCGCCACCACGGCCGGGCCGTCGGATGGCTTGACCGAGATCTTCCAGACATCGCCTTCGGCCCCGTGGAACGGTGCCAGATCGCGGATCTGCTGCCAAAGCGCCGCAGACCCGGCCCCGGCCAGCGACACCGCACCAAACCGCCCCAGCTCGGCCGACAGCTGCTTGGCGCGATAGGCAACCGAATCGCCAAACCCTTCCAGGCGCACGCAGGTGCGCGGGGCGTCCCCGCCCAGATGCGCCGCGCCGCTGACGTCATAGGGCGTGCTCATCGCCGCCGACATCACCGCCACCGCCTGTTCAGGCGCCAGCCCCTCGATCACCAGCGTCTCTTCGGCCTCGACCGCCGGCAGCACCTTGAGAGCGACTTCGGTCAGCACCCCCAGCGTCCCCCAGGACCCCGCCATCAGCTTGACCAGATCATAGCCGGTGACGTTTTTCATCACCCGCCCGCCA
>JAOXSC010000113.1 GCA_025800215.1 Marinibacterium sp.
GCGCAAAAGATGATCGCTCGGAACCAACTGCTCCAAAGTCACCATCTCAAGTTCGGTCTGCTGCGCTGAGGGCGTTCTCAACATACCCCATTGAATCAAAAACCCCCGCCAAAGGCGAGGACTTTGTCAGCAGTCTGTGGCGGCGTAAACGCCGCCTGATCAGCGCGCAAAACGACGCTGCGCGCTGCGCGGTCTCATACTTCCCCCAAAAAAACCAGGCGTTTCGCTGAGGTCTCTTGGAGGAAAACGGCCCCCGCGCCCCGCGCGTTACTTCGGCAGGATCACCGCGTCGATCACATGGATCACGCCATTCGATGTTTCGATATCCGCCGACACCACATTGGCCCCGTTCACGGTCACGCCACCCGACGTGCCGATGGTCACGTCGCTGCCCTGCACCGTCGCAGCCTTCATGCCGTCGCTCAGATCGCCGCTCATCACCTTGCCGGCCACCACATGATAGGTCAGGATCGCAACCAACTGATCCTTGTTCTCGGGCTTCAGCAGCGTTTCCACGGTGCCCTCGGGCAGGGCTTTGAACGCATCATCGGTCGGCGCGAAAACCGTGAACGGGCCCTCGCCCTTCAGCGTCTCAACCAACCCTGCCGCTTCGACCGCGGCCACCAAGGTGGAAAAGCTACCCGCCGCCACGGCGGTATCCACGATATCCTTGGAATGCCCCCCCGCCCAGACAGGCGCGGCGGAAACCATTGTGGCAGCCGCGGTCACGGCCAGAAAAGTACGACGAAACATGTTGGATCTCCCAATAAGCTCAGTGCATCCAGGCACTGTGCACGGGCTACGCCGCCCGCGCCGAGACAGATCACGAATGTTGCGCGAAGATTTCCCTTGAAAGTTGTGCAG
This sequence comes from Marinibacterium sp., assembly GCA_025800215.1. Classification (GTDB taxonomy): domain Bacteria; phylum Pseudomonadota; class Alphaproteobacteria; order Rhodobacterales; family Rhodobacteraceae; genus JAOXSC01. The sequence continues at coordinate 865 of JAOXSC010000113.1, forward strand.
CCGCGCTAAGCTGCCGGCCCGCCGGATTTCCACTCACAATACTGTGAAACCCAGTCGGGCATGCCCGGTCAAAAACTCAGAACCCGCCGGTCGGTCACCAGCAGGTCCAGCGGTTGATCCGTCGGCTCCAGCGGCAGCGTCTCGGCCTCCTGCGCCTCGAAGGCAAATCCGATGGCCAGCGTCGCCCGGCGGGCGCGCAGTTGCTCCAGCGTGCGGTCGTAGAACCCCCCGCCATACCCCAGACGCCCGCCCTGCCCGTCCCAGGCGACCAGAGGGACAATCACGATCTCAGGCTCAAAGTAATCGGCGGCCGCAGGCACACGCGCGCCAAACGGGCCATCCACCAAATCGCATTCCGGTTCCCAGCGGCTGAACCGCAGCGGCTGGCCCGCGCCCGTGATGACCGGCACGCCGACCGGCCCATGCGCCGCCGCCTCGGCCATGGCGGGCAGCGGGTCAATTTCGGTCCGGATCGGCATGTAGCCCGCCAGCGGCACGCCGCGATAGCCTGCCAGGACCTGCGACAGATGCCCGGCCGCGCCGGGGGCCTGCTCCGCATGGGCGGCCTTGCGCCGGGCAAAAGCGGCCTTGCGCGCGGCGGTCTTGCGATCCTCCAGACTCACAACAACACCACCGTCGCCAGCCCCAGAAAGGCAAAGAACCCCATCAGGTCCGTCGTGGTTGTCACGAATGTGCCCGACGCCAGCGCCGGATCCGCCCCCACCCGTTCCAACACGACCGGCACACCGATCCCGGCCAGCGCCGCGGTCAACATGTTCACCACCAGCGCCGCCGCAATCACCATGCCCAGCGCCGCACTGTCATACAGCACAAAGGCCAACCCGCCGATCAGCGTGGCAAACAACACCCCGTTCATCAGCCCCACAATCGCCTCGCGCCGGATCACGCGCCAGACATTGGCATTGGTCAAATCCTTGGTCGCCAGAGCCCGCACCGCCACGGTCAGAGACTGCGTGCCCGCATTGCCCCCCATGGACGCCACAATCGGCATCAAAGCGGCCAGCGCCACATAGGCCGATATCGTTGCCTCGAACAGGCCGATCACCAGCGCCGCCAACACCGCTGCAAACATGTTCACCAACAGCCAAGGCACCCGCCGCTTGCTGGTTTCCAACGCGTTATCCGACAAAGAGCTTTCGTCATTCACCCCGGCCAGACGCAGAATGTCTTCCTCGTGTTCGTCGTCCAGAACCGCCATGGCGTCATCAATGGTGATCACGCCAACCAGACGTCCTTCGTCATCCACCACCGGGGCCGAAATCAGGTGATACTGGTTGAACGCATACGCCACCTCGCCCTCGTCCTCGGCCGCGGGGATGACCTGGAACACCTCTTCGGCGATGCCCCGCATCGCCACCTCCCTGCGCGACCCCATCAACCGGCCCAGCGTGACATTGGCCACCGGATGCATGCGCGGATCGACCAGCACAACGTGATAGAACTGCTCGGGCAGGTGTTCGGCGCTGCGCAGATGGTCAATCGCCGCGCCCACGGTCCAGTGTTCGGGGGCCACCACAACTTCGCGCTGCATCATCCGACCGGCGGAATCCTCGGGCCAGGACAGCGATTGCTCCACCACCGCCCGGTCCGCATCCTCCAGCGCGTCCAGGATCGCCTCTTGCTGCGGTTCGCCCAGATCCTCGACCAGGTCGACCACGTCGTCACTGTCCAGATCACGCACCGCTTCGGCCAGAACCTCGGGCGTCAGGATGCCAATCACATCTTCGCGCAGGCCCTCCTCCAGCTCTGACAGGATGTCCCCGTCAAACTCGCGCCCGAACAATCGGATCAGCCTGCCCCGGTCATAGGCGTTCATCTGTTCCAGCAGGTCAGCAATATCCGCAGGGTGCAGCGGCTCCAGCAGCAACTGCAATTGCGCCGCATCGCCAATATCCACCGCGTATTGAATCCGCGACACGGTTTTCAGCGGCAGGGCATAGGCGCTTTGGGCGCTGTTATCCTCGGTCTCGTCCAGCATCTGCCGCCTCCTGTTGGTATTGTCGGCAACCTAGTTGAAGCAGCTATCAGAAAACAACGACAATGCGCGAATTTACGTGGCAAGTCTCGGCCGATAGTTTGTGCAGTGGTTCAGGCAGCAAAGAGGTGCGACATGACCAAAGAGACCTTGCTCACAGGGCGCGTGCTCTGCTTTGATCGCAGCCCCTTTGACGTGCCGCCCGACGACGCGATCCACCTGGAAGAGGCCGTGCTGATCCGCGACGGACATATCGCGGCGCTGGGTGCGGCGGATGCGCTGCGTGCTGCCCACCCGCAGGCCGCTGTCGACCCCCGTGGCGACCAGATCATTCTGCCGGGTTTTGTCGATGCCCATATGCACTATCCCCAGACCGCCATGATCGCCAGTTGGGGCAAGCGGCTGATCGACTGGCTGAACAGCTATACATTCCCCGAAGAGGCACGGCTGGCCGATCCCGCCTATGCAGCCGAAATCGCCCGCCGCACCCTGGACCTGACAACGGCCCATGGCACCACCACGCTGTGCAGTTTTGCCACCATCCACCCCGCCAGCGTCAATGCGTTCTTTGCCGAGGCAGAGACGCGACACCAACGGGTCATCACCGGCAAGACCTGCATGGACCGCAACGCGCCCGACGACCTGCGTGACACCGCACAATCGGCCTATGACGACAGCAAGGCCCTGCTGGAGCGGTGGCACGGGCGGGGGCGGCTGGGCTATGCCATCACGCCGCGGTTCTCGCCCACCTCGACGCCCGAACAGATGTCCGCCCTGGGCGCGCTCTGGGCCGAGCATCCCGATTGCCTGATGCAAACCCATCTGAGCGAACAGACCGACGAAATCGAGTGGGTCAGATCCCTCTACCCATCGGCGCGGGACTATCTGGACACCTATGAACAGCACGGGCTGTTGGGGCCAAACGGTCTCTACGGGCATGCCATCCATCTGGAGCCCCGCGAACGGGCCCGCTTGCGCGAGGTGGATGCCGCCCTGGTCCATTGCCCGACGTCAAACACGTTCATCGGCTCGGGCCTGTTCGACATGGCCGCGCGGGTGGGCGAAGGGCTGCGGGTTGGGCTGGCCACGGATACCG